>NZ_LOMM01000011.1:0-325335 GCF_001605945.1 Enterobacter sp. SENG-6
CACTCTCCGAGAGAATACCGGCGGCAGCGGGCATCGTTAACTTAAGATACAAAAGCTGTCCGGAAATGGCGGGTCAAGATCACAAGAGAATTATGGGGATGTCTGGAAGGGATGAGTGTGGTGAATATAAATAAACAGAAAGTCGCGCAGTGGTTAAAAACATTTCCGGGTGCGTTGAATGATACTGGGGATATACCGATGGTGAAGCGCAGAAATGGTCTGGCAGAGTAAGAATAATATCTAAAATATCCCTTCTGTAATCATGTAAAAGGATAGGTTAATACGGGCTTGAATACACGTGTCCGTATTTTTCTTTTTTAAATGAATTATCTAATTCCGCTGGTACACCCAATAAAACGGTTGTAACATTCTCCGCAAAGCGACAGGGAGATTGCTATGCAAATTTGTAGGATGGATTACAACGATGTCTCCGCAGATGGAAGAACATTGACATTACACGTCTATGGGGTTGGGGCATTTCCTGTTTTTTCAGGTGTCGAACCCGTAACCAATATTGCAGAGTGCGCCTTTATCAGGAATGCTGCGTTACCGGTGGGTACATATTGGATCGTTGATTCACCGGAAGGAAGTGTTGCTAATCGTGTTGGGCGATTTGTAAAAGACTTAAAGAACGGGACCGATCATTCTGAATGGTTCGGCTTGTTTAATGCATCGACCATGGCTGATAACGTATTTGTGAATGGGGTCGACAGAGGATCATTTAGGCTTCACCCATTGAGGCCGAATGGCGAAGGAGAGTCGTGGGGATGCATAACGTTCTATAATATCCCTGATTTTCAGCTGGTCAGACAATCTTTGCTCGCACGTAAGAAGATTCGTGTTCCTGGTGGCAAAGGGTTGATGGCATATGGGCATATAGATGTAACAGGAAGGGTCGATTATGCTTCATGCAAAGTTAAAAAATAATATCCTGATTGGTCTGGCATGCCTCATTGCTTCCTTCTTTATTGTCCTGTTTCCTTTGGGAGGTTTACTCGATTACTTATCTCAAGCCAGCAATGATTTTTTAAATCGTACCGGTCTGGGGTTTGCTGATGGTGAAGCAGACCCATCATTCCTGTGGGTATTGGGTGGGATGATGGTCGTCGTTACCGCACTACTGATGTTCGTCATCCGAAAGATATGCAGCCTGAAACGGGCATGAGATATTTCATTGAAGATTTTTTCGACAATCCCGTCAACAGTCCTGAAGTGGTACGTACTTTCGACTGCCACGGTATTTATCCTCGGATGGCTGTTTGTCTGCCTTGTGGCATACGGTTCTGATGACACGACTGTTTATACAGAAAACGATTTTTTCCACTACCACCTGCTGACAGACGGGGAGATTGAAAACGCCCCTAAAGTAACGGACGACTATTATTTTGAGGCGCATTCGGGCGATGGTTACGAACCTTCAAACAGTATCATTTTTAAAGGCGCTACCAGTGCTGCGCCGTTGCGCGCTTATCTCGAAACGTTAGGGTATGTGAAGAAAAAGCGTAGCCTGGAAGTGAAGGAGGTCTGGTCGACACCCGAACGGTTAAACGCAGATTTTTTCTATCTGAACTTCAATACGGTTACGGGTGACATTGAACTGACCAAAGTGATAGGTAACGGGCATGTATCCCATGCCCGTAGTAAGAAAAAATCACTCGTGTTTTATCTGCTCTTTCACAGCCTTAACCAATACAGCATGGAGTTCGCCAACGGTTAAATCGCGTATCACAGGTTCGGGAATGCCTCGCAACCTGCGAATTAAACGGCAGATACCAAAGTAATCTATGCCCTCGGTGCTAAAAAGAAACTCGTTTTCAGCGAGAGAAAAAGTTTTCTCATAACCATCTTCTTCAGTGACGAGCGTAACGCCAAACGCGTCCTCGCAGTCTTCAATCAGGGCATCGCCATCCATGCCGCATATATCGAGGTCGGCTTCGATCAGGGTGTTCTCATCAATGCGCTTGCGATGATGTCCTGAGGACTGACGTACAACTTCTATGACCTGCGAAAGAGTGGGATTCATTATGTTGGATTCCATGGGGGAAGAAATGGCGCAGATATTTATAAAGAGACCGAATTAACGCCTGGGACTTATTATTGAAGGTACAAAGAAAATCAAAACAATCCACGCAAACATCCCAATGATTTTTAGCGGCCAGGGTTCGAATACATCAAAGCACACAATTGTGCCTATTACTAATAGTGGTCCTCCCAATAATTCAAGTATTCCTTCTAAAATAGATAACTTATGAGGCAATACACGATTCAGTAAAACGGCCATGAAATGTGCGCATCCTAAAGTAATGATTATAGCTATAGTGCATTCTTTCCAGTTATCAGTGACGCCCACGCATATGAGGCATAACACAATCACAAAAACACAAAGTAATGTATTCAGCATGGAAATAATAAACTTGCTCATAACATTTTCTACGACGTTCGAAAAATATAAAGAATCTATGAATATAGCGCTCTCAACAGAATAACAAACGACATTAGCTAAAAATGCATTTAAGAGACTCTTGCGCTTTAACTATTATTTTAATCGGCTACAAAGCGGCTTCGTGCTCTTCCCACGCACTCCACCGCTAAATCGACTTTAACTAAACACCGGCACCCCCAGCCCAACCTTCACCTCCCTCAACGTCCCCTGCGTCACCCCCTGCGCCCGTTCGGTCCCGCGCTTCAGCATCGCCATCAGCTCCCCTTTATCCTGCATATACATCGCCCTCCGCTCCCGCATCGGCGCAATCAGCTCCTGCAGGCACGCCTCCAGCTCGTTCTTGCACGCCCGGTCACCCAGCCCGCCCGCCTGATAGTGCTCCTTCATTGCCGCCACTTTGTCCTTGTCCGGATGAAACGCGTCGAGGTACGTAAACACCACGTTCCCCTCAATCTGCCCCGGGTCGCTCACCTTCAGGTGGTTCGGGTCGGTGTACATGGCGCTGACCGCACGGTGAATGGTCTCTTCGCTGGCAGAAAGGTGCAGCGTGTTGCCCAGCGATTTCGACATCTTGGCGCTGCCGTCGATGCCGGGCAGGCGGCTGGTGTCGCTCAGCATCGCCTTGCAGTGGCGCAGCACCGGGGCGGGCAGCAGGCTGTTCATCTTGTGCACAATCTCGTTGGTCTGCTCAATCATCGGCAGCTGGTCGTCGCCGACGGGCACGCACTCGGCCTTAAACGCGGTGATGTCCGCCGCCTGGCTGATGGGGTAGGCCATAAACCCGACCGGCAGCGAGCGGGCGAAGCCTTTCTGCGCAATCTCGTTTTTCACCGTCGGGTTACGCTCCACGCGGGCGACGGTGACGATGTTCATATACAGCATCGTCAGCTCGGCGAGGGCGGGCAGGGCGGACTGCAGGCAGATCGTGGTCAGGTTCGGGTCGATGCCCGCGGCGAGGTAGTCGGCCAGCACTTCGGGAATGTTGTCGCGGATCTTCTGCGGGTTGCTGCCGTTGTCGGTCAGCCCCTGCAGGTCGGCAATCAGCACAAACTGGTTGTGCGTCTGCTGCAGCGCCACGCGCTGGCGCAGCGATCCGACGAAGTGGCCGAGGTGCAGCGGGCCGGTTGGACGGTCGCCGGTGAGGATGGTGGGTGCGTTCATAAAGACTCCTTAATGTGCAACTGCCGAAAGGGGTCTGAGATGTGAGAAAGCCGCCTTTCGGCGGCTATCTGAAATGGGGAAAACTACTCCGTGCCGCCTTTAAGAAGGCAGCCACCAGCGGTTTACGGTGAGCACGGCGTGGTTTATGTTCATGCTTTTACCGTATCACGTCCGGCGCAAAAAACAAAAGGGCACGTCATGCTGCAATCTCTCAACCACCTGACCCTCGCGGTCAGCGACCTGCAAAAAAGCGTCACCTTCTGGCACGAGCTGCTGGGGCTAGCGCTGCATGCCCGCTGGAATACAGGGGCCTATCTCACCTGTGGCGATCTGTGGGTCTGCCTGTCGTACGACGAGGCGCGCCAGTATGTGCCGCCGCAGGAGAGCGACTACACCCACTACGCGTTTACCGTGGCGGAAGAAGATTTTGAACCGTTCTCGTACAGGCTTGAGCAGGCGGGCGTCACCGTCTGGAAGCAGAATAAAAGCGAGGGGGCGTCGTTCTATTTTCTCGACCCGGACGGGCACAAGCTGGAGCTGCACGTGGGCAGCCTCGCCGCGCGTCTGGCGGCGTGTCGCGAGAAGCCCTATGCGGGCATGGTGTTTACCTCAGCCGGGGCTTGAGGCGCGCACCTTCAGCCTGCCCGCCAGCGTCACGTGCGTGGCGGCATCTTCCTGATTGCACAGGTACTCCACCGCCAGCCGTCCCAGCTCGCTGTAGGGCAGCTGGATACTGGTCAGCGGCGGGGTGAGCTGCTCGGAGATCTTCTGGTCGTCGTAGCCCGCCAGCAGCATATCCTGCGGAATGCGCACGCCGTTCACCGCCAGCGCCTGATAGCAGCCAATCGCCAGCCAGTCGCTGGCGCAGAAGATGGCGTCCGGGCGCTCGGCCAGTTCCAGCAGGGAGGTGGTGGCGGTAAAGGACTCGCTGAACTGCCAGTTGGTCTGGCGCACCAGGCTATCGTCGCACGCGAGTCCGGCCTGCTGCAGCGCCGCCTGGTAGCCCGCCAGACGCTGGCGCGAGGCCTCCATCCAGCTCTCGCCGGTGATGTGGGCGATGCGCGTGGCCCCGCAGGCGATGAGGTGCTTAGTCACCTGGAAGGCGTTGGCGTAGTCGTCCGGGATAAACGACGGCAGCAGCGGCGAGCCGGGGTCGCGCTGGTTGAGCAGCACCAGCGGGATGCGGGTGCAGTCCTGGAATGCCGTCATGTCCACCAGCGTGGTGACCGGGGAGGCGAGAATAATCCCGATGCAGTTGCGCTTCTCCAGCTGGCGGATGATGTTCAGCGCCAGCTCGATGTCGTCGCCGTAGTCGTAGACGGTGAGCAGGGTCTCGTTGCGCCACGCCGCTTCCCGCGCCTGGCTGATGGCGTCGATAAACGGGTCGAAGCTCTGCATGGAGCTCACCAGCAGGGCGATCTCTTCCTGGTTGCGCGGGGCGTGAACGGCGGGGAGGCGGTCGTAGCCGAGCTCAGTGGCCACGTTAATCACCCGCTGGCGGGTGTCGTCGCTGAGCTTGATGTTGCGGGACTGGTTAAGCACCAGTGATACCGTCGCCTGCGACACCCCTGCCGCCCGCGCGATATCGTTCATCGTCACTTTCGTTTTTCGCTTCATCCGTCCTCTCCCTTTCGCGATTTCGCATCATACCCTAACCGCACGCTTTAGCGCCGTCGATCACGTTTCTCATTCATCGAAGCGTGAACTTTGTGAGGGCCGTCGCTTTTCTAAACGCCGTGATTTGCGCATTTACCCCGCAACTAATATTTATTAGCTAAATATTATCAGTAAGAGGACGCGTAATGAAAGAGCAGTGGAGCAGGGAGCAGGCACAGGCGTGGTATCAGCAGAAAGGCTGGCTGTGCGGGTTTAACTACCTGCCGTCGACGGCGGTGAACTGGACCGATATCTGGCAGGAAGAGACCTTCGATGCCGCCACCATCGAGCGCGAGCTGGGCTGGGCGGCGGAGGCGGGTTATAACACCCTGCGCATTAATCTGCCGTTTATCGTCTGGGAGCACGACCGCGACGGGCTGATGGCGCGCATCGACCGCTTTTTGACGATTGCCGACGGTCGCGGCTTCAGCACCATGCTGACCCTGATGGACGACTGCGGCTTCTCCGGCGACGAGCCGTACCTCGGCCCGCAAAAGCCGCCGGTACCGGGCAAGCACAACAGTCAGGCGGCGGCGAGTCCGGGGCGCGACAAGGTGTGCGATCCTGACTGCTGGCCGCAGATTGAGCGCTATATCCGCGACGTTGTTCGCCAGTTCCGCGACGATAAGCGCGTGCTGCTGTGGGATATCTATAACGAGCCGGGCAACCGCGGCATTTTCGCGACGGGCACGCAGGAGGTGCAGTACGACGCGAAGCTGGAGACCTGCGCGCACGAGTTGATGAAGCTGGCGTTCCAGTGGGTGCGTGAAGAAGACCCGACCCAGCCGCTCACCGTCTGCGCGTGGCGTCTGCCGCCGGAAGAGGAGGGCGAGACGTTCTTCCAGCATCCGCTGGACCAGACCGCACTGGCACTCTCGGACGTGGTGAGCTTCCACGCCTACACCCACACCGGCCGCATGACGGCGATTATTCAGCAACTGCAAAAGCTCGGGCGCCCGCTGTTCTGCACCGAATGGCTGGCGCGCCACGTGGGCAGCACGATGGAAGAGCAGCTACCGCTGATGTACGCGGCGAAGGTCGCGCCGTATCAGTGGGGGCTGGTGCGCGGCAAAACCCAGACGTGGCTGCCGTGGCCGGTGGTGATGAAGGAGTCCACGGACTACTGCCGCCTCTGGTTCCACGACGTGTTTGAGGAGAACGGCATTCCGTTCTCACGCCGTGAAATCGCATTAATGCAACAGCTGCGCAAGATCGCCCCGCAGGCGCAGGGCTAATAATATCGACCCGGCGGCCGACCGCCGGGCAACCAGGCAGGCATATAACAATGGCAATGACAATGAAAATACCGTCTCGCGAGTTGTGGTCTTATTTTGGCTATGGTTTAGGTCAGTGTTTTAGCTTTGGTTTAGTGGGTTCGTTTATTAACTATTTTTACACCGACGTGCTGGGGATCTCGGCGCTGGCGGCCAGTACCATCTTCCTGATTGCCCGCGCGTGGGACGCGGTTCACGATCCGCTGTTTGCCAGCATCATGGATACCATTAACAGCCGGTTCGGCAAGTTTCGCCACTTTTTGCTGATTGCGCCTTTGCTGATCACCGGCGTCACGCTGCTGTCGTTCTATAAAATCGAAGCAGACATGACCACCAAAATCCTCTACGCCGGGGTGACGTATATCCTGTGGGGGACGCTGTATGCCATCTCCGATATCCCGTTCTGGTCGATGTCGTCGGTGATGACCAACGACTCCGCCCAGCGCACCCGCGCGGTGACGGCGGCGATGCTCGGGGTGAACGCGGGGATTGCCTGCGCCAACATCTTCTTCCCGAAGCTGGCGGCGTTCTTCGCCCAGTACAGCAATGACAAAGGCTACTTTATGGCGGCGCTGGTGATGATGCTGGTGGGCCTGCCGCTGATGCTCAACGGCTTTATGCAGATCACAGAGCGCGTGCCGCCGAGCCCGGAAAAGGTGACCATCCGCGACACCTTCCACAACCTGCGCCAGAACAAGCCGCTGTTTATTGTCCTGCTGTCGTTCTTTTTCTGCGTGTTCCACAACGTGGCGGGCGGGCTGTATATCTACTTCTTTATCAATAATCTGGGCGACGGCAGCTTGCAGATGGCGATTGGCGTGATGGGTATTGTGGCGGCGGTGCTGTGCCTGGTGGCCCCGATGCTGACGCGCCGGATGCAGAAGCGGAAGCTGTTTATGATCCTCTGCGGGCTGGACGTGGCGGTGCGCGTGGTGATGTGGTTCATCGGCTATCAGCAGGTGACGATGCTGTTCATTCTGCTCGGCCTGAGCACGCTGTTCGTGATGATGACCAACATCCTTACCTCGTCAATGATTGCCGACACCATTGAATACGCGGAGTACCACACTCACAAGCGCTGCGCGGCGATCACCTTCTCGGGGCAGACCTTTACCGGCAAGATGTCGGTGGCAGTGGGCGGCGGGCTCATCGGCGTGTTTCTGACGATGATCGGTTACGTGCCGCAGGCGCAACTTCAGAGCGAAGGCGTGCTGTCGGGGCTGTTCTTCGGGATTTGTTTGTTACCGGCGATTGGCTCGTTGATCCGCATGGGCTTTATGTCGCGCTTTACCTTTACCGAGGAGAAGCATGCGGAGATTTGTCGGCTGCTGGCGGAGCGGAACGCGTCTGCGAAAGCGCCGGGTGGCGGCTGCGCCTTACCCGGCCTACAGAAAATTACAGCGACTTCACAAACGCCAGCAGATCTTCGTTGAGCTGGTCCTGGTGGGTCAGCGCGAAGCCGTGCGGCGCGTTGTCGTACACCTTCAGCGTGGCGTTTTTGATCATCTCTGCCGCCAGCTTGCCGGTGCTTTCAAACGGCACGATCTGGTCGTTGCTGCCGTGGATCACCAGCGTCGGCACGTCGATTTTCGCCATATCCGGGCGGAAGTCGGTTTCGCCGAACGCGGTCACGCAGTCGATGGTGCCCTTCAGTGACGCCAGCAGGGCGATGTTCAGCGTCTGGGTCAGGGCACCGGCAGAGACGGTCTGCCCGGCATTGATGCCGTAGAACGGGGTGGCGAAGTCGCTGATGAACTGGGCGCGATCTTTACGCAGGCCGTCGCGAATACCGTCGAACACGCTCTGATCCACACCCTGCGGGAAGGAGTCGGATTTGCCGAAGATCGGCGTGACCGCGCCCAACAGCGCCAGACCGGCCACGCGCGCGCTGCCGTAGTTATTGATGTAGCGGGTCACGTCGCCGCCGCCCATGGAGAAGCCCACCAGCGTCACGTCCTGCAGGTCCAGGGTGGTAATCAGGTCGTTGATATCGGACGCAAAGGTGTCGTAGTCGTAGCCGTTCCACGGCTGATCCGAGCGGCCAAAACCGCGACGGTCAAAGGCGATGGCGCGGAAGCCGCGTTCGGCCAGATAGTTCAGCTGGCTGTCCCACATGTCGCCGTCCAGCGGCCAGCCATGGCTGAAGAGAACCGGTTTACCCGCGCCGCAGTCTTTGTAGTAAATCTGCGTGCCGTCTTTTGCCTTAAACGTTGCCATAGTGTGTTCCTGTACAGGTGATGGTTATGGTTATACCGGCGCGACCAGGTAGCGAATAGCCGGTGATGTTGTGCCCTGATGAAAAGCCAGAACGCGGCTCTGCAGCAGGAGGTCATTCATGGTGTGGCGCTCCTGCTGGCGCAGATGCTCAATCCAGGAGCCCATCAGGAAGGTCTCGATAAACAGTCCGGGGCGTTCGATATCCTCATACACCGCCCAGCTCATCGCTCCGGCGCGGCGGCGCACCCGGCGCAGCTCGTGCACTGCCTGCAAAAACGCTTTCGCGTTGTGCGGGTCGATGATGTACTCGTGCGACACCAGCACCGGGCCGCGCTCGTTCGGCAGGTCGATCTCGATGCCGTCCAGCGGCTGGCCGCTGAGGTCGAGATTTAAATCAGGATCTTTCTCCAGCTTCCAGCGGAACACCGTCGCGCTCGCCAGCACCATTCCCAGCGTGGCGACCACCAGCGAAGCCGGGGTGCCAAACTGCGAAGCGATCTGTCCCCAGAGGGCGCTGCCGGCGGTCATCGAGCCGAAGAACACCGTCAGATAAACCGCCAGCGCGCGGGCTTTCACCCAGCGTGCCGCACTGCGCTGCGCGCCGAGGTTGAGGGTGGAAAGCACCGCAATCCACGCGAAGCCGGTGAAAAACTCAAACAGGTTCAGCAGCCAGAAGTGGCGTACGAACGCCAGCGCCAGCATGGTGAGGGCAAACGTCAGGCTGGCGGCCACCATCAGGCGGTCGGCGTTCAGCCGCTGGCGCAGTCGCGGCAGCAGGATGGCCCCGGCGATCGCCCCCAGGCCAATGCACGCCAGCATCACGCCGTAGCCCGCCGGGCCTAAACCCAGCTCGCGGCGCGCCACCAGCGGCAGCAGGGCCCAGCCCGCGCTGCCAAAAACGAAGAAGGCCACCGTGCGCACCAGCACGTTGCGCAGCACCGGCGCGGCGTGTACGTAACGGATGCCAGAGCGCACCGCCGAGAAGAAGTGCTCCGGCGGCAGACGCTGCACTGTCGGTGCGGGACGCCAGCGCCACAGCACCCACGCCACGCCGACCACGGAGAGCGCGTTCAGGACAAACACCATCCACGGCCCGGCCAGTGACAGCAGAAAACCGCCCAGCGCAGGGCCAATCGCCCGGCTGATGTTCACCCCAAGTGAGTTCAGCGCCACGGCGGCACCCAGCTCCGGCTTGCTCACCAGGTCAGGCACCACCGCCTGGAACGGCGGCGAGCTCATCGCCGCCCCCACGCTCAGCAGAAACGTCGTCACCAGCAGAACCGCAGGCGTGACGTGGCCGGTGAAGGAGAGCACCGCCAGCCCGGCGGCGGCGATGAACACCCACAGCTGGGAGAAGAGCAGGTATTTACGTCGGTCGACGATGTCCGCCATCACCCCGGACGGCAGGGCGAAGAGGAACATCGGCAGGCTGCTGGCCGCCTGCACCAGCGCGATATCCAGCGGATCGGCGCTCAGGCTCAGCATGCTCCAGTTAATACCGACGTCGCTCATCCATGAGCCGACGTTAGAGACCACCGTGGCGATCCACAGCATGCGGAACACCGGCTGGCTCAGCGGCTGCCAGGGCGAAACCGTCGGTGCGGGCGTCGTTTCGACGTGGGCGTCACGAACGTCGTTAACCTGGGTCATGCAAATTTCTCCGTTACCTTACGCTGCAGCCGCCACTGGCCCGGCCCGGTCAGGGCAAGGGTGGTGAAGATAATCAGCAGCAGCCAGCCAAACTGCCCTTCGGCAATCGACCAGTTCGGGTGAACCGCCAGCATCGCCACCAGCAGCACGGCAATAATCGGCAGGCACGCCAGGCGGGTGTAGACACCCGCAATGATAAACAGCGGACAGATCACCTCGGCGACAATCGCCGGGATCAGGCTCGCCCAGGGCCCGAAGCCGAACGGATCTTCAATGCGCGTCAGCTCTTCGCTGAAGTGCAGCAATTTCGGCAGGCCGTGCACGTACAGCAACAGCAGGCTGCCGGTCAGGCGCAGAAAAAACAGCCCCAGGTCGACCCGGGGCGGAGCAAAGGTGTTTTTCATCAGAATGCAAAGCAGCTGCAGCCCAGCGCCCCCCAGAATGCGTTATCGTCCGACACCGGTATCTCTGACGTGCGGGCAAAATCATGCTGATGGCTGTGCACCCCGCACGGGCCGCTGCAGTGGTGGACGGCGTTCATACCCACGCGTGTGGCCTGCGGCGGCGCGCTGCGGTAGTGGCCCGGCACCTTCACCACCGGGGACCACTCGGGCAGAACCGGAATGGCTGGCGGGGCCAGCGGGCCAAAGGTACCTGCGGCGTAAACGATATCGCCGTTGACCACCGTCAGGACGGATTCGATGCCTTTGATCTCCTCTTCCGGCACGCGGAAGTAGTCTTTGCTCAGCACCGCCAGGTCGGCGAGCTGGCCGACTTTGATCTGCCCCTTCTGGTTTTGTTCGCTGGAGAACCATGCGCTGCCCTGGGTCCAGAGCATCAGGGCGGTGTCGCGATCCAGACGGGCGCTGTGATCGTACATCTGCATCCCGCCGACGGTACGGCCAGAGACCAGCCAGTAGAGGGCGGTCCACGGGTTGTAGCTCGCCACGCGGGTGGCATCGGTGCCTAAGCCCACCGGTACGCCGGTCTCCAGCATTTTTGCCACCGGTGGCGTATGGCGGGTGGCTTCAATGCCGTAACGCTCGGCAAAATATTCGCCCTGGAAGGCCATACGGTGCTGCACGGCAATGCCGCCGCCGAGCGCTTTAATGCGGTCGATGTTGGCCCGGGTGACAGTCTCCGCATGGTCGAAGAACCAGTGCAGGCCGTTGAACGGAATATCGCGGTTAACTTTTTCGAACACGTCCAGCATGCGGCTGATGGACTCGTTGTAGGTGGCGTGCAGGCGGAACGGCCAGCGGTGCTCTACCAGATGGCGCACCACGCGCTCCAGCTCATCCTCCATGCCTGGTGCGAGATCCGGGCGTGGTTCGAGGAAATCTTCAAAATCGGCGGCGGAGAAGACCAGCATCTCGCCCGCGCCGTTATGGCGGAAAAAGTCGCTGCCCTGGCCCGGCGTGAGCATGTCGGTCCATTTCTCAAAGTCTTCCAGCTCGTGGCCCGGACGCTGGGTAAAGAGGTTGTAGGCGATGCGGACGGTCATCTGCTTCTTCTCGTGCAGCTCGGCAATCACCTCGTAATCTTCCGGGTAGTTCTGGAAGCCGCCGCCCGCGTCGATGGCGCTGGTCAGCCCCAGACGGTTCAGCTCGCGCATAAACTGGCGGGTGGAGTTAACCTGCTGCTCCAGCGGCAGCTTCGGCCCTTTGGCCAGCGTGGCGTAGAGGATCATGGCGTTCGGACGGGCGATCAGCATCCCGGTCGGGTTGCCGTTGGCGTCGCGCTGGATCTCGCCGCCCGGCGGGTTTGGCGTGTCTTTGGTGTAGCCAACCACCTTCAGCGCGGCGCGGTTGAGCAGGGCGCGGTCGTAGAGATGCAGGATAAAGACCGGGGTGTCCGGCGCGGCGTCGTTAATTTCGTCCAGGGTTGGCATGCGGCGTTCGGCAAACTGGAACTCGCTCCATCCGCCCACCACGCGCACCCACTGTGGCGATGGCGTGCGCAGGGCTTGTTCTTTCAGCATCCGCAGGGCATCGGCCAGAGACGGCACGCCTTCCCAGCGCAGCTCAAGGTTGTAGTTCAGCCCGCCGCGAATGAGGTGCAGGTGGGAGTCGTTCAGGCCGGGGATGGCGGTGTGGCCTTTTAAATCCACCACTTTTGTGCCGTCGCAGTGGTGTTGCATCACCTCGGCGACGGTACCCACTTCCAGAAATTTTCCGTCGCGCACGGCGACGGCTTCCGCCACAGGATTCTCGCGATCGACGGTGTGAAACTGGCCGTTAACCAGAATGAGATCGGCTTTTCCAAGGGTAACCATAACTGCTCCTGACTGAGAGGGGAATGGTCAGGATTATGGGAACCGGTTTCGGCAAAGATCCAGTTATACAATAGGATAGGTATACCAAAGTATAACTATACCTAAGGTTAACTATACGAAGAGATAATTACGCACAGGCGCAGAAGGCCGCAGGATGGGGGCGACTTTATCGGCGTGGCACTCACGGCGATTTCACCCTTAACCACTGGAAAATGCTATGACCTCTTCAAAGCTCGAAGTATTAACCCCTGCGAACTGTCAGATTATTTTCATCGACCACCAGCCACAGATGGCGTTTGGCGTGCAGTCTATTGACCGCCAGGTGCTGAAAAACAACACCGTGGCGCTGGCGAAAGCGGCCAAAGTGTTCAACATCCCGACCATCATCACCACCGTAGAGACTGAAAGCTTCTCCGGTAACACCTACCCGGAGCTGCTGGACGTGTTCCCGGGCCAGGACATTCTGGAGCGTACCTCCATGAACTCCTGGGATGACCAGAAGGTGCGCGACGCGCTGAAAGCCAACGGCAAGAAGAAGGTGGTGGTTGCCGGTCTGTGGACCGAAGTGTGTAACAACAGCTTTGCCCTGTGCGCAATGCTGGAAGGCGACTACGAAATTTATATGGTGGCGGACGCGTCTGGCGGTACCACCAAAGAAGCCCACGACTTTGCCATGCAGCGCATGATCCAGGCGGGCGTGATCCCGGTGACCTGGCAGCAGGTGATGCTGGAGTGGCAGCGCGACTGGGCGCGTAAAGAGACCTACACCGCGGTGATGGATATCGTGCGCGAGCACTCCGGCGCGTACGGCATGGGCGTGGATTACGCTTACACCATGGTGCACAAAGCGCCGTCTCGTCAGAAGAGCGAGCACCGTACCTTAGCGCCGGTCCCGGCCCGCTAAGTCCCGGCGGCAGGCTGGTCCCTCATCCGGCCTGCCACTGACTGCTTTCTGGAGTTCTCTATGAGTACAGGGTTGATATCCCTTGCGGCAGGCGTGTTGATCGGCCTGATGTATGCCGCGCTGAAGGTACGCTCCCCCGCGCCGCCCGCGCTGGCGCTGATTGGCCTGCTGGGGATGCTGGCCGGGGAGCAGGCGACGCGCCATCTGTTAGCCCGTGACAGCGTGGTCAGCGCTCCGGCAGTGGTTCACCATCCGGCAGGAGAGTCATCATGAAGGCCTGGATAATTTCGCTGGTGTGCGGCGTGCTGGCTGGGGTAATTTACGCTCTGCTCAACGTCCACTCTCCGGCACCGCCGGTTGTCGCCCTGCTTGGCCTGTTTGGTATGCTGGTGGGCGAACAGCTGATCCCGGTGGGACGTCGCATACTGAATCGCGAACCGCTGACTCTGGACTGGTTTCGTCACGAGTGTGTGCCGAAAATCAGCGGCACGGCGCCTCCCGCGCCCGTGAAGGAAAACCGCGACGTTTAATGATTTTTTGAGGAATAACAGCATGACGCTGCCGTGGCGCATTGCCATCATTGATGACGAACGTTCTGTCCGCAGCGGGCTGAGTAACCTCCTGGAGTCGGAAGGGTATGCGACCGACACGTTTGATTCGGCAGAGGTGTTTCTGAGCCACCCGTTCGCCCTGTCCGGCGCGGCGCTGGTGATCACCGATATCAAGCTGCGGGGCATGAACGGCCTGGAGCTGTTTGAAAAGCTGCGGCTGCTGGCTGCCCCGCCTCCCCCCGTACTCTTTATCTCCGGTCATGCTGATGAAAATATGCAGCGGTACGCTCTTGATTTGGGCGCCGCTGCATTTTTGCGTAAGCCTATTAACATCGATATTCTGCTGGATCATATTCAGCGGGAGCTGGCCCGCCGACAATAAGGATCGCGGATGAACGAAAACGAGCTGCCTGCATTCTGGCCCGCCCAGGGAAATCTCCATGATGGGCGGGTTTTTGTCCTTAAAGAGGATGTCATTTTTACCGTGCTGGCGCAGGAGGGCGGGATCTCCTGGATGAACGCCCGACATCCTCATTCTGGCGGCTCCTTTATCATTGCCACCGCGGTCAGCGACGAAGAAGAAGAGCGGGCCACCCGGCTGCTCAAAAATGAGTTTGCGTTGCGCGATCACCTGCAGGACAGCTGGGCCATTCGCGCCGTGGCCTCCACCCAGTACCGGGGGCGTTTTGCACTGGTGTATGCGCCGTTTTCGTTTGAGCTGCTGGCGCGACGCGCGGGCAGGGCGATCTCGGGGATCGCCCGGTTTATCGAGCTGGCGATCCAGATCTGCACGCCGCTGCGTCAGATGCACCTGCAGAACCTGATCCACGGCGATATCAAGCCCGGCAATATCTTTGTTCATCACGATTCAACCTGCCGTCTGGGCAGCTTTGGCCTCTCATGCAGTATCTCCGGGGCCTTTTCCCAGACCCGGCTGGCCGTCTCTGGCGGTACGCCCGCCTATATGTCCCCGGAGCACACCACCCGCACACAGCGGGCCGTCGATTGCCGCAGCGATCTCTACAGCCTCGGCATTGTGCTTTATGAGCTCCTGACCGGACGCCTGCCGTTTGATCTGGGCGAGAGCGAGCAGACCAACTGGGCGCATTATCACATTGCCTCTGAGCCGCTCTCTCCCGCCGTGTTGCGCCCGGATGTGCCCGACATGCTGTCGACCATCATTCTCAAGCTGCTGGAGAAGCAACCCGATAACCGCTACCAGACCGTCGACGGGCTGATTGCCGATCTTCGACGCTGTCAGGCGACGTTAACCTCCGAAGGCGAGATCGTCGCCTTTACGCCCGGCCAGCAGGACCGGACGCCGGCGATCCATCTGGCGGACTCCTTGTTTGCGGCGCATCCGCAGGCAAACGACGTCATCGCCGCGTTTGAGCGGGTGGGGCAAAACATTGTGCCGGAGCTGGTGACGATCGGCGGGCCGTCGGGGATCGGTAAATCCTCGATTATCGCCACGGCGCTAAAAACGTTGCAGCAGCGCAGGGTGCTGCTGGCGGTGGGCAAGGTCGATCAGTTTTCGCCGACGTTACCCTACGGCGTATTAAGCTCGGCGTTTCGCACCCTGACGCTGCACCTGCTCGGGCTGCCTGCGGAAGAGGTGGCGAAGTGGAAAATCCGCCTCTCGCGCGCCCTGGAAGGATATGAAGAGCTGGCCGTCAGCCTGGTGCCCGAGCTGGGGTTGCTGCTGGAGAGTAAACCTCGCTTCTCGGCAGATACATTTTCCATTGATGCCCGGGCCCGCTTCAGCCATATGGTGCTGGCGCTGGTTAAAACCTTTGCCTCGCAGGGCT
The DNA here is from genome assembly GCF_001605945.1 of Enterobacter sp. SENG-6. Classification (NCBI taxonomy): domain Bacteria; kingdom Pseudomonadati; phylum Pseudomonadota; class Gammaproteobacteria; order Enterobacterales; family Enterobacteriaceae; genus Enterobacter; species Enterobacter sp. SENG-6. The sequence continues at coordinate 15,940 of NZ_LOMM01000011.1, forward strand.
GTCCGCTGGTCTTGCTGCTTGACGATCTGCAGTGGAGCGACGCCGCCAGCCTGCAAACGTTGAAGCACCTGCTGGCGACCTGCGGTGCCATTCCGCTATTGCTGGTGGTGGCGCACCGGGACATCGCCTCGTTGTCCGATCCCGCGTTACAGCAGCAGCTCGCGAGCCTGCCGGCGTCGGCGCAACACGCCATCGAGATTATCCCGCAGCCGCTGACGGTGAAGGCGGTAGCACGCTGGCTGGGCACGCTGTTTCGCGTGCGCAGCGCCACAACAACCGACCTCGCCACGCTTATTCACGAAAAAACCGGCGGCAACCCGCTGTTCGTGCATGAGTTTTTCCGCCGCATTGTTGATGACGGGCTGGTGGTGCATAACAAGTATCAGGATAAATGGCAGTACGATCTGCAGGCGATCCGCGCCCGGCATTACACCGAAAATGTCGTCACCCTGGTGCTGGAAAAGCTCGAAGAGATGCCCGACGAGACGCGTCGTCTGCTGGGCAGCATTGCCTGTCTTGGCGGCACGGGCGAGCTGGAGATGCTGTGCCGCGTGGTCGCGATGTCGGTGGCGGAAATCCGTTATGCGCTCCACCCGGCGGTGATGGCGCAGCTGATTGTGCTGACGGAAAAAGCGTATGCCTTTACCCATGACAGGGTGCAGGAGGCTGCTTTCGCACTGCTGGATCAGCGTGAGAGGAGCCACCTGCACCTGACCACCGCCAGCCTGCTGGCCGAGGCCGCGCGTCAGGCGGCGGGGAACGAACTGCTGTTCCGCGCCGTGCACCACGTGACGGCCGCGCTGGACAGCATTCAGCCCGCGCCGCAGCGCCAGATGTTCCGCGAGCTCAGCCTGCTGGCCGCACGGCGGGCGAAGCGCACCGGCGATTATCATTCGGCCCTGAGCTACATTCAGACCGCCAGAGCGCTGGGCAATGCCGGGGCGGTGTCTGACTTTATGCTCGACATCGAAGAGGCGGGCTGTGAATTTGCGCTCGGCCACCTGGAGCGAACCCGCGAGCTGTGTGACGCGATCCTCGGCTGCCCCGGCGGGCTGACTGAAAAAGCGCTGGCGGCTAACCTGCTGGTGGAAGTCTACATTCGCCAGTCCGACAGCCGTCTGGCGCTGGAGGCGGCGCTGTGCTGGCTGGGGATTTTTGGTATCCAGATCAGCCACTACCCGGAAGACGTCGAGTGCGACGAAGCCTGGAAACACTTCTGCAACCGCGTGGGTGACGCGCCGCAACAGCATTTTGTCCAGCTCTCGCAGATGGACAACCCGCAAACCGAAGCGGTGATGAACCTGCTGTATAGCGCCAGCATTTGCGCCAGCTTTATCTGTCCGCGCCTGCACTTTTTGTTGCTCTGTCGCATGATGCACCTGACCCTCGACCACGGTATCACCGGCGCCTCCACCACGGCGATGGCCTGGTTTGGGGTGTTGATTGGCCAACGCTACGCCGAGTATCGCCTTGGTTTCCAGTACGGCACGCTGGCCCGCGAGCTGGTAAACCGTCACGGCTACGATGCCTTTGAAGCCAAAACCCTGCTGCCGCTCGATCAGCTCAGCGTCTGGACCCAGCCGCTGTCGTTCACCATTGAGTGCGCCAAGGCCTGCTTTACCGCCGCCGTCACTCACGGTGATATGACGGTGGCCTGCTTTGCGGCCTGCCATCAGGTGATCAACTTCCTCTCGCGGGGCGATCATCTGGACGGGGTGCTGACCAGCATCGATCGCGGTCTGGCCTTTGTCCGTAAAACCCACTTCCAGGACATCGAAACGATTTTGATGCTCCAGCGCGGCTACGTTGAGTTTCTGCGTACGCCGGTCATCGGCACCTGGAGCGCCGCGCAGGTGCTGCCTGAAGCGATGCTGCCAGCGGCGCCTGAGCAGGCCCCGGAGCAGACCTCGACCATGCTGTTCTGGTACTGGCTATACCGTGGGATGGCGCACTTTACCTGCGGGGAGTATGCCGCCGCGCAGGCGGAGCTGGAGCAGGCGGGCTGGTTCGCGTGGTCTGCGCCTGGCCACATTCATTTGCTGGATTACCATCTCTACAGCGCCCTGTCGCTTTCCAGACAGCTGACGCCGGAGACCTTCTCGGCGAATCACCGTCGCAGCATTCACGCCCACTACGACAAAATCGCCCTCTGGGCGCGGATTAATCCGGGCACGTTTGCCGACAAAGAGGCGCTGATTTACGCCGAAATCGTGCGTCTGGACGGGATGAACAGCATTGCGCTTGAGCAGTATGAGAAGGCGGTGCGCCTCTCGCGGGAGGGCGGTTTCAATCCGCTGAACGCGCTGGCCCACGAGCTGGCAGGGCGCTTTGCCCTTGCCTGCGGCTACCCGACCGCATCGGACGCCCACTTCCGCGGGGCGATCGCCGCCTGGGGCCGCGCCGGTGCACAGGCAAAAGTGCGCCAGCTTGAGCAGGATTTTCCGCATCTTCTGAGCTCCGCCCAGGCCAGCGCGTACGACACGGTGGCTTTCGCGCAGAATGAAGTGATTCGCGATCTGCAAAGCGTGATCAAGGCGTCACGCGCGCTGTCTGAAGAAATTAACCTTGAGCGGTTAATCGAAAACCTGATGACGCTGCTGCTTGAACGGGCCGGGGCGCAGCGCGGTCTGCTGCTGCGCGTGAGCGACAACCATATCCCGGAGATCGAGGCCAGCGCGTGGACCAGTACCGACGGCGTGCGGGTGCGGATCCTGAAAGAGGTCCCGATGGCGACCGATATGCCGCTGTCGGTGCTGGCGGCGGTGATCCGCACCGGGCAGGAGATCCGCACCGGCAAGCCGGAAGAGTTCCACCCCTTCAGCCAGGATCCTTATCTCGTGACCTCGGGGGCGGCCGTGATGTGCGTCCCGATGTTCAAACAGGCGCGGCTGGTGGGCGTGCTCTACCTGGAAAATCGCCTGATGCCGGAGGTCTTTACCGCCGAGCACTCCCGCGTGGTGAGCCTGCTGGGGGCGCAGGCGGCGGTCTCGCTGGAGACGGCGCGCCTGTATGCCGAGCTGCTGGCGGAAAACATCCAGCGTCGTCGCGTGGAGAAAGAGCTGCGATCCAGCCAGACTTCGCTGATGCTGGGCGAGCAGATCAGCCACACCGGCAGCTGGCGCTGGGAGCTGGAGCAGGATCTGATGTTTATCTCCGAGGAGTACGCCCGTATCCTCGGCCTGCCTGAACAGCAAAAGAAGATCTCCATGGCGGAGTTTTTGACCTTTGTGCATCAGGATGATTACGCCCGGATCAGTACCATCGTCACCCAAAGCGTACGCGAAGGGCTCTCCATGCGGGCGGAGTTCCGCATTAACCGTACCGATGGCTCAACCCGCTATATTCTCGGGATTGGCGATCCGGTGGGCGTGGGCAGCGAGGTGAACGAGTATTACGGCATCATCACCGACATTACCAGCCAGCGGGCGGCGGAAGATGCGATGCGGGTGGCGCAGGCAGATCTGGCGCGCGTTTCCCGGGCGACCACCGTCGGGCAATTGACCTCTTCCATCGCCCATGAGATCAACCAGCCGCTGATGTCGATCGTCTCCAACGCCGGGGCGAGCCTGCGCTGGCTCAACCGGGAGCCAGCCCGGCTGGATAAAGTGCGTGAAGGGCTGGAGGAGATCGCCGCTGAAGGGGCGCGGGCGGGGGAGATCATCCGCAGCATTCAGTCCCTGACGCGCAAGCAGGATCCGACCTTCTCACGCATCGATCTGCACTACCTGGTCCACCATATCATCGCGCTGTCGCGCAGCGAGCTTGAGCAGCGACACATTAGCGTCGATTACCTTTTGAAGGCGCAGGATAGCTTTATCACTGGCGACAGCGTGCAGATCCAGCAGGTGCTGCTCAACCTGATGATGAACGCGGTAGAGGCGATGGCCGAGGTGAAAGATCGCTCTTGCACCATCACCATCAGCACCAGCAATGCAGAAGGGAGAGTGCTGGTGGAGATAGCCGATACCGGCAGCGGCATAGAGCCTGAGCGGCTGGAGAAGATTTTTGACTCGTTCTATTCCACCAAAGCGCAGGGCATGGGGATGGGGCTGACCATCAGCGCCAGCATCATTGAGCGGCACTGCGGGAAACTGAGCGCGCGCCGCCGGGAGCCGCACGGCACCGTCTTTGCCTTTGCGCTGCCGCTTGCGGCACAGGAAGGGTAACGGTTATTCCGTTGGCAGACTTTTGCTCAGGCGTTCCACGACCCTGACCAGCTCTGCCACGGAGCGCACCTGCATCTTCTCCATCACGCGGCGGCGATGGACTTTCACCGTGATTTCGCTCACCCCAAGCTCGGCGGCGATCTGCTTGTTCAGCAGGCCGCTTATCGCCAGCTGGAGCACTTCATGTTCGCGCGGGGTAAGAGACATATGGCGCTGCTTCAGGGCGTAGTGCTCTTTATTACGCACGGCGTTGTTTTCCGCCAGCCGGAGCGCGGATTCAATGGCGTCGATAAGCGCGGCGGATTCAACCGGTTTGGTCAGAAACTCATAGGCCCCGCCTTTGATGGCGCGAACCGACATCGGGATGGTGCCGTGGCCGGTGAGGAAAATAATCGGGATCTCACGCCCGCTGTCCCTGAGGGCATCAGCTACCTCAAAACCGGAGATGGTGGGCATTTGCATATCGAGGATCACGCACGAAGGCAGATCCTCGAAGCGGTGCTGAAGAAATGCTTCTGCCGATGAAAAGCCGATAGCGTTCAGGTCTGCCGATTCCAGTAGCCCAGTCACGGACTGCCTGACGGCGTCATCGTCATCAACCACATACACAATGTGTTCCATTCACCGCCCCGGTGCTGATTTAAATGTCGAGGATGCAAACCGTCCCTTCGGTTACGTAAGAGACTGTTTATGCTGACTTTCATCTTAACACATTAAATATCATTATCATTTAACAATATGATAACCATATGAAGTATAGCGAGCCGGAGCAGGGGCGGTGAAGGAACGAAACGCTGTTTTTATGCACCGACAAGCTCAATGCGATTGCCGTCCGGGTCCGCGATTACCGCTTCATAGAAGCCGTCCCCGGTCATACGCGGGGCGCTAAGCAGCGTGCCGTTTGCCCTGGCCTGTGCCGCCATGCTGTCCACCTGTGCTTTTCCGCCGACGTTGATGGCGATATGCGCCCAGCCGATAAATTCCGGGTGGGCAGGCGCGTCGGGCAGGTCCGGAATGGTCATCAGCTCAATCGTCGGCCCCTCATCAAGGGTAATAAAATGGGATTCAAAACCCGGACGATTTTTACTGACGTAGCGTGCGTTGCTGCGGCCATTAAACACCGTTTCCCAGAACTGAACCTGGGCGTTAAGGCTGCGGGTCCAGAGTGCGACATGTGCAATATTCATTGTAACCCTCGTTGTTTGTGTTGCGCGGTTATGCAACATTATGCGCATTGATACTCGATTAGAATTTTTAAAGGACTTTCAATGCTCGATTATGCAGCTTTTCCTGAACAGCGACAAGCGCGGATCCGCCAGATCCTTCAGAAGAGCGGAAGGGTGGTCTGTACCGAGCTGGCGAGCCAGATGAACGTATCCGAGCACACGATTCGCCGTGATTTACATGAACTTAGCAAAGAGGGGTATTGCAAAAAGGTCTACGGCGGCGCGGTGCTTCAGCTTCCGGATGCGGGTAATTTTTTAAGCCGCGAGCAGAAAATAAGTGCAGAAAAGCACACAATCGCGCAGAAAGCAGCAACGCTGGTTCAGGCGGGCGGGTGCATTTTTATCGACGCGGGGACAACAAACCTGGCGCTGGCGAAAGCCCTCCCGGCGGATCTCAACGTCACGGTGGTGACCAACTCCCCGGCCATCGCCACGGAACTGCTGCGCCATCCCCTGTGCGAGGTGATCATCACCGGCGGGCAGATCCAGCGGGCATCCGGCGGGTCGGTGGGCGCCACGGCCGCGGGTCAGATCCAGGGCATTATCTTCGATCAGGCCTTTATTGGCGGCTGCGCGATGGATCCGCAAATGGGACTCACTGGCTTTGATTTTGCCGACTGCGAATTCAAAAAGGCGGTTATCGCCCAGAGCAACCAGACCATCGTGGCCCTGACGGCAGACAAACTTCCCGGTGTGGCGCGCTTTGTGGTGGCGACGTGCCAGGACATTGATGTGCTGGTGGTAGAAGAGGCGCTGGAACAGGGCGTTGTCGACGCGTTTGCGGCCCAGGACATTCGCATTGTGTGCGCCTGAGGACTTTCACGGGTAAAACAGGCTACACTCTGGTTTTAAGCGCTAAATGCTGAGGACATAACAATGTACTACACACTGAAAGACGGCGATAAGGATAAAGCGGAAGGGACACAGAGCGCACTGCAGCAGAAGCTGCTGGAATCCCGCTCGATTGTTATCTCCGGTGAAATCAACCAGGCGCTGGCAGAGAAAGTCATCACCCAGCTGATCCTGCTGCAAAGCGTGAGCAACGATCCGATCAAACTGTACATCAACAGCCAGGGCGGTCACGTGGAAGCCGGTGATACCATTCACGACTTCATCAAGTTCATCCGCCCGGATGTACACGTGATCGGTACCGGCTGGGTGGCGAGCGCCGGGATCACCATCTTCCTGGCGGCGAAAAAAGAGCATCGCTACTCGCTGCCAAACACCCGCTTTATGATCCACCAGCCGCTGGGCGGCGTGCGCGGTCAGGCGACGGATATTGAGATTGAAGCGCGCGAGATCATCCGCATGCTGGACCGGGTAAACAAACTGATCGCCGACGCCACCGGCCAGCCGCTGGAAAAAGTGAAAAAAGACACCGACCGCAACTTCTGGATGTCTCCGGCCGAAGCGCTGGATTACGGCATTGTGGGTAAACTGATTACCCATTATGACGATCTGAAGCTGGATTAAGTTTTTTAGCCAGAAAGTTCTTGCTCCCTGGTCAAGGGGAGCAAGAAAATCCAAAGCATGTCGCTACTCGTCAGACTCAATAAATCTTTCTGCAACTAATACGTGCCCTGGGCACAATGAAATTGCGACGTTATTATCCATGCGAGTTAATACCTCTACTCCTGTAAAATCAGGGATAGCGCACCTGGCTCCATTAGCAATCAGATCAATCCCACCTATTCCAACGCAACAGGTGCCAGCACTCACTGCAGAAGTCACTCCACTCCTTGAATCTTCAAAAACAATGATTTTATCAGGTGGAGTTGAAAGTCGTTCTGCTGCAAGTAGGTAGGGATCAGGGTAGGGTTTCCCTTTTTTGACATCATCACGCTCAACGATAACTGAAACACAATGTTGCACCCCTAGCATGGCAGTCACACGATCAATTTTCGCTTTCCAACCGCTAGTCACTATGCCAATATGGATCCCTGCTAAATCAAGTGAAGTGATTAGCTCTGCCACGCCCGGAATAGGATCATATTCGGCTGTGTTCTCAACGTGAATAATGTGAGCCTGAATTTTTTTCTGCGCTTCACCAGGCAGGTCACTAAAAAGTGCCTGGATAGTATGAGGTCCCGGCTGTCCGTGTATGTGCTTGATAATGTCGTCTTGAGAAATTGTCTTGCCAAATATTTCCGCAGCCTCTCGCCAGCCTTTTTCAATGACTGAGTTTGAATCAATAAGCACACCATCCATGTCAAATAATACGGCTGAAAAATTATTTACGTATTCACACATGCTCACTCTCCCTGACATTAATATCTTTTGTATGTAATTTCCCCATCGCTACGACAATTTGCCCTAGTGATATACCACCATCATTGGTGGGAACACACTGGTGGAAGTAAGGTTTCAGGCCAGCGGCATTTAAACCGTCCACAGCATTAAGTAGAATAAATTCATTTAAAAATACGCCTCCGCTTAATACAATCTGTCTTGTTGCTGCCACTTTTGATAAGCGCTTACAGACGGAGATGATCATGTCCACAATCGTGGAATGAAAACGTCTGCTCAAAAGGGTGAGATTAGGTACCGTCGTTGCAAGTTCAGAAACTAATTCCCTTATCATTGGACGATAATCCACTTCCAGATGACCATTTCTTTCATGAATGTAATATGAAAATGGTTGTGACATGTGGAGATCGCGGTTCAGTAAGGCTTCAAGCTCAATAGCAGCTTGTGCTTCATATTCCACATACGAGCAAATACCTATCAACGCTGATATGCCGTCGAATAACCTGCCCATACTACTGGTTTGAGGGGAGTTGAAATGTCTGGCAGCCATTTTAGCGTACACGCTAATCTGCTGAACCGACAGCGCGTCAAGCGCAGGAAGGTTTAAGCCCTCTAAATGTTCTCCGTATATTGCTGTTAGCAACGATATAGCAACCCTGATAGGCTCTTTAACAGCTCTGTCTCCACCCGGAAGAGCGAATGTACTAAGGTGTGCAGCCCTTACAAAGCTTTTTTCATTACCGGTAAGGAATTCTCCACCCCATATGGTGCCGTCTGTTCCATATCCCGTACCATCGAAAATAACGCCGATAGTTTTACCAGAAAGCCCATTTTCTGCCATGCATGACACCATGTGTGCATGATGATGCTGTACCTGAATAACTTGTAATTTTGATTGTTTTAGTGCATTACGTGTAGATCGAAAAGAAGGATGTAGATCGCAGGCTATTGCGTCAGCACTTGTGCCAAGCAATTTCTGCAAATGGTTTACACATTCGATATGAGAATTGAAAGTTTGGTCATTTTTTAAATCGCCAATGTGTTGGCTGATGAAAACCTCTTTACCCTTAGCGATACTCACCGTGGTCTTTAATTCAGCACCTAGCGCAATAGTTTTACCTACGTCAAACGGCAGATGAACGGGGTAAGGAGCATACCCGCGCGAGCGTCGAATGAAAGAAAGGTGACTATGCCTTCCCTCTGGTAACGACATAACACGAACGACAGAGTCATCAACACGTGTATATATGTCACGATTATTAAGGATAAAATAATCAGCAATATCTCTTAATTGTTCTATTGCGCTAGCATTATCACAAACAATAGGATGGCCAGAGCGATTCCCGCTCGTCATCACCAGTGCTGGTATTTTGGGGTCGCTAAGTAAGAGGTATTGAAGCGGGGTTGAGGGTAGCATTACGCCAATATTGGGATTATGAGGCGCAACAGAGTTTGCGAGCATATTGTGTCGCTTGCGTAGCAATACGATTGGTCGCTGTGAACTTTCAAGTACTTCTTGCTCCTGCACATTTATATAAGCAATACGTGATGCAGTATCACTATTTAAGAGCATTACCGCGAAAGGTTTTGAGTCTCTGCGTTTACGTTTTCTTAATTCCTGAACAGCTTTTTCGTTACTTGCATCGGTGACGAGATGGAATCCACCTAAGCTTTTTACGGCAACTATGGCTCCTTCTTGTAACCGTGTGAGGGTGTAATCGATAATATCATCGGTAACGATTATTGAGCCGTCGCGTTGGGTTAATTGTAATTGTGGACCACATTCGGGACAGGCATTTGGTTGAGCATGATAGCGTCGATCTTCAATATTATCATATTCATGCTTACATGCGCTACACATAGAAAAGGCACGCATCGTGGTTTTTTCCCGATCGTAAGGCATCCCTTTAATGATACTATACCGCGGTCCACAATTCGTACAATTTATAAACGCGTATTTATAGCGTCTATTGTTTGATGTGTTCATTTCTTCCAGACAGTCACTACACACATTTGAATCTGGGGGGATAATAGTATTCATGTTGCTAAGAAGATGACTTTGACGAATGCTGAACTCTTTATACCGCTGTTCGCTTTTTTCTCTCTGTACTTCCTGAATACTGATAATTTTGGCCATAGGAGGAGGGCTTAATATCAGTTCGTCAAGGAAACGGGTAAGATTGCCTTGTGTTGCTTGTATTTCAATTAATACGCCTTCCGAATCATTAAGGACCCAGCCTGTAGCATCAAATAACTGTGCCAGGCGATGGACAAAGGGCCTGAATCCGACCCCCTGGACGATGCCACATACGCGATAACGCCGTATTAAAAGAGCATCGAATTGATTAACAGAGTCGTGGGAGTTCAGCACCATAAAGTTCCTCAATTGTTGATAGTGTTCCATCTGGTTCAAGCATGGTGACTTTTGATTCAATGGTTGGAAGAACTTCGCCGACAATAGCCGCATTTTGGCCGAGCGGATGGGCCCGTAAAAGAGCAAGCGCGTCATCTGCGATGTCTGGCTCCACGAACAAGCAAAGACAACCTTCGTTAGCAAGGTTTATTACATCCACTCCTAGCATATTGGCAGCCATTGCTGCTTCAGGCTGTATCGGCAAGGATTGCTTCTCGCAACGAATCTCACTACCGGAAGCACGGGCATGCTCATGGAGAACGGCAGATAATCCGCCACGCGTGACGTCTCTCATGGATGCTATTTTTCCTGCGGGAAGATTATTGAGCAGGGATCGAATCATATGGTTGAGAGGTGCGCAATCGCTCATAATATTTCTTTCAAATCCCAGACCTTCTCTGAGAGATAACAGGTGAATGGAGTGGTTTCCAATATATCCGCTAAGAATGATTTTTTGTCCTGGACGTACATTTTTGATTGAGACCGACGGATTTTCGAATACACCAATGCCCGCGGTATTGATAAATAACTGATCGGCTTCACCTTTACCTACGACTTTTGTATCCCCTGCTACAATCTTAATATCAGCTGCTTTAGCTGTTTCACGAACTGATTCAATAATCTTGATCAAGTCTGACATTAACATGCCAGCTTCAATGATCAAACTTAGCGTCAGATAAAGCGGTTTTGCTCCGCTCACAGCGAGATCGTTGACGGTACCACATACTGCAATTTTTCCTATGTCGCCATTACCATAGATGATTGGCGTTACGACAAAAGAGTCTGTAGTGAATGCGAGCTTGCGGGAAGGAAGTTCCAGCAGCGCGCTATCTTCCATTGTTCCAAGGTAAGTGTCTCCCAGAATATGCGCAATCAACTCAACCAATTCACGACTTAAGCGAACTCCAGTACCATGATCCAGCACGACGGTCTCTGTTGTATTACCTTCAGTTTTTAATAAGTTGCTCATTAGCTTCTCCTTTCACTACGTTCCGGAAGATCGCCATGTTTTTCTAACAAAGAAAGAATCTCAGAGGAGGAGGCGACAGTAGCGCAATAATTAGAAAGCCATTCCAGAGCACGGGCAGTATCTTCTGAGGAAGGGGCGAAGACACAGTCTTCCGGGACCCAAACGTTGTATCCGCGAAAAAATGCATCTGCTGCAGTGGTTTGTACGCAAACATGGGTTTGCAAACCCGTAACGATGACCGTTTTGATTCCGAGCTCCTGTAGCGTCTCATCAAGGTTATTGTTGAAGAAACCACTATCTCGCCCTTTTACAACGATGAGGTCTGATGAATGGCATATGCTACTAATAATTTGATTCTCAGGTCTTCCTGCTAAAGCAGGAATGCCCGCAGCGCGGTTTTTATAGCGACGTTGAACAGCCGGATCTTTGGGGTCATTTATGAGTTGCAGATGAATGACCGTTTGATTTTGTTTTCTCACACCCTCTAAAAAGGCATTGAAAGCTTTCAACTTTTGCGCGAGTTCTTCTTCAGAATCAGTAATCTTATAAGTGAATTCATACTGTAGATCGTTAGTCAGTACAGCAACATTTGGCATTTTTTATATTCCTTTATATTCATATTGTGAATTAAAAAATCTTACTATCAGATAAGGTTTCCTGTTTGACAGGTATTTTTTATAATGTGTTTATGACGCGTTCTTGTAAAATTCCATTTTTTCAGGGTTTGATAAATGAAAGGAATCGATATCAAGTTGTTACGGGCGTTCGTAACACTTGCAGAGCAGGGGAGTTATCATCGTGCTTCGCAGTTGTTGTTTTTGACGCAACCTGCGTTATCAAAGCAGATAAAAATGTTAGAGATTCTGATTGGTGGTCCACTTTTTACTCGCGGTCGACATGGCGCAATGTTAACTGAGCCTGGTCGTCAGCTTTTTTTAAAGGCAAATGAGTTACTTAAGACTTATGCTGATTTTTTGAATGATGCTAAAAAGCTATTTAACGATAGCCATGAAAAACTTATGCTTGGTTTTGGTATTTCAACTTTTCATACAGTACCATTATGGATAAATACCTTCCGTAATAAATTTACGGAGTGTGAGGTAAATATAAGTAATCTGCCCTCAAGTGTGCAGCGTAAGATGCTACTTGAAGGAGCTCTTGATATAGGTTTCTTTCGGATGCCAGCTGGTAATGAGTTAGCCTCAAGGGTGTTGTACAAAGAAAAGTTGATACTGGCTATACCATCATCTTATAAAAACGACATTACACATATCCGCGATGTGCTATCTCAGTATCCTTTACTACAATTGACGCCTGCTGTAGGTCCATGTCTTGCAGAACAAACTACTCAGTTTCTCTTTACCAACCAATTAATTGCTGACCCTGTCTCGGTGACAGAGGATATGCCAACTCTATTGGCATTGATCGCGGGTGGAAATGGAGTCGCTTTTTTGCCTGAAAGCGTGAGGCATTTTTCACCAGAAGGAGTAAGACTATTTGCTCCTGACCTGGAATCACTTTACTGGGAAATTTGTGTGGCGTGGGATCCTAAAATAATCAGTCCATATAGGGATGAGTTTTTACGCATTGTTGAAGCGCATACGGGAAAAAATTTGATGTGATCGGAAATTCCGTCCGTTGAGGAGCCTATGACATTGACCCATGACAAGGCAGTTTGATGCTCTCTCTTCCATAATCGCGCCTGTTTCCCCTCTCACTGGTGCTATCCATGGCGTATCAACTGAACCTGAACTGGCCGGAATTTCTTGAGAAATACTGGCAAAAAAAACCCGTTGTGCTGAAAAATGCCTTCCCGAATTTTGTCGACCCGATTACCCCGGACGAGCTGGCAGGCCTGGCGATGGAGCCGGAGGTCGATAGCCGTCTGGTGAGCCATTTCAACGGCAAATGGCAGGCCAGCAATGGTCCGTTTGAGCACTTTGACGGCCTGGGCGAAACCGGCTGGTCGCTGCTGGCGCAGGCGGTGAACCACTGGCACATGCCGGCGGCGGAGCTGGTGCGCCCGTTCCGCGTGCTGCCGGACTGGCGTCTGGATGATCTCATGATCTCCTTCTCCGTGCCGGGCGGCGGCGTGGGCCCGCATATCGATCAGTACGATGTGTTCATCATTCAGGGGATGGGCAGCCGTCGCTGGCGCGTGGGTGACAAGCTGCCGATGCGTCAGTTCTGCCCACATCCGGCGCTGCTGCACGTGGAGCCGTTTGAACCGATCATCGACGAAGATCTGGCGCCCGGCGATATTCTCTACATTCCACCTGGATTCCCGCACGACGGCTTCACCCATGAAACCGCGCTGAACTACTCTGTGGGTTTCCGGGGGCCAAACGGCCGCGATCTGATCAGCAGCTTTGCCGATTACGCGCTGGAAAACGATCTGGGTGGGGAGCATTACAGCGATCCGGATCTGACCTGTCGCGAACACCCTGGGCGCATTGAGCAGTACGAGCTCGATCGCATTCGCCAGATGATGATCGACATGATCGGTAAGCCGGATGATTTCACAAAATGGTTCGGCAGCTTTGTCTCCACGCCGCGTCACGAGCTGGATATCGCCGCCGCCGAGCCGCCGTATGCGCCCGAGGAGGTGCTGGACGCGCTGCAGGGCGGTGAGAGATTGTCTCGCCTGAGTGGCCTGCGCGTGCTGAATATCAACGGCAGTTTCTTTATCAACAGTGAACAGCTCGAGACAGTCGACGCGAAGGCGGCGGACGCGCTGTGCCGCTACACTGAGCTGGGCCAGGCCGAGCTGGGCGATGCGCTGAACAACCCGGCGTTTGTCGAGGAGCTCACCGGGCTGATTAACCAGGGGTACTGGTACTTCGACGAGTAGTGCGGCCTGTTGCCCGGTGGCGCTGCGCTTACCGGGCCTACAACGGCGGTTTTCTCCCTCTCCCTGTGGGAGAGGGCCGGGGTGAGGGCATCAGGCCGCACTAGCCCTCCTCCATCGCAATCACAATCGCTTCACCCATCTTCTTCAATGCCTCGCGATGCTTATCCGTCGGCGGTAATGCCACGTTAATCCGCAGGCAGTTGCGGTACTTTCCGGAGGCGGAAAACAGCGACCCGGCCGCCGCCTGGATCTTCAACCGGCACAGCTGCTTGCTGACGCACACCATGTCGACCTTCTCCGGTAGCTCCACCCACAGCAAAAAACTGCCCTGCGGGCGCGTCACGCATATGTCTGCCGGAAAATATTGCCGTACCCAGCAGGTATAGGTTTCCATATTCTGCTGATAAATCTGGCGCATACGGCGCACGTGGCGATGATAATGGCCGTCGCGGATAAACGCCGCCACCGCCATCTGCGTGCCCGGCACGTTAAACCCGCCCGCGGCGTATTTCATGTGCATCACCCGGTCGTAGTAGCGTCCCGGCACAATCCAGCCGACGCGTAACCCTGGTGCCACGGTTTTGGTAAACGAACTGCAGAGGATCACGCGGCCATCAATATCCATGGAGTGAATGGTCCACGGGCGCGGGTATTCCGCCGCCAGCTCGCCGTAGATATCATCCTCGACGATCACGATATCGTGCCGCTGGGCCAGGGCCAGCACCTGCTTCTTACGCGACTCCGGCATGATAAACCCAAGCGGATTATTGCAGTTGGGCACCAGGATGACCGCTTTGATGGGCCACTGCTCCAGCGCCAGCTCTAATGCCTCAATGCTGATCCCGGTTTGCGAATCGGTCGGAATTTCTATCGCCTTGATGTCAAACCCGCGCAGCATCTGCATGGTGCCGTGGAACGACGGCGACTCCACCGCCACAATGTCTCCTGGTTTACAGACCGACAGCAGGGCGATGGAGAGCGCGCCGTGGCAGCCGTTGGTGATCACAATCTCGTTCGCCGCCACGGTGGAGCCCCCGTCGAGCATCAGCCGGGCGATCTGCTCGCGCAGCTCAAGGCGCCCGTCGAGTACGTCATAGCTCAGCATTTCGGCGGGGTTGTGCTGTGCGATGCGGCTCATCTCACGCCACAAGGGCTTCAGGCTCGGCTGGTTAACGTCTGGCGAACCGCCGCCAAAGGAGATCATCTCTTTGTCGGCGCGGGCATCAAGCAGCATCATCACCTCATCCCACTGGGTGACGTCCACCGGGCGCTGCACCGGGCGCGTCATGGCCGGCACCGGCGGCTGGGCCTTGCGCTTAGACACAAAATAGCCGGAACGCGGCTGGGGAGTGATGAGCTGCAGGTTTTCGAGGATCTGATAGGCCTGCTGTATGGTGCTGATGCTCACGCCGTGCTCCTGGCTCAGCGCGCGTACCGACGGCAGACGTTCACCGCTGCGATACAGCCCTTGTTCAATGCGTTCTGCCAGTAGATTGGCCAGATGTTGGTAGCGCGTCATGCTGTATCCTTTGTTGTCACCATACAGATTACAAAACCAGTATAGATTGCCGCAAAAAACGGCATGCAGATACCGTTTTAGCGGATCTGTATGTTAAACAAAAGTTGTTTTTGAGTCTGTATTGCTAAAGCCGTTTTCCACGATCATAACCCCACTGACACGGTGAGGAGGGCATCATGGAATTCTACGAAAATCGTTCAAAACGTCCGTTTATCGCGTTTGTGTGGGTAGCGAAAACGCTGCGTAACTGGTATCGCGTCAACCGTACCCGCCGCATTCTGAGCCAGATGAGCGACGAGCAGCTCAAGGACGTTGGATTGTCGCGGTATGATGTGTGAGACACGTCGCCGCCGGGTGGCGGCTGCGCCTTACCCGGCCTACTCGATCCCGTAGGCCCGGTAAGCGTAGCGCCACCGGGCGATGTTTAGCTCAACAGCGTAAGTGTCTGCCGCTTCGGTCTTTCCAGCAAATCCACCGCCTCCTGATATGACCGCACGTTGTTATAGCCCATCACCAGCCCGTAACGTTTGCCCGACCCACGATACCACTCTGAAAGGGCATTCACCTGCAGCTGCTGCGCTTGCCAGCAGCACGCCACCTCCCGATCGTTGCTGCCTTTCGCCAGAAACGCCACGATATGCATTCCGCCGTCGTTTTGCTCGGTGAAAAACAGATCGCCATATACCTCACGCAGGGCGGCAATCATCCACTCCCGGCGGGTCTGGTACAGCGCGCGCATCTTCTTAAGATGACGGAAAAAATGACCCTCGTTGAGAAAGGTGGTGAGGATTTTTTGCGTCAGTACCGGCTGGCCGCTGGCGACGATGTCCGCGCAGTCGGTAAATGCCTCAACCGTGCTGGCGGGCATCACGATGTAGCCCATGCGTAAGGAGGGCATAATGGTTTTACTGAAAGTGCCCATAAAGATCACCCGATCATGGCGATCGAGGCTTTTCAGCGACGGCAGCACCTTGCGGGTATAGTGAAATTCTCCGTCGTAATCATCTTCAATAATCCACGCCCCGTTCTGGCTCGCCCAGTCGAGAAGCTGCTGTTTACGCGGCAGAGAGAGCGTTACCGCCAGTGGGCTCTGGTGAGAGGGCGTCACGATAGCAAAACGGGCGTCGCGGTGATGATGCAACAGATACTCCGTGTCGACGCCGCAGCGATCGACCGGCACGGTGTGCAGACGTGGCACAATCCGCTTAAGCAGCTGCTGGCCCATAAAATAGCCCGGATCTTCAAACACCACTTTGTCGCTGCGGCTGGCGAGCGTATCGAGGATCAGGCGCAGACTGCCGCTGTAGCCGCTGGTGATCAACACCTGTTCGGCGGTACACGAGAGCCCGCGGGAGATATTCAGATAGCGGGCGATAGCCTGGCGCAGGGGATACCAGCCCAGCACCGGCGGGTTGAGCATCTCTTCCGGGCGCATCGAGCGCGTCGCCTGGCCTGCCAGCAGTAACCATTTTTTATAGGGGAAGCTGTCGAGGGAGGGAATGCCGGGGCGCAGAAAACCCGCTCGTTCACGCTGGCTGATAAGCGATGCCGGGAGTGTACCGGTGGTGTGATCCGCCGGAGCCGGCGTCGCGGGCAGCAAGAGATCGGGATTGACCCGCGTGCCGCGCGCGCCCTGGCTCACCAGGTACCCTTCGCCGATTAAAATGGCATACGCCGTTTCGACGGTTTTGCGCGCTACCTTGAGCTCTTCGGCCAGTACGCGAATGGCGGGCACCTTATCGCCAGGCTTCAGCACGCCGCGCGTAATGTTGTCGCGATAGCGGGTGTAAATGTCGTGATAGCCCGGCTTCATGTCCTACCTCATTTTATGGTTTTTGTATCTTTTTACTATGTCATGACCCGCGTAGATTGTCCTCATCGCATGACACATACCGTGTAAATAAGAGGAAAGACAATGAGCACTCGCGTAAACCACCATAAAGTCACTCCAGCCCTTGCCAACGCGCTGTCCGCCCTGAGCATGAAAGTGGCGAAAACCTCCATCGATCCGGCGCTGAAGCACCTGATCGACATTCGCGTTTCCCAGCTGAACGGCTGTACCTTCTGTCTGGATATGCACTCCAAAGAGGCCAAAATTGCCGGGGAGCGCGAACTGCGCCTTTACCACCTGGCGGCCTGGCGCGAATCTCCGCTGTTCAGCGCTCGCGAGAAAGCGGCGCTGGCCTTCGCCGAAGCGTTGACCCAGATTGGCGTTCACGGGGTGAGCGACGCGCTGTACCGCAGCGTGGCGGAACACTTTTCTGACGTGGAGATTTCAGAGCTGAACTTCGCCATCGTGGCGATCAACGCCTGGAACCGTTTAGGCATTACCTCGCGCATGGCCCCCGGCTCGCTGGACGCAGCTTACGGGCTGAACAAGGCTAACCTGGAATAATCCCGCGCTCGCGGATCATCGCCACCAGCGCCCGCAACCCCGGCGGGACGTGGCGATGGCCCGGATAGTAAAGACGCAGCCCGGCAAACGGCTGCGTCCAGTCGTTTAACACGCTCACCAGTTCCCCGCTTTTCAGTTCGTCACGGATATAGAGTTCCGGCAAAAAGCCAATCCCCAGCCCTGCTTTGACCGCGCGGATCGAGGCAAAAAGATCGGATGTCGCAAAACGCGGCGGCACGGCCAGCGCATACTGGACTCCCCGACGGGCCAGCTCCCAGCGGTAGATCCCACCGTGGGCCATGCGCATCCCGATCCCCTGATGCAACAGCAGATCCTCCGGCGTTTGCGGTATACCGTGGCGGGCAAAATAGTCCGGTGTGGCGGTCACGAGCTGGCGGATCTCTCCGGTCAGCGGTACGGCGATCATGTCCTGCGGCACCGCTTCTTCAAGGCGGATCCCGGCGTCGTAGCCTTCGGCGACGATATCGATCATTCGCGCCTCGCTCACCGTTTCCACGCGCATTTTCGGGTAGCGGATCATAAAGTCGATCAGCAGCTGGTCCAGAAACAGGGAGCCAATATTGTTCGGCACGTTCAGGCGCAGGGTGCCTGCGGGTTCGCCGGTGTCGCTGTGGATCTCTTCCCCGGCCTGACGAATTTCCTGCAGCGCCGGACCGATGCGCGCCACATAACGCTGCCCGGCGTCGGTGAGCGCCACGCTGCGGGTAGTGCGGTTAAAAAGACGCGTCTCGAGGCGGCTCTCCAGCCCGGCGATGGCGTTACTCACCGCCGTGGCAGACATGCCCAGCTCCTGGGCGGCACCGCGAAAGCTGCCGCGTCGTACAACCGCCATCACCACTTCCAGCTCTGTCAAACCTGAACGATGCATAGATTATCCTGAAAATCGAAACAACCCTTGCAGCATAGCGTGGATTATCGCAACGGAGTAGTCGTGCCAGACTGTGTCCACACAGCCTGAGGAGGTTTATATGCACCACATCGAACAGATTTTTATCAACGGCGAATTTGTTACCCCGCACGGCACCGAGC
Source organism: Enterobacter sp. SENG-6 (assembly GCF_001605945.1). Taxonomy (NCBI): domain Bacteria; kingdom Pseudomonadati; phylum Pseudomonadota; class Gammaproteobacteria; order Enterobacterales; family Enterobacteriaceae; genus Enterobacter; species Enterobacter sp. SENG-6. Next base: position 34,777 of record NZ_LOMM01000011.1, read on the forward strand.
GTTTTGATTTATACAACCCGGCGACGGCACAGGTCATAGGGCAGGTGCGTCTGGCAGATGAGGTCGACGCTGAACGCGCCATTGCGGCCGCCAAAGCGGCATTTCCGGCGTGGTCGCAAACCACAAAACAGGAACGGATTGCTGCGTTAACACGTATGCATGCCGCTGTTGCCGCCCGTCATGATCAGCTGCTGGAGGCGATAATCGAAGAGTACGGCGCACCGGCTGCGCGCTCGGCGTGGATGGCCAGTTATCCGGCAGATGTCATTGCCCAGGCGATTGAGGCCCTGGAGGCGTTTGAATTTTCATTTTCAGCGGGGGCGGCATCGGTGCAGATGACGCCGCTAGGCGTAGCGGGTCTGATCACGCCGTGGAACAGCGATGCGGGGTTTATCTGCGGCAAACTGGCGGCGGCGCTCGCGGCGGGCTGCACGGCGGTGATCAAACCCAGCGAAATGAGCGCCCTGCAAACGCAGATTATTACCGAGGCGCTGCGTGATGCCGCATTGCCAGCGGGCGTGTTTAATATCATCACCGGGCGCGGCGAGACGGTGGGGGAGACCATTAGCCGCCACCCGGACGTGGCGAAAATCTCGTTTACGGGATCGACGAATACCGGCAAAGCGATCCTGCGTAACGCGGCGGAGGGTTTTAAGCGCGTCACGCTGGAGTTAGGCGGTAAATCGCCGACGATCTTGCTGGATGATATCGATCTTGCACGGGCGATCCCGCTGGTGATTCAGGCCGGGTTTATGAACAGCGGGCAGGCGTGCGTGGCCGGCACGCGTATTCTGGTGCCGCAGTCGCGCAAGGCCGAGATGGAAATCGCCCTGGCGCAGGCGGTGGCGGCGGTGAAATCCGGCGACCCGCGCGAAAGCGCGACAGAGATTGGCCCGATGGTCAGCGAAAAGCAGTGGCTGCGGGTGCAGGGGTATATTCGCAAAGGGCTCGACGAAGGCGCGAGACTGCTGGCGGGCGGCGAAGGGCGACCGGACGGGACGCGGGACGGTTGGTTTGTGCGCCCGACGCTGTTTACTGATGTGAACAACCAGATGACCATCGCGCGTGAGGAAATTTTTGGCCCGGTGCTGTGCATTATTCCTTATCAGGACGAGGCGGAGGCTGTCGCGATTGCCAACGATACCGAGTACGGCCTGAGCGCGATGGTGCTGGGGCGTGACACCGGGCGTGCGCGTCGCGTGGCGCAGCAGATTGTTTCCGGGCGCGTGCTGGTGAACACCCTCGCGCATGAGCCAAAAGCCCCGTTTGGCGGGTTTAAACACTCCGGCGTGGGACGCGAGATGGGCGAATGGGGAATTGGGGCGTTTATGGAGCCGAAGTCGATTGTGGGTTAAACCCATTACGTGTTACTCACGCCCGGTTCGCGGGGCGTGAGAAACAGGCTTAATCTGCAAACAGTCTTTCAATGGTTTTAGTCGGCAGGAAGAGAGTATTTTCATTCTCTGCCTGAAGGGCGATAAACCCCAGTTTAAGGTAAAAGTTTTTGGCGCTGCCGTTCAGCGCTTCTACGAATATCCCGTGGATACCCACGGCAAAAGACGCCAGGTAGACCGTTTTCAGAGCATGGGTGACCAGCAACTCCCCCAATCCTTGCCCCTGGAAGCGTTTATCTATCGCCAGGCGGCCCAGCGTGACGCTGGGAACATTTTTGTAAGGCACTCGCTTCTGCTGGGTTTTAGAAGGAAGGTACGCCTTTTCAAAGCAGCTCCCGGACAGCGTGTAATAACCCAACACCCGCGGCTTTTCCCCGGATGCGACAAGAACGTAACCCCGCAAAAATTTCCCACGATGCTGGCGTTTCAGGTGCGCCGTCAGAAAGGTGTTTAGGCTCTCTTCTCCGCAATCGAAATGGCTTAGATCATACTCAACGTCATCTGAAAAAATCCCTATTTTCATGTTATTCACGTATCACTCCAGATCCTGGAGACGCCTGGCTGCTCGCTTCAGTCGTTCATTTGGCGTTGGCGGGTTACTGATCGCATCCATCACCTGGTTCCATGATGCCTCGTTGAGGATCAGGCGGCGGTGCTGTTCAATCACTTCTGCTGCGCGTTCGGAGGCCGTACTTACCATGAATTGTGAAATTGACTGGTTCGTCATTGCCGCTGCTTCTTCGATCAGGCTTTTGTCGTCTTCGGTTAAGCGTAGATCGATGCGCTGTTTCTTTAGTGCTGACATGATTCGCTCTTCATCGTGACCTGGGGTTAATACCCCGGTTGCATAGTAATATTATGTACGGAATTTTGCCGTACATAAATCATATGTCTGTCATCATCGGATTTCAACGGGAAATTGAGCGCAGCGCCATCCGGCACAACACTTCGCTCCATACCGAAGCATCCTTGTCATCTGTCCTGCATTCTCTTCACACCATCACAACGGAGAGACCTTCATGATCGCAGTCATTTTCGAAGCCAAAGCCGCGCCGGCGCATCAGGCGCGCTACCTGCAGCTCGCGGCCGAACTTAAACCTCTGCTGGCGGATATTGACGGTTTTATCGATATCGAACGTTTCCAGAGCCTGACCTCCGACGGCAAAATTCTCTCGCTCTCCTGGTGGCGGGACGAAGAGGCTATCCGCAACTGGAAGCAGAACGTTTTTCATCAGGCCGCGCAGGCCGAGGGGCGGGAGTCGATTTTTACGTACTACCGCATTCGGGTGGCACAGCTGGTGCGGGAATACAGCGCCGAAAACGGAGGGCACGCGGATGTATGATGTTCATGTGATTTTTAACGATATGCCGGGTGAACTGGCACGCTTTGGTCAGCTGTTGGGCTGCAAGGGGATTGGGCTGGAAGGCGGTGGTGTATTCGGCGTTGAGGCGCATTTTCTGGTGGAAGACGGCGAAAAAGCCCGCCATGTTCTGCTTGAGGCCGGATTTAACCTGAAAGCGGTTCGTCGGCCCATCATCAGAAAACTGCGGCAGGAACGCCCCGGCGAACTGGGGGAGATCGCTGCTGCACTGGCGGCTCGCGGGGTGTCTATTCTTACTCAGTACAGCGACCACGCGAATCACCTCATTCTGCTGACGGATAATGATAAGCTGGCCGCAGCAATCACCGAACCCTGGGCAACCTATGTTAAAGACGAGCTTACCGCCAGATAACAGCGCAGCGCTGGAGCAGGCCATTGCCGCAGTAGCAGCCGCAATGGCCGATCCGTCGCGCGTGAAAATGCTTTGTGCGCTGATGGACGGGCGGGCGTGGACGGCCACCGAGCTGAGTACGGCGGCGGATGTGGCGCCGTCTACCGCCAGCGGGCACCTTGCGCGACTGCTGGACGGAAAGCTCATTACCTGCCTGTCGCAGGGGCGCCATCGCTATTATCGCCTGGCAGGGCATGACGTAGCGGAGCTGGTGGAGCAGATGATGGGGCTGTCGTGGCACCGCATTTCTCCGCCGGAAACCAGCGCGCCAAAAGCCCTGCGTGAAGCCCGCACCTGCTACGACCATCTGGCGGGCGCGGTGGCGGTGCAGATCTACGATTTCATGCAGGCCGAAAGTTGGCTGGAGCCAGACGGTTCGGCACTGACCCTGTATGGCCGGGAGCAGTTTCTGAAACTCGGTATCCCGTTAAGCACCCATCCCCGGCGAAAGGCCTGTTGCGCCTGTCTGGACTGGAGCGAGCGGCGGTTTCATCTGGGCGGTGAAGCCGGTGCGGCGCTGCTCATGCATCTGGAAAGCAAGGGCTGGATCCAGCGGGTAGCGGGGTATCGGGAAGTGGTGCTTACGGCTTTGGGGAAGGGCGCCATTACCCGACATTTTAGCCGCTAAACTCCGCTGCGGGCTGTACCCTCACCCCAACCCTCTCCCTTAAGGGAGAGGGGGTCCTCCGTGCAGGCATTATTGTATGGGGAACCCTCAGCCCGCCGGGAGAGGGAGATATCCTTTCGCAATTCCTGCTCTTTCGCCTCGCGTTTCTTGATAGTTACCATGATAACTATTATCTTGACGACGTGTTTCGAGAGGTTCCCCCCATGAGTGAAGAACAACTGTTTTGCCGCAGGCCGATGGGCATGCGGATGGCGATGATTGTGCGCCAGTGGCGCGCCGTTATTGACGACGCCATTCTCGATACCGGGTTAACCCAGTCGAGCTGGACGGTAATGATGCAGCTTCATCAACTGGGGGATAACGTCTCGGTGAGTGAGCTGGCGGAGGTGCAGGGCATTGAACTGCCGCCGCTGATGCGCACCCTGACACAGCTGGAAAAGCAGGGATACCTGCTGCGCACCGTATCGCCTTATGACAAGCGCATCCGGCTTCTGACGCTGACGCCTGAGGGAAAAGCCATCCTAAAAAGGCTCACCCAGGTGATTGAGACGTACCAGACACGCGTATCGCAAAACATCGCGCCTGAGCATATCGAAATTTTCAGCGCCACCTTGAATCAAATCGCCTGCAATTTGCGGACAATCCGCGAAGAAGATAACAAGACCGAAAAATAATGACTCCTGAACAAAAGTTTGCCCGCTGGGTAAGGGTGAGTATTGCCTCTTTCCTGCTGATGTTTGTCTACTTTGTCGTCGCCGATATCTGGATCCCGCTGACGCCAGACTCCACCGTCATGCGCGTGGTGACGCCGGTTTCTCCGCGCGTCTCCGGGTATGTGTCGGCCGTGCACGTACACAACAACAGCCAGGTGAAGCGGGGCGACCTGCTGTTTGAGCTGGATGACACGCCGTTTCGCAATAAAGTGGAAGCGGCGCAAATCGCGCTTGAGCAGGCACGCCTGTCCAATGAACAGCTGGACGCGCAGATCGCCGCCGCCCAGGCCAGCCTGAAAACCGCCGTGCTGACCGCGCGTAACGACAAAGTGACCTTTGACCGCTACCAGAAGCTGAGCACGTTACAGAACGTCTCGCAGGCGGATCTGGATAAGGTCCGTACCACCTGGCAGAGCAGCGAGCAGTCCGTGAGCTCGATTCAGGCGAACATCCATAACCTGCGCATCCAGCGCGGCGAGCGGGAAGAGCACCGCAACGTGACGCTGCAAAAATACCGTAACGCGCTGGATGAGGCGGAGCTGAACCTCGGCTGGACGAAGGTTTACGCCCAGGCGGATGGTACGGTCAGCAACCTGCAGTTGAGCCCCGGGTTTTATGCCTCGTCCGGTTCGGCGGCGCTGGCGCTGGTGAATAATCAGACCGATATTGTGGCCGATTTTCGTGAGAAGAGTCTACGCCATACCCATCAGGGGACCGATGCCGCCGTGGTATTTGACGCCTTTCCGGGACAGGTTTTCCGCGCCCACGTGACCAGCAGCGATGCGGGGATCCTTGCCGGACAGGAGGCGGTGAGCGGCGAACTGTCCGCGCCGGAAACCTCCAACCGTTGGGTGCGCGACGCTCAGCGAATGCGCATTCACGTGGCGCTGGATGAGACGCTGCCGAAACCGCTCCCGACCGGCGCTCGTGCCACCGTGCAGCTCTACAACAGCGAAGGGCCGTTTGCGCGCTTCTTCTCCGGGATGCAAATCCACCTGGTGAGCCTGCTCCACTATGTCTATTAGCACGCTGGCGCGGGTCTTTACCCCGCACGGCAACATCGTCTATACGGCCAATGACTTTCGCCAGACCCTGCGCATCGTCTTTGCCGGGATGATCGCGCTGAGTATTTCAAGTTTCTATAACACCAGCTACGGCGTGTTTTATGTGGTCTACCCCATCATGCTGCTGTCGCTGGTGCCGGCCTTTAACCGCCATGTGGCGAAGCAGTTTATCTTCAGCGCATCGCTAAACTGCGTCGAAATGGTGATTATCATCGGCTATCTGTCCCAATGGCCGGTGATCATGACGCTGGTGGTTTTTGCGCTGTATGTCATGCGTTTTCGCTTTATGAGTAAGGGGCCGCTGTTCCTGTTCGGGTCGATGGGCGTGGTGTGCCAGAGCGTGATGCTCAACTTTATGAGCTATCCCACCACCGACTGGCACACGCTGCTGTTTTCCAACATTGAAGCGAGTGTGATGGCGGTATGCCTGAGCGCGCTGATGAACTACCTCCTGCCGGACGTTGAGCCGCGCAAGCCGCCGCCGCTGATCGAGAAAGATGATGCCCGCGTGCGACACGAGTCTCTGCTCTCCGGCACCGTTGCGACGATGATTTTTGTCATCTTCCAGATAAGCGATTTGAGCGATTCGCTTTCGGCGCTGATGGCCGGTGTGTTGATTCTGTTCCCGATGCACTATCGCGGCGCGGTGATGAGCTCTATCTGGCGCGTGGCTGGCGTGGTGCTGGGCTGTCTCTATATTCTGGTGGTGCAGCTTATCCTCTACGATCACAGCAGCCACATGCTACTGATGATGCCGCTTATCGGCCTCGGGCTGGCGTTTGGTGCGCGTCTGCATGTGATGGAGAAGGTGGGAGCCGGCGTTGGGTTTGCCAGCATCACCACCATCGGGATTATGTTCGGTCAGAACATGCACCCGGACAGCGACCTGGTGTTCAGCGATCTCTACCGCATCACCTCGGTGACCTTTTCCCTGGTGGCGACGCTGACGATGGTGTTTCTGGTGCACTTGATCCTCAATCGCTTTGAGGCGACGCGCTACGTCATTGCACCACCCAAAAAGGAGTAATGTGCAAGCACGGCGGGCAGTTGCGAGAGTAAAAACAGGATCAGGCCAATTGTCCCGCCCACCAGGGTGCCGTTGACGCGGATAAACTGCAGATCTTTGCCGATATTAAGCTCGATCTGGCGGGACATATCTTTGGCGTCCCAGCTTTTTACCGTGTCGCTGATATGACGGGTGAGAAACGCCGCGAAATCCGGTGCCACGCGGTGCGCCGCCTGCTCGAGGTGCTCATTGAGCGATGCCCGCAGGCTGTCGTCACCGAGTAGCGTTTCACCAAACCACTGCCCGGCGTTAGCGATGCGCTGCTTCACGCGGGAATCCTCACGTTGCATATCCGCCTTCAGCCACTGGCGCAGGTCAGCCCACATCTCACCCAGATAGCGGTTGAACGCGTCGTCGTTCTTCAGGTAATGCTTGATGTTCTCTGCCTTTGCGGCCATCTCCGGATCGTTTTTCAGGTTGTCGATAAGCTTCAGCGTGGCGCGGTCGAACGCCTGGCGGATCTGGTGGGTACGGTCATGACTGACGTCGTCCAGCAGGGTATTCACCGCGTTCGACACCATCTCCGCGCTCTGATCGCCCAGCCACTCGGTGGGCAGCACCATCGCCTTGCGCGGATGCTCGGTCTTAAGCCAGTGGACGATCTGGTCTGAAATAAATTCCCGCGTGCTGTCGCGTTGAATCAGGGTGATCAGGCGGTTGATGATGGCGTCCAGCAGTACCTGATGGCGGTTGTTTTTGGTCATGCTCTCCAGCATCACTGCGCTGGTTTCGGTGAAATCGACCTTGTCGATGGCCTTATGCACCGCCCGTTTGAGCAGGCGCTGAATACGCCCGTCATCGGTCAGCTCAAGAAAACCGCCCATCACCTGAATCAGATGCTGCCCGACACGCTGGGCATTGTCGGGCTTGCTAAACCAGGTGCCAATCATCTGCGCCGGCTCATAGCGGCGGATCAGCGCCACCAGCGACTGGGTGTCGAGAAACTTCTCCTGCACGAACTGGCCGAGATTATCGCCAATCCGGTCTTTATTGCGCGGGATAATCGCCGTATGGCGCGAGATAAACGGAATGGGCACCCGGCGAAACAGCGCGACGACCGCAAACCAGTCCGCCAGCGCGCCAACCATCGCCGCCTCGGCAATGGCCTTCACGCCGCGCACCCAGAAGGTTTGCGGCAGAAACAGGGTGGTGATAAACGCCGCGACGGCAATCAGCAGCAGCGACAGCGCCAGCAGCTTGGCGCGTTTAAGTTCAGCGATTTTTTCCATGGGTTAAGGATAGAGGGAGACGGGGGGAAAGTGCAAAGACGGGAGCGTTACACCATCTTCGCTTCTGGAATCCGCCTTCCGAAATTAAACACCGCTTTTGCTTAATGGGTTTAATCCTTGCGCAGTTTGTATATGCTTTTTTGTATATACAATCAGGGAAGGGTACACTATGCCAACGGAGTATGAGTGGGATAGCGATAAGGCGAAAAGTAACCAGCAAAAACATGGCATACGCTTTGAGGATGCGGTTTTGGTTTTCGACGATCCTTATCATTTGTCTGTTCAGGATCGCTATGAGAACGGTGAGTTTCGCTGGCAAACCATCGGCCTTGTGCAAGGCGTCATTGTTATCCTGGTCGCACATACGGTACGTTTCGAAAGCGGAGGCGAAATTATTCGTATCATTAGCGCACGTAAGGCGGACCGTAAAGAGAGGAGCCGTTATGAGCATCGTTAAACATAAACGAGGTAGTTCGCCTGAGGTTAGCGCTCGTCGTGACGCTGAGCTAAAAGCATTAGCTGAAAAACCAGAAGCAGAAATCGATTACAGCGATATTCCTGCCACGGACGATAAACAGTGGTCCGGGGCGGTGCGAGGGAAGTTCTATCGGCCACTTAAAACGCAGGCATCTGTACGCATTGACGCCGACGTGATGGAGTGGCTGAAACGGCCTGGAAAGGGTTACCAGACGCGGCTAAACGCCATATTGCGTGAAGCGATGCTGCGCGATCAAAACAAAAAATAGACCACGGGCAGCGTTGGGCTGCCCCTTATTTCAGCTTATCAGCTCCAGCAGCCGCCACAGTACCCACCCGCCAAATCCCATCAGCACAACCCCTGCCGTGCGCTCAATTAGCCACAGCGAACGGCTGAGCCTCTGTTGCACCGCGGGCAGCCCCATCAGTGATACCAGCGCCAGATCCCACACCAGCACTACCATCACCATCCAGAAGCCGCAGGTCGACTGCTGAAGCAGCGTGACGTCTGGCCCCAGCAGCGCCGTCATCAGCGCCAGATAGAACAGGGCGTTCTTTGGATTTAACAACGCCGAGCCGAGCCCCAGCAGGATCTGCTTACGCAGTGAAGGGAAGCGCTGATGGGTTTCGTTCAGCGCCAGCGCTTGCGGGCGGCTGCGCACCAGATGCGAGCCGATCCACAGCAGATACAGCGCCCCGCAAAGCTCGATAAGGGTAAACAGCCACGTAAACTGGCGCAGCGCGCTCCAGCCAATAATCACCAGCAGGATATACAACCCGTTGCCCGCGGCGATGCCGACGCACAGTCCGGCGCTGCCGCGGACCCGGTAGCGCGCCGCGTAGCCCACCAGCAGGAAGAAATCCGGGCCCGGGCTTAACAGGGCGACAAAATGCGCCAGCGCCAGAGCGAGAAAAGCGGAAGGGAATAACAGTTCCATAGCAACCTCTGTGTAAAAAAACGAGGTCAGACTACGGCGATGCAAACGCTATTTATTGTCCGATATTGATCGGCCCGTGGCGTACTGGCGCGGCGTGGCGGCGGTATAGCTCACAAAGGTCTTATGAAAATGGCTCTGATCGGCAAACCCGCTCTGGTAGCCGACATCGGCAATATCATCCCCGGCGCGGAGCCGCGCTTTGGCGTATTCCACGCGGGAGATGTTGAGAAAGCTGCCCGGCGTCAGGCCAGTGTCCTGCCTGAAGGTGCGGATCAGCGTCTCTTTGCGCAGCGAGAAGCGGTGGGCAAGGTCGTCGAGTGACGGCGGGCTGGTTAAATCGGCAAGAAACGCCTGCTGGATGTGCTGGCTGGTTGTACGTAGTTCACCCGTGCGGCTGGCGCAGCGCGGAAGGGCAGAAATCAGCATGTTCAGGGAATTAGCCGACATGTTCTCAACAACGTTCAGGTAAAGAGCAAACAGCGTGCTGTCGCGAATGACCTGTTCTGCCAGGGGATAATCCGTGTCGATATAGAGCATATGATAGCTGCGGGGCTGGCCCGCAACGGGGTTGCAGCTGTGCGGCACATGCGCCGGGATCACGATGAGATCGCCGGGGTGGAGGATGTACTGCGTGTCATTGCACCGGCAGCAGGTCTGGCCTTCCACTATCGCGCCAATCGAGAGTTGGGGGTGACAATGACGTTTATACGCCACGGTACTCTGCCACGTGCTGCGCAGCTCAAGGCCCGGAAGGCGGTTAAAGGTCTGGCGGATGTGTCGGGTATGGGTCATAGGCGCTCCTGTCACGAACATTTTTATACCATGCCCTGGCCCTACTAAGAACCTTCCGGATATACCCAACTTTACGTCCATCACCCGTCATGTTGTCTACCCTTACTACCCTAAGCGGTAAAACATGGAGATTCGATATGGCTTATCAGACAGTAAATCCTGCCACCAACCAGCTCATCAAAGAATATCCCTCTCATACCGACGCGGATATCGAAGCGGCGCTAAAAGCGGCCGACGCCCTTTACCATTCGCAGTGGGCGAAAGGCGACATTGAACAGCGCCTGCCGGTGCTGCATAAGCTTGCCGACCTGATCGACGAACGCACCGAGGAGCTGGCTAAAATTGCCAGTCAGGAGATGGGTAAGCTCATCGAACAAAGCCGCGGCGAGGTGAAGCTGTGCGCGCAAATCGCCCGCTACTATGCCGATAACGCGAAGCAGTTCCTGGCCCCGGTGAAGTACCCGTCTGAACTCGGGGAAGCGTGGGTGGAGCATCACCCCATCGGCTTGCTGATGGCCGTGGAACCGTGGAATTTCCCGTATTATCAGCTGATGCGTGTTCTGGCACCTAACCTGGCGGCGGGTAACCCGGTGCTGGCTAAACATGCCAGCATCGTGCCGCACTGTGCCGAAACCTTTGCTCATCTGGTGCGTGAGGCAGGGGCGCCGGAAGGGGCATGGACCAACCTCTTTATCTCGTCTGAGCAGGTGGCGAACATCATCGCTGACGACCGCGTCCAGGGTGCCGCGCTGACCGGTTCCGAAAAAGCCGGCAGCGTGGTGGCCGCGCAGGCGGCGAAGCACATCAAGAAATCCACCCTTGAGCTGGGCGGTAACGATGTTTTCGTGGTGCTGGACGACGCGGATCTTGATAAAGCGGTGAAGACAGGCGTGAATGCGCGACTTAACAACGCCGGTCAGGTCTGTACCGCAGCGAAGCGCTTTATCCTGCATGAGAAAATTGCCGATGCCTTCCTGAGCAAATTCACCGACGCCTTTAAGCAGGTGAAAATTGGCGACCCGCTGGATGAAAGCACCACGCTTGGGCCACTGTCGTCTAAAGATGCGCTCGAAACGCTAACAAAACAGGTCAACGAGGCGGTGAAAAAGGGTGCGACGTTACACTATGGTGGTAAACCGGTGCAGCGCGACGGGAGCTTCTTTGAGCCGACGATCCTGACGAATATCTCCCGCGACAACCCGGCGTACTTCGAGGAGTTCTTCGGCCCGGTGGCGCAGATATATGTGGTGAAAAACGATGACGAGGCGGTCGCCCTGGCGAACGACTCTCACTACGGACTGGGCGGTGCGGTGTTCAGTCAGGATATTGAACGCGCGAAGAAAATGGCGTCACGGATTGAGACCGGGATGGTGTATATCAACTGGCTCACCGATACCGCGCCAGAGCTGCCGTTTGGCGGCGTGAAACGCTCCGGTTACGGACGCGAGCTGTCGGATCTGGGGATCAAAGAGTTTGTGAACCAGAAGCTGGTGGTGGTGCGTAAGTAAGCGGCAATAAAAAACCTGCCAGTAGGCAGGTTTTTTAGAGATTATTGCACTTCAATTTTATCCCAGCCGCTTTTGAACATGCAGCTGTCTACGAGGGTCGCCCTGCGATCCTCATTGGCGTCTTCAACCGTGTAGCTCGTGGAAATATCCTTTTTCTTGTTCTTCAGATCCGTTTTTTCCGAGTCCGAACCGGTTACGACGTTATCCGGGGGCAGATCGATCAGCGCCTGCGCTTCACATTCCGTGAGCTTTTTGTTCATTTCAGCGTCGCTGACGCCCGGTTTCACCCATTTGTACTGGACGCAGCCGGTGAGCAGAAGCGTGAGGCTCAGAACGCAAAGCGCGGTAATGCGGTGTTTCATCAGAAGGTGACTCCACCGCCAACATACGCACCGTCAATCAGGGTGTGGCCTGGACGACCGTCTTTACCATCAACGCTCACGTGGCGGTAACCCACTTTCAGGGTCACAGGTGTAACTGGCGTCCAGCTTACGCCGCCGTTGGCTTCAACGTAGTTTTTCACGCTGTTGTTCATCCCTTCTGGTGCCACGTAGCCTTCACCATACAGATGAATGCTGTCGGTCAGGGCAACGTTTACGCCGCCACCGATCGGGAACGCCACGCCGTTATCGCCTTTTTTCGGGCCGATATAGATAGCTTTTGCACCCGCGTTCAGCATGACCGGGCCAAGACCCAGGTTATAACCTGCACCCACACCGCCGGTCTGCGTACCGTCATCGGTGTTTTTCAGCCAGTTGCTTTCCACATACAGGCCGGATGAGGATTTACCCATCTCCAGGTTGAGGTTGGTAAAGTTTTTACCCTGCTCAACGCTGCCACCCAGAGCGAGTGCAGAACCCGATACAGCAGTCAACGCAGTCAGCAGAAGGATATTCAGTTTTTTCATCTCATATGCCTCGTCATCAATTTAATCTGGGCGCACCTTAACAAGCGATGTTAATGACTGCAAATGTGATGAAAGTCGCCGTTTTATGCTGGTTTTGTTAATTTTTTAATTTGGTGGTGTTGCGAGAGTGTTGGGTTGCGAGGTCGTCAACGGGTAATGATTTGGCGTTTAGAAAGTGTTTATTTTTTTAGCTAAACATAATCTGAACGAGAGCAGAAAGAGTGGTTCGCAGCGAATTAATTGGGTTTCTAATAATTTCCAGAAATGTTTCCGCTGTTACAGATAACAACAGAGCTTTACATTTCTTCGGCGCTCCGGCCCGCGCAATGTTGCCATTCGATGTCATTTTCCTGACACGTTTCTTCTTTACGGTGTGAGCTTCACTTTATGGATGCTAACAATATGAAAAGAAAAATTATTCCTGTGCTAATCGGTTGTGTGCTCTCTTTCTCTGCCCTCGCGGCGCAGCCTACGGCTGAGCGCTATGTCGTCAGTTTTCCAGAAGGCACACACGTGAACTACACCGGCGCATTTGCCAGTGCATTCCCGAACGGCCTTCCGGTTGGGATAGGTTCTGGCCTGCTGTTCACCGGGAAACAGGGCGATGCCCTGACCTTCGCCACCATTACCGATCGCGGTCCGAACGCGGATTCACCGAAAGTGGGTAAAAACGAAGCCAAAATTTTCGTTACGCCAGATTTCGCGCCGCTGCTGATGACGATTCGTGTACAAAACGGCAAAGCGGAGGCCATTGATGCCCGTCCTCTGCATGACGATAAAGGGGCGATCAACGGTCTGCCGCTGGAAAGCGACGTGATTGGATCCACCAATGAAGTGGCCTTCAGCGACACGTTAAAGAGGCTGAAGGGGGATAATCGCGGGCTGGATACGGAAGGGATCACCCCGGACGGTAAAGGCGGTTACTGGCTGTGCGATGAGTATGGCCCGTTTCTGATTAACATCGACAGTAAAGGGAAAATCCTGGCGATCCACGGTCCGCAGGCGGCGGAAGGGGAAAAAGCAATTGCGGGCGGTTTGCCGAATATCCTCAAATGGCGTCAGGCGAACCGCGGCTTTGAAGGCCTCACCCGTATGCCGGACGGGCGTATTATTGCCGCCGTGCAAAGTACGCTGGATATCGACGGTAAGAGCAAGAAAAAGGCGCTGTTTACGCGTCTGGTGAGCTTTGACCCGGCAAGCGGAAAAACCGCGATGTACGGTTATCCCATCGACAGCGCGGCTTACAGCAAAAACAGCGACGCTAAAATCGGCGACATCGTGGCGCTCGATAACCAGCACATCCTGCTGATCGAACAGGGAAGTGATAAAAACGACGGAATGCGTAACCTGATTTACAAGGTCGATCTCAGTAAGGCGAGCGACCTGTCAGGTTTCGACAAGCCGGGCGAGTATCCGGAGTTTGATGATGAGAAAACCCTGGCACAGCGCGGCATTACCCTTGCGCAGAAAACGCAGGTTGTTGATCTGCGCGCCCTGGGCTGGCAGCAGGAAAAGGCTGAAGGGCTGGCGCTGATCGACAGCAAAACGCTGGCGGTGGCGAACGATAACGATTTTGGCGTGAAGGTGGCGATGCAACATCCGGTCGAGGGCAAGAAGCTCAAGGATTATCGGGTGAACGCGGAAGGAAAGCTGACGCTGGATGATAAGCCGGTTAAAACGACCCTCAGCGTGAAGCCGCTGGAGAAACCGGAGTCTGACAGTGAGCTGTGGATTGTGACGCTGCCGGAGGCGGTGAAATAAGTTTATCTCTTACCCCTCACCCTAACCCTCTCCCAAAGGGAGAGGGAATGCCGGGCGGTTATCTCTTCAGCCCCGCAAACGCCGCCCGAATTTCCTCTTCCGGCAGCTGGATACCAATAAACACCATCACGCTGCGCGGCGGCTCGTCGCCCCAGGGTCTGTCCCAGTCCGCGCTGTAGAGCCGCTGTACGCCCTGGAACAGCAGGCGGTTTGGTTCGCCGTCGATCCACAGCATGCCTTTGTAGCGCAGCAGCTTATCGGCAAACGACAGCAGCAGGTTCTCCATCACGCGGGAGACCTCGCTGATGTCTACCGGGTAATCCAGCTCCACCACAATCGACGCTACGTCGTTCTGCTTATCCGCCATAAAGTGAAAACGCGGTTTTGAGGTGACATGCTCTTCCAGCATAAAACCGTTGGTGTTGAACAGCTGAGACAGGTCGATATCGCCGTGCGTCACGGTGTATACCGGCGCGCGGGCGTTGATGCGTGCCAGGCGCTCGCGCAGTTTAACGCTCTCGCCCGCCACGTCGGTTTTGGTCAGCAGGATGCGGTCGGCGTAGCCCACCTGAGACTGGGCGATGGTAAACTGGTTCATCTGATCGTCGGCGTGAACCGCGTCGACCAGGGCAATCACGCCGTCCAACAGGTAGCGCTGGCAAAGGATGTCATGTGAGAAAAAGGTCTGAATAATCGGGCCGGGGTCGGCCATGCCGGTGCATTCAATCACCAGGCGGTCAAAGTGGATGTCCCCACGATCGCGGCTGTCGAGCAGGTCCAGCAGGGCATCTTCCAGTTCGTTAGAGCGGGTACAGCAGATGCAGCCGTTGGTCAGGGTTTTGATCTGCGTGGCGCGATCGCCAATCAGCTGGTCGTCAACGGAGACTTCGCCGAACTCGTTTTCGATCACGGCGATTTTGAAACCGTGCTGCGCGTTGAGAATGTGGCGCAGCAGGGTGGTTTTACCGGCGCCGAGGAAACCGGTCAACAGGGTGACGGCAATCGGGGTCATGGTCTCTCCTTTAGCAGCAGCGGACGCCGCCTTCTCCACTTCCGCCGTAGCGCGCTTCCTGACGCTCGCGGAAGAATTCAGTGTAGGTCATGTAGGGCTTATCCGGGTGGTTGGTTTTCATATGCTCAACGTAGTTGTCATAGTCCGGAATGCCAATCAGCATTTTCGCTGCCTGACCGAGGTATTTTTTTGCTTCGCCTAAGTTACCAAACATTGTGGATTCCAGACAGGAAAAGCCCCTCACCCTAACCCTCTCCCCATAGGGGAGAGGGAACTTTTACACCCTCTCCCCTATGGGGAGAGGGCTGGGGTGAGGGGTATTAGTAGATTAATGGTGCGAAGAGGTCTTCACGCCGCCTTCCGGTACCGGCACGTACGGGGTCTCTTTGTCCGTACGACCTTCAGCGTTACGCACTTTCATCCAGGTTTTGATGCCGTAGAAGATAATGCTGTACACCACCACCAGGAACAGAATGCTCAGACCCGCGTTGGTGTAGTTGTTCACCACGATATGGTTCATGTTGGCAATCTGCTGGGCGGTGAGATCCGCGCCACCGGCGGCAATTTTCGCTTTGTACTGGTTAGCCATGTAGAAGAAGCCTTCCAGCTGCGGGTTGCTGCTGAACAGTTTTAGACCCAGCGCCCAGGTGGTGCAGAGCAGCAGCCACAGCGCAGGCACCACGGTGACCCAGATGTATTTGGTGCGTTTCATCTTCACCAGTACCACGGTGCCGAGCACCAGGGCAACGGCTGCCAGCATCTGGTTAGAGATACCGAACAGCGGCCACAGGCTCTTCACGCCGCCGAGTGGGTCAACAACGCCCTGGTACAGCAGGTAACCCCACAGGCCAACGCAGCCCGCAGTACCCAGCACGCCCGCCACCAGCGAGTCGGTTTTCTTCAGGAACGGCACGAAGTTACCCAACAGATCCTGCAGCATAAAGCGGCCTGCACGGGTACCGGCGTCCAGCGCGGTGAGGATGAACAGCGCTTCGAACAGAATACCGAAGTGGTACCAGAAGCCCATGTCCGCCCATGGCAGCACTTTGTGGAACACGTGTGCAATACCTACCGCTAGCGTCGGTGCGCCACCGGCGCGGTTCAGCACGGACGGTTCGCCGATGTCTTTCGCGGTCTGCATGATCTGCTCAGGCGAAATCACAAAGCCCCAGGAGCTGACGGTCGCCGCCGCGTGGGCGCTGGCGTCCTTCAACTGCGCCATAATCAGCGCCGCGTTGTCACCGCCCATCTCATGCAGGTTTGGCATGGTGATGCCCAGGCCTGCCGGCGGGGTGTTCATCGCGAAGTAAAGACCCGGTTCGATGATAGACGCAGCCACCAGCGCCATGATCGCCACGAAGGACTCCATCAGCATGGCACCGTAACCGATGAAACGCGCGTCGGTTTCGTTGGCCATCAGCTTCGGCGTGGTGCCGGAGGAGATCAGCGCGTGGAAGCCAGAAACGGCACCACAGGCGATGGTGATAAACAGGAACGGGAACAGGGCGCCTTTCCACAGCGGACCGGTACCGTCAATGTACTGGGTCACCGCCGGCATTTTCAGTTCAGGGTTGATGATCACAATACCGATCGCCAGCCCGACGATGACGCCGATTTTCAGGAAGGTCGCCAGATAGTCACGCGGAGCCAGAATCAGCCATACCGGCAGAAGGGCAGAGATAAACGCGTAACCAATCAGGGCAAAGGTGATGGTGGTGTCTTTGAAGGTCAGCGCCGGACCCCAGTACGGGTCGTGCGCAATCACACCGCCGAAGTAGATTGAGGCAACCAGCAGCACGATACCAATGACCGACACCTCGCCGACGCGGCCAGGGCGCAGGAAGCGCATGTAGATCCCCATGAACAGCGCAATCGGCACGGTAGAGCAGACGGTAAAGACGCCCCACGGACTTTCAGCCAGCGCTTTCACCACGATTAATGCCAGCACCGCGAGGATGATGATCATAATCAGGAAGCAGCCGAAGAGGGCGATGGTACCCGGCACGCGGCCCATCTCTTCTTTGATCATCTCACCCAGCGACGAACCGTTACGGCGCGAGGAGATAAACAGCACCATAAAGTCCTGCACCGCACCCGCCAGCACGACACCAGCGAGCAGCCACAGGGTACCCGGCAGGTAGCCCATCTGCGCGGCCAGTACCGGGCCGACCAGCGGGCCAGCGCCTGCAATGGCGGCAAAGTGGTGACCAAACAGCACATAGCGGTTGGTTGGCACGTAGTTCAGGCCGTCATTGTTAATGACCGCCGGGGTGGCACGCGTCGGGTCGAGTTTCATGACCTTCTGCGCGATGTATAAGCTGTAGTAGCGATAAGCCACAAGGTAGACGGAAACCGACGCGACCACGATCCACAGGGCGCTTACGTGTTCGCCCCGGCGTAATGCGACAACCGCCAGACAGAAAGCGCCGAGGATCCCGAGTAAGGCCCAGGGCACGTGCTTCAGTAGTTTTTTAGTATCCATAGTAAGACCTGGTTTTTTATGTAAAGAAAAAAGGGTCAGGGTTCGTTGTGAGGAGGTATTGAGTAATGCTGGAGCGATCGTGCCAGAAGCTTGCGCGCGTAAAGGGGAGAAAATGGGTGAGTGGTTGAAAGTGCCTGGTGAGCGGTCAAAGGGGGCGGCGAGTGGTTCAGGCTCGCCGCCAGCGGGAGAAATAATGTGATACAGATCACCCGGTTACCGTGGCTGCGCTCCCCGCCAGGTAGCCTTCCAGCGTTTTAACCAGCTTTTCCTTAAGCCAGGCTGGCTCCAGGATCTGAATGTTGGGTAACCAGTAGAACAGCAGCGGCAGGATCTGGTTTTCATGTGCTGCCTGACAGCGCAGCGTCACGCCGTCGTGTTGCTCCTCCAGCAGCTCTTGTGCCGGGAGGAGATCGCGGCGCAGGAAGTAGTGTGAAATATTATCCTTAATAAATATTTTCACCTCGAAAGTATCTTCCGATACCCACGGATCGAGGTTTTTTTCCAACAGCCCGATCACATTTTCGTCCGGCGTAAAGGTGCGTTTCTGAATATCAAGCCAGCGAATCTGACTCAATGAGAAGGATTTTAACCGGCTATTTTCGGTAGCTTGTAAATACCATATATTTTTTTTGTTAATGAGTTTATAGGGGTTAATCAGCCGGGTTTTGCCTTTATAAACGATCTGGCAAACATTACAGTTTTTAATCGATTTTTCAATGTTGGATAAATGGCGACGAATATCACGTTCCGCCGTGTGCTCCGCCTCGTTGGCGAGAATAAGAATATGATTTTCGTCAACGCGGTTTTCGAGTTTCTCCCAAAACTCCGCGTTTCTTTCGGGGAAAAAGCTATCAGCATTCAGGAAGTTAGCAAGGGTATGGTGTAATCCTTGTCCGCCGGGCGATTGCGCGGAATGGATCAGCCGATATAGCCCGTTTCCGGTATGTTCCACAATCGGGGAGAGCGCATTTAAATCCCGGTAGACGGTACGCTCGGTAATATTAAATTTCTCCATCAGCGCACTGCGGTTTATCACACCGTTTAAATGTAGCTCAAGGAGAATATCGACCAGACGTTCAGCCGAGCGGCTCCGCGTCGTTTTAGCCATAAAGTCTTCCTGTATATTAGGGTATGCGCTGAATGATGCGGGTAGCACTGACACAGCGTGTCAGTATTCAGGCACAGAAAATTTCTCTTATGGCTATATAACGGCGTGATTTAGCGGAAACCTTAGGAATTTTTGCAGAAAGACGCGCTGGCCTCAGGAGGGCCAGCGCGAGAGGGGATCACACGGCTGCTTCCGGCTCCATCATTACCGGGTGGAAACGGCGTTTGAAATAGATCAGGCCGTGGCCCTCTTCACTGAGGATGATATTTTTAATTTCAACAAGATAAACCAGATGCGTGCCGATGGTTTGCACCTGACTTATCTCGCCTTCCAGGCTTGCCAGCGCCCCTTTCAGCACCGGTTGCGCCAGAGGACCTTTCTGCCAGCAGGAGAGGGTAAAGCGCTCCTCCATGGCCATCCCGGTCATACCGGCGAAGTGGCGAGCCATGATCTCCTGCTCGTGGTTGAGCACATTCACGCACAGTTTGCCGTTGCCCTGAAACACCGGGTTCATGGCGCTGTTGGCGTTGATACAGACCATGACCGACGGCGGGGAATCCGTTACCGAGCAGACGGCAGTGGCGGTGATCCCGCAGCGTCCGGCATCGCCCGCCGTGGTGATGACATTCACCGCGGCCGACAGGCTGGCCATGGCGTCGCGAAAACGCAGGCGTTGTTCATCTGAATGCATTGAAACCTCCCGCTGCGTTATTTCAGCAGCTTGTCCAGCATGTTGATATCGCTGTTGTTGTGCAGGTGTGGCACCGTCCAGCCGTGTTGGTCGTACTCAGACATGCAGCGGTCGACCATCGCCATCATTTTGTCCATGTTGCCGGAGCTTTGCGCCTGGCGCAGACACTGCAGGCGAATTTCGTCCTGGCTGCCGGAGTAGTTGATCTCATACAGCTCGTGACGGCCGCCAAATTCGCTGCCGATGGCATCCCACATCAGCTTCAAAATCTTGATGCGTTCGACGTGATCCATGCCGTTGGAGCCGCGCACGTACTTCGCCAGATACTGATCGATCTGCGGGTTGTTCAGATCCCGTGCGCTGGATGGCAGGTAGATCAGCCCGCTGGTGACGTTGCGTTCGATGATGTTTTTAATCTTCGCGTAGGCCATTGGCGCCATCACGCGATAGGTTTGCAGCGCCGCGTGATCCGGCAGGTACGCGCCATTCACCCACGGCGTGGCTTCGGAACACATGGAGTCGCTCAGCGCCCAGAACATATTGCGCCAGGCGACCACTTCGCCGAGATCTGCCTGCACGCCGCGGAACTCCAGGGTGCCGGTACACTCCAGCGATTTTTTCAGCAGGGCGGTGATGAAGTCGAGCTTCACCGCCAGACGCACGCAGGCCTGCAGCGGGTACATGCGGGCAAAACCGCCTTCCATAGTCCAGCGACGGCAGCGGTCGAAATCGCGGTATATCAGCACGTTTTCCCATGGGATCAGCACATTATCCATCACCAGGATCGCGTCGTTCTCATCAAAACGGCTGGAGAGCGGGTAGTCGTACGGCGAGCCGGTAGCGCCAGCCACCATCTCGTAGGAGGCGCGGGAGATCAGCTTCACCCCTTCGGCATCCATTGGCGCGACGAACATCAGCGCAAAGTCCGGGTTTTCGCCCATCACTTGCGCGGAGCCAAAGCCGATCATGTTGTAGTGGGTCAGCGCGGAGTTGGTGGCAACCACTTTGGCGCCGCTGACGATGATCCCGGCGTCGGTCTCTTTTTCCAGCTTGATATAGACGTCTTTCACCTCGTCCGCCGGTTTGTGGCGGTCGATAGGCGGGTTGACGATAGCGTGGTTAAAGTACAGGCCGGTTTCCTGAATGCGGGTATACCAGTTACGGGCATTTTGCTCGAACTGGCCGTAGAAGGCCGGGTTTGCGCCGAGCGCGCAGCCGAACGCGGCTTTGTAGTCCGGCGTGCGGCCCATCCAGCCGTAGCTCAGGCGAGACCACTCGGCGATGGCGTCTCGTTGCTGACGCAGGTCGTCGGCGCTTTTCGCCACGCGGAAGAACTTATGGGTGTAACCGCCGCTGCCGGTGTCGGTGCCCCAGCACAGCGTGTCCTGCATGTCCGGTTTGTGCAGCGCGTCGTACATCTGCGCGATGGAGGCCGCCGCATTGCGAAACGCCGGATGGGTGGTGACGTCTTTAACGCGCTCGCCGTAGATATAAATCTCGCGGCCATCCTGCAGGCTTTTTAAATACTCTTCGCCGGTTAACGGGCGTTTGGTATCAGCGCGGAACTCTTCAGGCTTCATAGGGACCTCGTATCGGAATTGGTTTGTTAAATTTATGTTTTGTTTTTGTTGTTTAATTGAAGCGTGAGAGGGGCGGAACGTGAAGGGACGATTGGGACAACGGCAGGTACTTTTCGCGAGAGATCGCAGAGTGTGATTTCCCTCACCCTAACCCTCTCCCAACGGGAGAGGGGACGGTTACTCCCTCTCCCGTTGGGAGAGGGCAGAGGTGAGGGCAACAGGGGAAACCGGTACTTTCTGCGCCCGATACGCGCTGGGCGAGCAGCCCGTCAGGCGATTGAAAAAGCGGGCAAAATAGGCCGGATCCTTAAAGCCCAACTGCCACGCAATCTCGCTGACCGTACTGTCGGAAAAGAGCAACAGCCGTCTGGCTTCGCGCAGCTGGCGGTCGAAGATCAGCCGCTTCGGCGGACGGTTGGCAAAGCGGCGGCAGATATCGGTCAGGCGGGATTCGGTCAGGTGGAGTTCACAGGCGTAGTCCGGCACCGTCCAGTGCTGGTGATAGTGGGTGTCAATCAACTGGGTAAAGCGCTGGAACAGTTTTAACTCACCGCGCATGCCGCCTGAAGCGTGGTCGTCGAGCCTGGCGTTACGCAGCAGCAGGGTAAAGACCGCCTGCGCGAGCAGCACCAGGGTATGCTCGCGCCCAGGAAGTTGCCCGGTGGATTCCCTGGCAATCAGCTGCCAGTAGTGCCTGAGCGCCGCCAGCTCGTCGGGCTTATCGGCCAGCGACAGGCAGATCCCCGGTAGGCCAAACGCTTCTCGCGTGCCGGGGTAGAGCGCCTCCAGCAGCGGCCAGATGAGATCCTCGCGTACCGTCAGAACGTGGCCATCGCTGTCGGATTCGGTGATAAACGCGTGCGGCACCGACGGCGGGGTAATGACGAACAGCGGAGCCTGCACCGAGTAGCGATGATCGTCGAGCTGGAGTTCTATCTGCCCGGTATCAAGAAAGTGCATCTGAAAATACTGGTCGTGACGATGCGCCTGCATGTCGCGGCCAAAAAAGGCCGCCATGCGGGCGAACGACTGATAGTGCACATCGTCGGTGCCCAGACTTTCGTCGTACTCTTTGCTGATATCGATATTGGCGACGGGGCTCTGGCACATAGCTCCTCCTCAGTGGATCTTCTGTGCCGCCATCCCCGGATCGCGCCCGAGGCTTTCCTGGCGGGTCATTGGGATCCGCGTCAGCACCAGCGCGCCCACCACCAGCAGCCCGGCGACGAACCACAGCCCGGAGCTGAAGCTGCCGGTAGCATCACGCAGAATGCCGATCAGCAGCGGGCTGACGGCGGATCCGACGTTGCCGATAGCGTTGATCACCGCCAGCGCCACCGCACGGGACTGCAGGCTAATAACCTGATCCGGCGTGGTCCAGAATATCGCCATGGCGGTAAACGATCCGGTTGAGGCCATGATGATGCCAAGCAGCTGGATCAGGCTGTGATCGGTGGCCGAGGCCAGCATCCATCCCGCCGCCGCGAAGAGATACGGCAGGATGGTGTGCTTTTTTCGCTCTTTCAGCCTGTCGGAGCGACGGCTCCACCAGATCATGCCGAGGATGGTGCAAAACTGCGGGATCGCCGCCAGCAGGCCGATCACAATGTTGCTGCTGCCGGTGTTGAAGCTTTGCAGGATCTGCGGCGTCCAGATGTTGATCGCACTCAGCGTGTTCGTCAGGCAGAAATAGGCCAGCGTATAGAGCAGTACCGCCGGAGTCAGGACTTCACGCAGCGTTGAACGCGGCGTGGCGGCATGCGCCACCGCCAGCTCTTGCTCACGGGCGATCATGGTTTTCAGCGTTTGCTTTTCTTCATCATCCAGCCAGCTGGCCTGATCCGGGGTGTCGTTAAGGTAGAACCAGGTCACCACGCCGAGCACCACCGACGGCAACCCTTCCAGCAGGAACAGCCACTGCCAGCCTTTCAGATTCCACAGCCCGTCCATCGCCAGGATGTAGCCGGAAAGAATAGAGCCGAGCATCATGGTTACCGGCATGGCAATCATAAACAGCGCGTTGGCGCGGGCGCGGTGATAGGCCGGGAACCACCAGGTGAGATAGACCAAAATCCCCGGCAGGAAGCCAGCCTCGGCAATGCCCACCAGCATGCGCAGCACATAGAGCGTTTCCGGGCTGGTGGCGAACATGGTGCAGGTGGACGCGATCCCCCACACCACCATGATCCCGGCGATCCAGCGCCGGGCGCCGATCTTCGCCAGCATGATGTTGCTCGGGATCCCGCACAGCACGTAGGTGACGTAAAAGAGCGTCGCGGCCAGGCCAAACATCGTGGAGGTGAGGCCCAGATCTTTGCCCATCGTCAGCCCGGCAAAGCCAATGTTGATGCGATCGAGAAACGAGAAGACAAACAGGATGAAGAGAAACACGATCAAACGACGGAACAGCTTATTTATAACGCGATGTTCAACAGCTTTATTATCTTGCAGGGTAGAGGTCGTCATGGTGCGCTCCAGATCTTACGTTTAGTAGACGGATTTATTGTTATTAACTGACGTAACCGGGTGATCGATAAAACGTGCCGCCAGCGCTTCGGCGCTGCGGGCGAGCAGGGTGGTGTCGACGCCTACGGCGACAAACAACGCGCCGAGTTCGAGATAGCGTTTTGCCAGCTGCTCGTTGGCCATCAGGATGCCGGGCGCTTTGCCGGCGCTCAGGATCTGCACGATCGCCTGTTCAATGGCCGCCTGCACTTCCGGGTGCTGAGGATTACCGGCAAAGCCCATGTCGGCGCTCAGATCCGCCGGGCCGATAAACACCCCGTCGACGCCGTCCACATCCAGGATCTGAGGCAGGTTTTTTAGCGCCTCGCGAGTTTCGATTTGCACCAGCACGCACATGGCGTCGTTGGCCTGGTGCAGGTAGTCCGGGATGCGGTTCCAGCGCGAGGCCCGCGCCAGGGCGCTGCCCACGCCGCGAATACCCGCAGGCGGATAGCGCGTGGAACGGACCGCCAGACGGGCTTCTTCGGCGTTTTGTACCATCGGTACCAGCAGGGTTTGCGCGCCCACATCCAGCAGCTGTTTGATCTGCACCGGATCGTTCCACGACGGGCGTACCACCGGCTGGCTCGGATAAGGGGCGATGGCCTGCAGCTGGGTTAAGACGGTCTGCACGGTGTTCGGCGCATGTTCGGCGTCGATCAGCAGCCAGTCGAAACCAGCCCCCGCCAGCAGTTCGGCGCTGTAGCTGCTGGTCAGCCCCAGCCATAAACCAATCTGCGGCTTTCCGGCTTTCAGCGCCGTTTTGAATGCGTTTTGCATGTTATCTCCTAGACAAAGCGGCAGCTGATGGAGCCCATGTTGCCGTAGTCCACGTGGAAGGTATCGCCTTTGCTGGCCGCGACCGGACGGGTAAACGAACCGCCGAGGATGATCTGCCCCGGCTCAAGCTGCACGTCGTACGGCGCAAGCTTGTTAGCCAGCCACGCCACGCCGTTAGCCGGGTGGTTGAGCACGCCCGCGGCGACGCCGGTCTCTTCGATCACGCCGTTGCGATAGAGCAGGGCGGAGATCCAGCGCAGATCCAGCTCGTCGGGCTTAATCGGACGGCCGCCGAGGATCACGCCCGCGTTGGCGGCGTTATCGGAGATGGTGTCGAACACCTTGCGCGGGCGCTGGGTTTCCGGGTCAATGTTGTGGCAGCGGGCGTCGATCAGCTCCAGCGCGGGGATGACGTAATCCGTGGCGTTGTAGACGTCGAAGATCGTGCAGTTCGGTCCGCGCAGCGGTTTTGCCAGCACGAAGGCCAGCTCCACCTCAATGCGCGGGACGATAAAGCGATCGACGGGGATGTCGCTGCCGTCATGGAAGAACATATCGTCCAGCAGCGCACCGTAGTCCGGCTCGCTGATCTGCGAGCTGGCCTGCATTGCTTTTGAGGTGAGGCCGATCTTGTGGCCTTTCAGCACGCGGCCTTCGGCGATTTTCAGGTTCACCCATTCGCGCTGTACGGCGTAGGCGTCTTCAATCGTGATCTCCGGGTACTCCAGCGAGATCGCGCGGATCTGCTCCCGGGACTGCTCCGCCTGATGCAGGCGGTGGGCGATCAGGGTATGGGTGTGTTTGTCGAGCATGGCGATATCCTGTTTTATGTTTGTTGTCTCCCTCTCCCTTTGGGAGAGGGGACGGTATTACGTAAACAACGCGTGCACGTTGTTTTGTTTGTAATTGAGCGTCGGGTGCAGTTCGTCGAGCTCAAACGACAGCGCCAGATAGCGGGCGGCCATGAGGTTGGCAAAATGCGCTTTGATCAGCGCAAACAGCATCTCCCCCACGGCCTCGCGGCTTTCCAGGCTGCGCCCGGAGCCAATCTTCAGCGTCATATGCACAAAGGCGTACTCCTGCTTGCCGTCCGCCATCTGCCAGGTATCCAGCCAGTGGGCGCGGCTGCGGATACCGCCGATGGGGAAAATACCGGTGGCGGCCAGCGCCTCGTTCACTTTGGCGAACAGCCCCGGCAGGTCGGCCTGCTCGCGGATGTTGTCGGTACATTCAGCGATAAAATGCGGCATAGTGGCTCCTTACGCGGGCAGCGGGAAAACGGCGTTAACCTGGCCGGTACCGGAGCTGGCGAACAGCTCGGTGAGGAATTCAACCTTGCCGTCGTATTTGTCCCAGCCGAGCATGCCCAGCAGCATCACCGTGTCGTGCATGTTGCCCTCGCCGTAGCAGTAATCGGCGTACTCCGGCAGCATGCTGCAGAACTCTTTGAACTGGCCTTCGCGCCATAGCTTCACCACCCGTTCGTCCATCTGGCGGTCGAACTCGCGGGTGTAGCTGTTCATCCCTTCTTCCGCACGCTGGTCGTCGATAAAGCGGTGCGACAGTGAGCCGCTGGCGAGCACCGCCACGGTGCCGTCATACTTTTCGATGGCGCTGACGATGGCCTCGCCCAGCCTGCGGCTGTCGGCGAAGTCGTGAACCGTGCAGAACGCCGAGATGGAGACCACCTTGAAGTGCTTATCCGCGTTCATGTAGCGCATCGGCACCAGCGTGCCGTACTCCAGCTTCAGGCTCGGGATGTTGTGCGCTTTGGCGCGCACGCCAAGCTTGACCGCCTCGTCGGCGATCAGTTGCCCGAGCTCCGGGTTGCCGTCGTAGTCGTAGGTCATGTCGCGGATAAAGTGCGGCAGCTCGTTACTGGTGTAGATGCCTGAAAAATGGTCCGCACAGTTGATGTGATAGGCGCTGTTCACCAGCCAGTGGGTGTCGAAGACGATGATGGTATCGACGCCCAGCTCGCGGCAGCGCTTGCCGATCTCTTTGTGCCCGTCAATGGCCCCCTGACGGCAGCCGTGGTTTTTACCCGGCAGCTCAGAGAGATACATTGACGGTACGTGCGTGATTTTTGCCGCTAACGCTAACTTTCCCATTTTAGATCCCCCATTTTGGAATCGGATGGTCGCCCATGGAGATGCAGACGTTCTTCATCTCCGCGAACACCTCAAAGCTGTACTCGCCGCCTTCGCGCCCGGTGCCGGAGGCCTTCACGCCGCCAAACGGCTGGCGCAGATCGCGCACGTTCTGGGTATTCACGAACACCATGCCTGCTTCGATATTGCGCGCCAGACGCAGCACTTTGCTGACGTCCTGGGTCCAGATGTACGACGCCAGGCCGTACTCCACGTCGTTGGCCAGGCGTAGCCCTTCCGCTTCATCCTTGAACGGCAGCAGGCATGCTACCGGGCCGAAGATCTCCTCCTGCGCCACGCGCATGCGGTTGTCGACATCCGCCAGTACCGTCGGGCGCAGGAAGTTACCGCCTTTCAGGTGCGCGGGCAGGTCGGCCGGTTTGTCCGGGCCGCCCGCCAGCAGGGTCGCGCCCTCCTCAATGCCCAGGCGGATATAGCCGGAGACTTTCTCCCAGTGCTGTTGGCTAATCAGTGCGCCAATCTGGGTGTTCGGATCGGTCGGATCGCCCACGCGCAGGCGGTTGGCGCGCTCGGCGAAGCGTTTGACGAATTCCGGGTAGATGCTCTGCTGGATGAAAATGCGCGAGCCCGCGGTGCAGCGCTCGCCGTTGATAGAGAAGATGGTGAACAGGGCGGCGTCCAGCGCGCGCTCAATGTCGGCATCTTCAAAAATCAGCACCGGGGATTTGCCGCCCAGCTCCATGGAGTATTTCTTCAGCCCGGCGTTTTTCATGATATTGCGCCCGGTGGCGGTGCCGCCGGTGAAGGAGACGGCCCGCACGTCGTGATGGCGCACCAGCGCATCGCCTGCCGTGGCGCCATAGCCCTGCACCACGTTCAGCACGCCCGCCGGAATACCCGCCTCCAGCGCCAGTTCGCCCAGACGGTCGGCGGTCAGCGGCGAGAGTTCAGACATCTTCAGCACGGCGGTATTCCCCAACGCCAGGCATGGGGCGACCTTCCAGGTGGCGGTCATAAACGGCACGTTCCACGGCGACACCAGCGCGCAGACGCCCACCGGCTGCACCAGGGTGTAGTTCAGCATCTTGTCGTCAACCGGGTAGGTTTTGCCGTTCATCTGCTGGCACACTTCGGCGAAGAACTCAAAGTTGTGCGAGGCGCGCGGGATAAGCACGTTTTTGGTCTGGTGGATGGGCAGGCCGGTGTCGGCGGTTTCCATCGCGGCAATGTCCGGCACGTTCTGGTCAATCAGATCGCCCAGGCGACGCATCAGACGCGCACGCTCTTTCATCGGCAGGTTGGCCCACTTTGGGAAAGCCTCTTTTGCTGCCGCCACGGCCTGATGGATTTCCGCTTCCCCGCCGGCGGCGACTTCTGCCAGCACCTCGCCGGAGGCCGGGTTGGTGGTGTGGAAGTAGTCGCTTCCCGCCACGTTTTTGCCGTTGATCCAGTGGTTAATCTTTTTCATTTTGCCGTCTCCTCACTCACAATCCGGTTTACCAGGCGACCCACGCCTTCCACTTCCACCACCACTTCATCCCCCGGTACCACGTCGGACAGTCCTTTTGGCGTGCCGGTGGCGATCATGTCGCCCGGCTGCAGAGTCATGAATTCGCTCAGGTATGCAATCAGGTATGGGATGCTGAAGATCAGATCCGCCGTGGTCCCTTCCTGACGTAATTCACCGTTGACGAAGGTGCGCAGGGTTAAGTTATGCGGATCGGGAATGGCTGCTTTTGGCACGATGTTGGGGCTGATGGGGGTTAACCCGTCGCGGCTTTTGACCCGCAGATTCGGGCGGTAGTAATTTTCGAGATAGTCGCGAATGGCGTAGTCGTTACAGACCGTGTAGCCCGCAACAAAATCCATCGCCTCGGCTTCACTGACCTTACGCGCGGTTTTGCCGATGACCACCACCAGCTCCGCCTCGTAGTGCATGTACTCAACGTTGTCCGGGCGTACCGAGGTCTGGTTGTCGCCGTTGAAGGTATTGGGCGCTTTGATAAATACCAGCGGCTCGGTCGGTGGCGTGAATGCCAGCTCGCTGGCGTGATCGGCGTAGTTCAGGCCGAGGGCGAACAGCGTGGGGTGAGGGTGCGCGCCCTGAGCCATCGCCACGTCGCGTTCATCCACCACCGGGTTTTCCAGTGCCGGGAACCCTTCCGCCAGAATGCGTACCCGATCGCCCGGGCGGATCTCGACGCGGCTTTGCGGCGTGCCGAGCAAGATCGCATCGCCCGGATTCAGGGTCGCGAACTCGCTCAGGGCGCTCAGCAGTTCGGCGGCGTTGCGCTGTAGCCCGGCGGTGTTCCAGTGGTCCGCTTCGCGGCCGTTGATTTCGGTGATGATAGTCAGGTTATCCACGTTGTCGACGGCGACCAGCTCACCCAGCGGACAAAACCCGTCCCGGCATTTGGCTTTGATTGCCGGGCGATAAAAGCTCTCTTCCGGCAGGCTTACCTCGTTGGCCAGTGCGTACCCGGCGATGTAGGTCGCTGCGTCCTCCACGCGAACTTTGCTGGCCGTTTTGCCCACCACCAGCGCGACGGTTGCGCCGCTCAGCACCGTCTCACCCTGCGGGAACGGGATGGGTTCACCTGCGCGGATCACCGTGTTGTGTGGCTTGATAAACCACACCGCGGTTTTTGGCGGGGTGTTGTAGGGGGCTTTTTCAAACGCCTCAGCCCAGGCGTCGCGCTGGCTTTGGTGGTTCAGCGCCACGGCAAAAACGGTACCTTTCATTGACATACTCCTCAGGCCGGAACGCCGGCGTTGATTTTGTTAATATGTTAATGATCTGGTTTTATGCTTTTGCTGATTATTTCGCAATCAGAAGTGAAATATTTGTGATATGAATAACAATAAATTTACATTTTCGTTTGAAATGATATATTTATCATCGTGTTAATAAAGTGCTGTTGTTTCTGTTAGACTTTTCGATGGTCAAAAAGCAGTTGATTAAAACAGCGATTTTGAATTGTTTACTTGTTAACAATAAGCGGGAGTGGCTATGCATGATTCTTTAACTATCGCCCTGTTGCAGGCGCGGGAAGCGGCGATGTCCTACTTCCGACCAATTGTGAAGCGGCATAACCTGACCGAGCAGCAGTGGCGCATTGTGCGAGTGCTCGCTGAACATCCCTCGATGGATTTTCACGATCTGGCGTTTCGGACCTGCATATTGCGCCCGAGCCTGACGGGCATTCTGACGCGCATGGAGCGCGACGGTCTGGTGCTGCGCTTAAAACCGGTCAATGACCAGCGCAAACTGTACGTGTCGCTGACCAAAGAGGGCAACGCGCTGTACGAGCACGCTCAGGCGCAGGTGGAAGAGGCGTACCAGCAAATAGAGGCGGAATATACGCCGGAGAAGATGAAACAGCTGACGGCGCTGCTTGAGGAGTTTATCGCGCTGGGAAACCGCCATAACGCAGCGCGTGACGAAGAGTAAAAACCACAAATTAAAGGATGATTTTCGTAAAGTTTTCCCTTTCCAGGCCGAAAATTCTGTATCTGTCTGAAGGAAGAGAAAACATGTTAAACCGTATCAAGATTGTCACCAGCTTAATGCTGGTTTTAGCGATATTTGGCCTTTTACAACTGACCTCCGGTGGTCTTTTCTTCAATGCCCTGAAGCATGACAAAGAGAATTTCACCGTCCTGCAAACCATTCGCCAGCAACAATCCACGCTGAACGCCAGCTGGGTGGCGTTGCTGCAAACCCGTAACACCCTGAACCGCGCGGGCATCCGCTACATGATGGATCAGAACAATATCGGCAGCGGCGCGACCGTGAACGATCTGATGCAAATTGCCTCTGTGTCACTGAAACAGGCGGAAAAAAACTGGGCCGCCTACGAAGCCCTGCCGCGCGATCCGCGTCAGAGCGACGCTGAAGCGATGGAAATTAAGCGTAACTACGATATTTATCACGGCGCGCTGGCGGAGCTGATTCAGCTGCTGGGGGCAGGCAAAATTAACGCTTTCTTCGATCAGCCTACCCAGAGCTATCAGGATGGTTTTGAGAAGCAGTATGTGAACTATCTGCTGCAGAACGACAAGCTGTATCAGATGGCGGTGGAAAACAGTAACAGCTCTTACAGCCAGGCGATCTGGGTGCTGATCAGCGTGCTAATGGTTGTGCTGGTGGTCATCGTGGGCGTGTGGCTGGGTATCAAGCAGGCGCTGATCTCTCCGCTGACCCGTCTCATCGACAACATCCGCCATATCGCCAGCGGCGATCTGGTGAAGCGCATTGAAGTGGAAGGCGCTAACGAGATGGGTGAACTGGCCGACTCGCTGCGTCATATGCAGAGCGAACTGGTACGTACCGTTGGTGACGTGCGTAACGGCGCAAACGCCATCTACAGCGGCGCGAGCGAAATCGCGATGGGCAATAACGATCTCTCTTCCCGTACTGAACAGCAGGCCGCTTCCCTGGAAGAGACCGCAGCCAGCATGGAGCAGCTGACGGCGACCGTGAAGCAGAACGCCGAGAATGCCCGCCAGGCGAGCAACCTGGCGCTGAGCGCGTCTGAAACCGCACAGAAGGGCGGGAAAGTGGTGGATAACGTGGTGCAAACCATGCGCGACATCGCGGGCAGTTCGCAGAAAATCGCCGATATTATCAGCGTGATTGACGGTATTGCCTTCCAGACCAACATTCTGGCACTGAACGCGGCGGTTGAAGCTGCACGTGCGGGTGAGCAGGGGCGCGGATTCGCCGTCGTGGCAGGTGAAGTACGTAACCTGGCCCAGCGCAGTGCCCAGGCTGCCCGTGAGATCAAGAGCCTGATTGAAGACTCCGTCGGTCGTGTGGAAGTGGGCTCAACGCTGGTGGAAAGCGCCGGTGAAACGATGGGTGAAATCGTTAATGCGGTGACCCGCGTGACCGATATCATGGGCGAAATCGCCTCTGCCTCTGATGAGCAGAGCCGCGGTATCGATCAGGTTGGTCTGGCGGTGGCGGAGATGGATCGCGTGACTCAGCAGAACGCCTCGCTGGTGGAAGAGTCAGCTGCTGCCGCTGCGGCGCTGGAAGAGCAGGCGAGCCGCCTGACGCAGGCCGTCGCGGTGTTCCGTATTCAGCAGGAGCAGATGAAAGCACGTGAGTTTGCCGCAGCCAAAAGCGTTGCTGCACCGGTGGTGATGCGTAAACCGGCGACCGCGGATGCGGGCGATAACTGGGAAACCTTCTAACGCCGTATGTGGTGCCGGGTGGCGGCTACGCCTTACCCGGCCTACGCAATGACGGTGCGCCGTCGGGCGATATTACAGAGGCAGGCGCATGGCACAGCGAGCGTCATACGCTAAACCGTGCGCCGTCTCTTCTTCGCGTTTTTCACGCAGTTCAGGCGTCAGCGTCGTTATCATTTCAAACCCCAGCCGCGCATAGAACGGCGCATTCCACGGCACGTCCCGGAAGGTTGTCAGCGTCAGCGATGCCAGCCCCCTTTTGCGGGCCTGGTCAGCGACACAGGCGATGAGCCGTCGGCCGATCCCTTTTCCCTGCCAGTCCAGATGCACCGAAAGCTCCACGATGAACAGCGACGAAACGTGCAATTCTGCGAGGATAAAACCGACCGGCTGGTCGTTGGCCAGCGCCAGCCAGCTCAGTCCGCGTTCGGCGTAGCCGAGATGCTGTTCAGCGGAAATGACCTCGCCCTCTGCAAGCCAGGCGAGTTCCGGGTAATCCCGGAAACGCTCGCCCGCCGCGCGTTCTATGGCGGGCAGGGCGGTGACGTCACCGGGGCGTGTTGGGCGAACGGTGATGTTAAGGCCGACACGCATTAGCCTGCGTTACCCACGATTTTAATTTCGACCATGCCAATCCCGAGCTCGCGTGGTGAGTGGCCGAGAATATTGCCTTCATTGGTGGATTGCGGCTCTGGCGGCACAATCACCAGGGTATTACTCCGTGAAGGATTATCGAAATGCAGCGTGGTGGTGCTGACTTCGTTGCCAAGGGTCAGCGTCTGCTCGCTGTCGCCCACCCGTACCGGAACAGGGCGGTTAGCATTAGCGCCATACGCTTTGGCGGTGATCACCAGATCGAATTTCTGCGGCAAGGGGTGGGCATACTCAATTTTTACTTCATTGCCCAGCTGTGCGTTGGACCAGCGACCCCAGGACTCCGGACGAGAGATACCGCTGAACTGTTTAACCTCTTCCGGCGCACCGGCGACGTTGAAGATAAAGCTGTCCGCTTTATAACGAATATCGTTGTCGACGATTTTCAGCATATCAATGTTGCGCTGATAGCGGGCGGTATCGATAACCGTATCCCTGAAGGCGGTTTTGCCCTTCCATACTGGCTTGTCCACGTGCTGCACGGTTTGCTCCCCGCCAAGCTGCCCCTGAGAGACGCACCAGTCCGTCGACAGCGCCAGCGGCGGCGACCAGAGCTGGCCCATTTTGTAGCACTTATCGACCCAGACAAAGTTATCACGCGGGGCAAACTCCGCCAGCTGGAAGCGCAGCGGCGCCGAGTATTCGCTTTCGGGCAGCGGCTCAACGCGGTTATCCGACACGCGCAGCAGCAGCGGCAGCCGGAAGTGGCTGCCTGAGAAGGCGATCGTTTTTTTATCCTGATCGATGGTGAAGTCTTTCATCTCTTTCGGGAAGTTCCACAGACGTATGATATCCGGCTTCCAGGCGAGAATTTTTTCCTTCATGTTGAGGAACACTTCGGACAGCGATTGTCCCGACAGCGTGCTGCGGCCCAGGCCAATAAAGTTGTCACCGCCAAGAATATCCAGCACCGTGGCGCCGTTATCCATCGAATTACGCTTGGTGGCGATCACCTCCTGCTGCGGTTTGTCGCCGCGCAGAACGAAGAACAGGTTGCTGCGATCCTGTTTGTTCAGCTGATCCCACGCGCTGTTTTTCATCGCCAGATGGTCTGAAGAGACCACGATCACCGTGTTTTTGAACCAGGGTGAGGCTTTAATTTTCTGAACAAGGGCGGCGATATGCTCCTGGCTACAGGTGACGGCGCTGAAGGATTTATTATCTTTGCCGTCAATGTCGTAGCGTTTGCGCTTGCAGGTGCGCGAGACAAAACCGTCAGGATGGTGAGTATCTACCGTCAGGGCAAAGAGGGAGAAGCGTTTCCCGGCGCGGGACAGTTCTTCGAATTTTTTCCAGGTCTCCTCCAGTACGGTATCGTCGTAGAAGCCCCAGTCGTTGCGGTAAGTGGGGTCGGTGACGGTCGTTTTTAACTCTTCTGAGCCGTACAAATGATCAAACCCGTGTGATTTCAGGAACACATCTTTCCCGGCAAAGCGCAGGTTGGCCCCCTGGACAAAATAGTTCTCGTAACCGGAGTTTTTCAGGATGTCGCCCAGGCAGATATTCTGCGGGAAGAAGCTCGACATTGAAGCTGAGGCGTTGCCTTCAAAGGGGGCAAACAGAGGAATGCCGCACTGGGAGGCGACCATTCCGGCAATGGTGTAGTCGGTGCCGGGCAGCTGCATGGTGTGACTGAAGTCGAGGCCTTCGTTTTTCAGCGCGCCCAGATCCGGCGTCAGGTTCGGGAAGGCGTCGTTATCGAAATAGGTCCTCTCCAGACTCTCGCCGTAGATGTACACCAGATTAAGCTTCGGGTTGGCTATCGTTTTCGATGGCTCTTTATAGTACGCCACGAAATCCGGGTCACCGTCGCGCGACTGGGATTTCACCAGCTCGGTGATCTGATGAAATGCCGGGCTGGCATCCACGGAGGCCAGCGCAAGGAAAAGCGCCAGCAGGCTGTAGCCATGGTGGTGCGGAAGATGACGGCGGCGGCGCAGCACCCAGGCGAGCGCGCCAAAAATGGTCACCAGCGCCAGCACCAGGCCCAGACCGGGGAGGATATATTTACCCACGCCCGCACCCGTCAGGCTATTGGTCAGGGTGTAGAGCACCGCATCGTTTATCCCGTCTCCGGTAAAGTAATCGCTGGCGTAGAGCGTAATGTTTAAAACAATAAAAATGCCGAGCACCACCAGCGTGGCGATAAACCACCAGGTGTTACGGCCAGCTTTCCAGGCGTAAACGCCGATGGAGGCCAGAAAAAGGGCAAGGGACATTAACTCTGACAACAGCATATCCTCATGACGCCAGGTGCTTCGCTGGCTAATTGATTATTTTTTGGGTAATACAATGTAATGTCGATGTCGCTAAGCTGCAATTTTAGTGTCACGAAAGTGTGCCGTTGTTAGGAATTGGTTTAGAAAATCGTTTTTTTGAAGGCGGTCGCATCCTGCTGTACGGATGCTGAGACGAGGGCAGAAGGGGA
Source organism: Enterobacter sp. SENG-6 (assembly GCF_001605945.1). Lineage (NCBI taxonomy): Bacteria > Pseudomonadati > Pseudomonadota > Gammaproteobacteria > Enterobacterales > Enterobacteriaceae > Enterobacter > Enterobacter sp. SENG-6. The sequence continues at coordinate 69,574 of NZ_LOMM01000011.1, forward strand.
AAATGCCGGTTTCACGCCGCGTTGCAAGACTAACGTATTAAACGCGGCGTGTTGTGGCAGGAAATGGGGCCGATCAGGAGATGAAATTAACGCCTTGTTTCAGCACCAGATCGCAGGCTTTGGTTTTCACCTGTTTCGCCAGAGATGAGTTGCCAAGGGTGCTCAGATTCAGCTGCTGACCATTTTGCGCGTTCAGCAGACCCTGAATGCCGTCCATGTAGTTGGTGTCGGCTTTCTGCTCCTGGGTGTCCAGACCCAGCTTGCCGAGCACCTGGTTTTTCACATTTTGCGCATCGGTCACGGAAGCCAGCTTTTGCTTCGCACAGTATTCCAGGATGCCTGCTGCGTTGTTCATGGTGCCGGCACTCAGACTCTGGGAGCTATTGCCCAGCAGGCTGGTGAGGGAAGAGGCTGACAGCCCGCCCTGAGTGCTGCCGCTCTCTTTGGTGAGTTCGCTGGCGGCGCTGGAGAGGGACTCCTGCCATGACGCGGCATGGGCCATGCCGGTGACCAGCAGTGCGCCTAAAAGTGTGCTGAAAAGAATCTGTTTTTTCATAATGGCTTTCTCAAAAAGGTCCGTTTTGGGCCGGAATGGGTCCAGTATATACCTCCGCTCCGGCGGCGATTCCTGGAACTGTCTTAATACTCTTTACCGGTGACGCGGCTGCGATAGCTTTCCCAGTCAAAGATAACGTAGAGGCTGTTGCCCAGCTTCATGCGATCCATCACGCGCTCGCCCAGTAAGCGGGTCATCTCGTCGATATTGTGGTTGGTCAGCATGCCGGTGGGACGCTTGGAAGAAGAGCGGCGATCGACAATCTGGTTAATGATCACCTTTTCATAGCGGGATTCGGTTTGAACACCAATCTCGTCAATAACCAGCAAATCCACATTGCTCAGATCGTTAAGCAGCTGCTCTTCGCTGGTTTCACGGTTGCTGAAGGTATCTTTCATGGCAGACATGATATCGGCCACGGTAATGATTAACACCGATTTCCCGCGCAGAAGCAGTTCGTTGCAGATGGCGGCGGCCAGGTGATTTTTACCGGTGCCGGGCTTACCGCTGAAGATAAAGCTGGCGATGTTGCCGTCGAATTCGTCCACGTACTGCCGGGCGGCGGCCAGGGCGTTCATCTGCCCGTGGGTCTCAATTTTATAGTTATCGAATGAGCAGTTCTGATGCAGGGGGCGAATACCGGAGCGGTTAAAGGTACGCTGCATTTTCATCGCCCGGTTTTCGCGGGCGAGGGCGGCAGCGCGAATCTCACCCTGTTCTTTTTGCCACGCCAGAAGTTCTTCACCCGTTGTGAAGGCAGGTTTCACATTGGCTGGCATCATCTTTTGCAGTCGTTTCATCAGGTCGCCGACGTTTTTCATTTCGCACCTCGGAATCCATTAGGGATCTGTTTATCCGGTTCTGAAAAAGCGTTGATATCGCGTTTTGGCTGGCCGTTATTGCTGGCGCGGTTAATTTGCAGATGGCGGGCGAGCTTTTGCTGCCACTGAATGTGGGTAAAGACTTTGCCTTCTGCCTGCCACCAGGCAATAAAGGCGGCAAGCTCCTCAGGGGTAGCCGGTTGCGTCAGCGCAATGCCCCACAATGCCGCCTGCCGCTGGAAATCCACATCCGGATGCCAGCCCGCGTACAGGGCAAATTTCCCCATCGGCACCGTGACGGGGGCGTTACCCGGCTCTTCAAAGAACTGGTTATCGAGCGTGACGTCACTTGCCGGGCGCGACAACCGCGCTTCTATCTCCAGAAGCTGCGCCAGACGCTCCGGGGTGAGGGCGTAAAACGCCGGGGCGTTATCGGCCAACACTGCAAGCGTGCCGCCTTCGGCGTGCGTCAACACACCGCGGGGATCGCGCATAAAGGCATCAATACCAGCAATGCTGGTGGTCAGAATTCTGGAGGACATAACGCTTTCTCTACTGATTACTACGGGCGTGATATGGGCTTATGGTAGCACAGAGAGGATGAGGGAATGGAGGGGATTTCCCCGGTGGCGCTGCGCTTACCGGGGCTACAGTCGTAGGCCTGATAAGCGCAGCGCCATCAGGCATTTATCACGCGATGATATTCAGGGTCACGTCGATGTTGCCGCGGGTCGCGTTAGAGTACGGGCACACAATGTGCGCGGCATCCACCAGTTTTTTGGCTTCTGCAGGATCCATGCCTTCAACGTGAATGTTCAGTTTTGCTTCGATACCAAAACCGGTTGGCAGTGGACCAATTCCCACTTCACCTTCAATGAAGGCCTCTTTTGGCAGCGTAAATTTGTCGCGCGCAGCCACAAATTTCATCGCCCCCAGGAAACAGGCAGAGTAGCCGGCAGCAAACAGCTGTTCAGGGTTGGTCACTTCGCCACCCATGCCGCCCATCTCTTTTGGCACACCCAGTTTGACGTCCAGGACGCCATCGGAAGAGGTTGCGCGGCCGTCACGGCCTCCGGTCGCTTTTGCTTTGGCAGTGTAGACAACTTTTTCTAAAGACATGGCAGGTTCCTCATTTTACGTTAGTGTGCGCTATTAAATAGCACGCGATGTATTTGGGTAAATAAATACGCGTAAAGTATAGCCTTACGCGTGATGTAACTGATGTCGCAAAATTTCAAGCTGCTGCTTGAGTGCCAGCATGGTGTCAGTGTCACATTGCGCTGCGCATCCCACCGCGTGGGGGATCCCGGAGGCCTGCTGCTGCAGCTCACGTCCCGCATCGCTCAGCGTGACGGCAACCTGGCGTTCGTCTTTACGCGAACGCTGACGGTTGATCAGCCCGGCGCTTTCCAGACGCTTCAACAGCGGCGTCAGGGTGGCAGAGTCAAGGAACAGCCGCTCACCGATGTCCGACACCGTAATATCATCCTGCTCCCACAGTACCAGCATCACCAGGTATTGCGGGTAGGTCAGGTTAAGCGGCGCCAGCAGTTGCCGGTACAGCTTGTTAAGCGCCAGGTTTGCCGAATAGAGGGCAAAACAGAGCTGGTTATCCAGCAGAAGCGCGTTGGTGGTGTCGTTCGTTTTTGCGTTCATGAGTTGAATATAGATAGTGCACGATATAATTGCAAGCAATTTTATGGACAGGTATAACGAAGCGCCACCTGAACGGCCATTTTCCGGTAGTGCTGGCGCTGAGCCTGCTCGTCTGCTCCCTCTTCAAACAGCAGCGTAAAGGTGTAGCTGTTGGCAACATAGTGGAAGCTGAAGCTGCTGATCAGGCGGTGAAGATCCCGCGAGTCAACCGTCTGGCTGAACAGCTGCTTTTCTTTTCCGCGCCGCAGGATATCGTCGAGCAGGTCGAGCGCGCTGCGGTTGACCTGGCGCAGGTAGCTGGATTGCTGCATAAAGCGACCACGCTGCATGTTCTCCATGCAGATAATACGAATGTAATCCGGGTGGTCTGCGTGGTAGTCAAAGGTGGCTTCCACCAGGTGCACCAGCGCTTCAACCGGCGGTATGTCTGCAAGGCTGAGCGCTTTTTCACTGGCGCGGATCCGGGTGTAGACGTACTCAAGAACGAGAAGGTACAGATTTTCTTTGTTCTTAAAATGGTAAACCACCATCCGTTTAGTGGTGCCTGCTTTCTCTGCGATCTGCTCCATGCGGGCGCCGTTCAACCCATATTCGGCAAAAAGGGCGATAGCGCTCTGAAAGATTTTTTCCTTCAGGCTGGATTCTTCACTGTGCTCAGGGAGTTCGCTGCCAGGGTTTGCCACATCCTTTCCTTATCGTCACTAAACGGAATAGAAAGATTATCCCCATGGCAGCGAAATAACACAAACATCAAACGCGCGGGCGTTTGCGGTAAAGCCACAGCCCCGGGATCGACAACCCGATCGAGAGTGCGCCAACAATAGATGAGGCCTTAAGAAAGTTGCTCAGAAGCAGGATCATCTGTGGCTCGGTGTAGCCAAAGTGGCTGATTTTTACCGCTGAAATCATGGCCGTATAGGCTGAAATGCCGGGGAACATCGGGATGACGGCCGCGACGGTGAACACCTTAGGGTGCGCCAGATACCAGCGCGACCACTGAATACCAATGCTGCCGACCAGCATGGAGGCCATAAAAGTTGACCACTCGATGTTAAAACCAGCGGTCATCATGATCATTCTCGAGCCATGACCGATGGCGCCCAGCAGCGCACACCATGGCAAAGCGCGCTGCGGGACGTTGAAGACCATCGCAAAGCCGACGGCGGGAATGGCGGCCAGGATCATGTCCTGCATCAGTGCCAGCAGAAACGTTATCACGCCCATCCGCGTAACCCCCACAGCGTCATGGCCATCACTACGCCGATACAGGTTGCCAGCGTAAGCAGGCTGGCAATCGCCCAGCGCGCCAGACCGGTATTGATGTGCCCTTTAAACATATCGGCAACGGCGTTAATCAGCGGGAAGCCCGGAACCAGCAGGAGCACGCTGGCGGCCATGGCGATGGTGGGCGTGTTGGCAAACTGCGGCAGGCGCAGCAGCAGCCCCGACACCGTGGTGGCAACAAACGCGGTGATGCAGAAGTTAATTTGTGGGTGCAACTGCCGGTGCGTCAGTACCTGGCGTACATACATGGCGATGCTGCTGGCGCAGAAGGTCACGAACGCGCCGTCCCAGCCCCCTTTATTGAGCTTACAAAAACAGGCGCACGATAACCCCACCATCAACACCACCAGCCAGCGCGGATAACGTAGGGGTTTGATTTGGTTGAACCGTTTTTCTATCTCTTTCAGGTCGAGCAGCTTATGTTCAGCCAGAATGACGATGTGCTGCACTTCGGTTACCACATGCATATTAATGCCGCGGTCGTGGTTTTTACGGGTAGAGGTAAGGCACTGGCCATCTTTGATGGTGGTCAGCACGATAGCGTTCGATGAAATCGCGCTTTCGACGCTATCCATCCCCAATGCCAGCCCCAGACGCGTCGAAAGCTCCTCGACCAGGGCGCTTTCTGCCCCGTGCTGGAGCAGGAAAAGTCCGCACTGAATACACAGCCGCGTGGTGGCACGCTGCATCGATATTTCTGCCTGCATGTAGTGTCCCGAAGTGTTGGTGAGTCGCTTGCCTGTTGGCCCTGATGCTTACTTTTAGCACAGAGTGCGGTATCCCTTGCTCTGGGTCAGATCAAGATTCCTGCAAACAGTTGCAGCCCGGTTCGCGAAAGAGAATGAGGTTTAAATATAAATGCGATGAATTTGTATGAGTCGAAATATAGAATATTTATATTAAGTTATTCTTATTTTATATTTTCATTATTTTAATGCTCTTGCAATTAAATTTAATTGCGCTTTGTGAGATATTAGCGTTGTTTTAGGCCTTTCTTAAGCTAAGAACATATCTCATCTTCTGCTTGTATTAATCAGTCTACACTCAGGGACGAAAAAACATAAATCTTGATGCGTTTAGACGCTACTCATCAAATGAAAAATGGACACGGAGGGTCTATGTTGTCATTGAATGGTAAACATGGCGTAGTTATTAGCAGGGTACCTGTTATGCAAAACGGGTTAGGCAGCGTTATGGCAAACCATTTCCCAGAATTTGAATTGACTTATTGTCGTTCGCTGCAGGAGTTAACGTTACTTCAGCTTCGCCGGGCTAATGTCATTATTGCTGATATTTCAGGTGAATACAGGAAACCCCGGGGAACGTTAGAAGAATATTACAACTTACTGAACCAATACCGGGATATTCACTGGATTTTTATGGTCTCTCGTCCCCTTTATCCCATTGCAGTGGAACTGCTTATGCGCCCGGAAAGCACGTTGCTTTCTGAAATGGAGCCGATTGAAGGCGTGATTAATGCTATTCGTGCAGGTAGCGAGCGGGCGGAGCGGATAAGCCAGACGTTATTGTCTCCTGAACCCGCCGAGGCGGAAACCGAAGACGAACCGTTTGTTGCGCTTACCCACTCTGAACGCAAAGTGTTACGCCTGCTAGGTAAGGGCTGGGGAATTAACCAAATTGCTACCTTGCTCAAGAAGAGCAACAAAACGATCAGTGCGCAGAAAAACAGTGCGATGCGACGGTTGTCGCTGCGCAGCAATGCCGATATGTACGCCTGGATTAACAGTGCACAGGGAATGAGAGAGCTGAGTTTAATGTCAGCCTATGGAGAGTATGAGGAATGGAAAAAACCGATACACCAGGACATATCGCTGTCATCGAAAATTGCACAATGAGTGCCGTTGGGCTGCAGCATCTTTTTGCGATGCCGATGCTCAGCCATTATCGACTGCACCTCTTCAGTCAGTTCGAAAGCTTTAAAAAGGCGCTGACCAATATCTCTTTTTTCTCGGTGATCTATTCGCTCTCGGATGCGCGTGAAGAGCGTCGTAACTGCCTGGCTTCCCTGCGGGATCTCGCTTTCACCCATAGCAATATTCAGCGAATTGTACTTGCGTCTGATGACATGGAAGCGCGCCTGATAAGCCATCTGTCGCCTTCTCGTCTGCATGGCATTGTGAGTAAATCGGTACCGCTGAGCCACCTGCAGGAGGAGCTGGTGGTGCTATTGAGAGAGACGCATCATATCAATGACAATATGCTGAACCACTGGTATGTCAATCAAAACAGATTGTTAAGCCCAACGGAGCGGGCGATATTGCGGTATATGTCTTTCGGGTTTTCCATTCCTGAAATCGCGACACAACTTGAACGCAATATTAAAACCATCCGCGCGCACAAGTTTAATGCGATGGTGAAACTGGGGGTGAATTCTGACGTAGGGTTGCTTGATGCGGCGGATATTCTTACTCATCTTCCGGCAAGAGACATGCGCTGTTCGGTGTCAGGCTCGCCGGCATTTTTATAATCGGTGATTTTTTGATGCGCCAGATACATTCTGGCACATCAATTAAATGCATACATCGACCCACTTTGCGGACGTCAGCTCAGCCATCCGGTCTGGAGAAATGCGCACGGCGCTGTGGATGGCACCTGCGGCGGGCAGCACTTCCGCGTACTGTTTTAACGAAATATCGCAGTAAACAGAAAGTGGGTTTTCCAGCCCGAACGGACAGACTCCCCCGACGGGATGGCCTGTAATCGTCACCACTTCATCACTACTGAGCATGCGCGCTTTTGCACCAAAGGTATCTTTTAGTTTTTTGTTGTCCAGACGCGCATCGCCTTTCGCCACTACCAGAATCACCTCATTTTTTACTTTTAGCGATAACGTCTTGGCGATTTGTCCCGGCTCAACGCGATGAGCGGCAGCAGCCAGCGCAACGGTCGCGGTACTCTGACTCAGTTCAATGATTTCTATATCCGGCGCGTTGTCGGCAAAAAACTGCTGTACAGACTGCAAACTCATTGTTTCCTCCTGACAAATATCCTGCGTAATCTGTCATAAGAATTTATCTGCTGTAAATATCTCTTAAGTAACAAATATCCTACATGGCCGATTTCTGGATCGCCTTCACATTCACGGAAACCGGTTACAGTAACCGGTTGCAGAGCGTGAATCAGAGATTAATACTGAGGACGTAACGTCCCCTGTATCCAATAATAAGAGCACATTATGAAACCATTCCGTCTGAGCAGTACCGCTGGTACACGAGCCAGCAAGGTTGTGAAGCTGATTTATGGAACAACGTGTGGCGTGAAAATGCCCGTATCGAACGTCTGACAGGAGATCTGCTATGTCTGCCAACCATGCTGCGTTTAATCTGATATTCCGTTTCGTTGAAAATTACGTCAGTCCCATTGCCGGGCGGATCTCTTCCCAGCGTCATGTTATGGCTATCCGCGACGGGTTTATCTCCGCGATGCCCTTCATGATTGTCGGTTCATTTTTGTTAGTGTTTGCTTACCCACCGTTTTCGCCAGACACCACCTGGGGCTTCGCGCGCGCCTGGCTGGACATGGCAAAGCAATTTGAAGGCCAGATTCTCACGCCGTTCGATATGACGATGGGCATTATGTCCATTTATATTTGTGCGGCCATAGCCTATAACCTCGGCAAACACTATGTGAAATCGCATCAGTTAGATCCGTTCATGTGCGCCATGCTGTCGCTGATGGCGTTTCTGTTGGTGGCTGCACCTAAGACCAAAGGCACGCTGCCCGTAGACAGCCTGGGAGGCACGGGGATCTTTACTGCGATTCTGGTAGCAATCTACTGCGTTGAGATGATGCGTTTCCTCAAAGCGCACAATATCGGTATTCGTCTGCCGGACCAGGTTCCTCCGATGATCAAAAACTCCTTTGATCTGCTGATCCCGGTGCTGGTGGTCGTACTGACGCTCTATCCGCTGAGTTTGTTGATTCAGTCTCAGTTTGGCATGCTGATCCCGCAGGCCATTATGTCAATCTTCAAACCGCTGGTTTCCGCTGCGGATTCTCTGCCTGCCATCCTGCTGGCGGTGTTGATTGGTCATTTACTGTGGTTCGCAGGGATCCACGGGGCGGCAATTGTCTCCGGGATGCTGCAGATGTTCTGGCTGACCAATCTCGGGGCTAACCAGACCGCCCTGGCGGCAAGCCAGCCTCTTCCCCATATCTTTATGGAGGCGTTCTGGACGTTCTTTATCGTGATTGGGGGCTCGGGCGCGACAATGGGGCTGGTGTTCTGCTACCTGCGCAGCCGTTCAGCCCATCTGCGCTCAATCGGACGTCTGAGCGTGGTACCGAGCATCTTTAACATCAACGAACCGGTCATTTTTGGTACGCCGATCGTCATGAACCCGGTGTTCTTTATTCCGTTCCTGCTGGCGCCGATGGTCAACGCCGTGCTGGCCTGGGCGGCAATGAAGTTTGATTTGATAAGCCGCGTGATCTCTGTTGTGCCATGGACAGCACCCGCGCCTGTGGGCGCCGCATGGGCGCTGGGCTGGGATTTCCGCGCGGCCATTCTGGTAGTGGTGCTTGCGTGTGTCTCAGCCATCATCTACTTCCCGTTCTTCAAAGTGTACGAGAAGCAGCTGCTGGAGCAGGAAGCGGAAGAAGCGCAGCGTAATGCGGAAGCGGAAAATCAGCAGGTGGCCTAGGTAAAAGCAAAACGGCAACATAAGTTGCCGTTTTTAGTGTTTGTTCCCTCTCCCTGTGGGAGAGGGACAGGGTGAGGGCATCAGGCCGGGTACGACTACTTCAGCGTACAATCCCCGCACTGCTGAACGTCCGGCAGGCGATAGCGCTGGCAGCAGGTGCGACGCACCAGAAGCCCGTCACGCGGCACTACGGTACGGAATAATGGGTTATCGCGGCCATCTGCAAGCTGTTTCGTAAAGAACAAGGACTGACGCAGGGCATCCACCTTCTCATCACCGAGCAGGGGCTTCATTTCCGTCAAATACCAGTGGATTAAATAGCCGGTATTACTCCAGATAAGCTTCCCGTTGATCTCACCTGTCTCTTCCAGAGCATTCACCACCGGCATCAGGGCGCGGGTCACGAGCCGCTCCATCCGCTGCGTGGCAGAAAGATGCATGGCCGTTGGGTCTTCGTGAAGATCGATCCAGAAGCAGGCCGCACGCCCCGTCTCGTGGAACTCAACGTGAAAATACTCCGGGGAGAGATCCAGCATGGTCTCCTGGGTGAGCAATGCCAGCATGAGCGGAGGCGCCATCAGGCCGATATACCATTGCGCCCAGAGAGAGAGCAGGGGCTTATTTTCCCGCGTAAGGGTGGGTTGATTGCGATAGATATGGTCAGAATAGGTTGCCAGCAGCGACTGGCGTTTTGCCGGCTGCTGCCACTGTGCCAGCGTCATCGCGTGGTGCGGATGCGGCTCATCCAGTTTGATAAAGTCCAGCAGATGGGCACGGGTTGCCGCTATCTTTTCGCGTATGGCTTCCGCAAGCGAAGAGTCTCCCGTGGTGAGACGGGCTCGCCAGAGGAGGGGGTCAACAGTCTGTACGGTATGAGTGGCCATAATAGATAGAAATCTAAATGATAATGATTGCCAATCCTAACTATTGCTCATACCGATGGCAAGACTTTTGTCCTGGAGAGAGAGGCTGTGCTTAAACCGCCTGTAGCTCTTCGCTGAGCAGAATGTTATTCCGTCCAAGATGCTTTGCTTCGTAGAGGGCTTTATCTGCTTTTTCCAGCGCGCCTTCTGCGTCTTCATTCTCGAAAATGGCAATACCAATGCTGATGGTGACGTTAGTCGCGACGCGCTCATTGAACATGTGGGGGATTTTTAAGTCGTATACTTTCTGACGAATACGCTCTGCCGTCTGGCGGGCATGTTCCAGCGAGATGTTCGTCAGCAGTACCATAAACTCTTCTCCGCCAAACCGCGCCACAATATCCCGCGAGCGTACGGCATCACGAATGGCTGCCGAGACACGGATTAACGCCTGGTCACCCATCATATGGCCGTAGTGGTCGTTATAGGCCTTGAAGTGATCGATATCCATTAGCAGGACAAAGTGTTCGCCGTTTTCTACCGCGGGCAGATTCTCCAGTCGGCTTTGCAAGCCGCGACGGTTATACAGGCCGGTAAGCGGATCCATCATGCTGAGATCGGTCAGGGTTTCTCGTTCTTCCAGTAACCGGGAGAGGAGCTCCTGAGCGAAGCGATCGTTACGTCTTTGTAGTACGTGGTGAACGCCGATAGCCACGACCGGAAGAATGAAAGAGTAGATCATTCTCAACCAGTGTTCAGAGGGGCTTAACCACAGGCAGACAATAAATGCGGGTAATGAGTGGAGCGTAAACGCTTTGATATTAATGGCGAATGCCAGCGAACCGATAAAAAACACCGTTAATAGCGCCATGATCAAATATGTCGCCCGATCCTGCGTAATTAACGAAAATTTTGAGGCGATTTGCCAGGCCCATAAAATACCGAATATCGCTGAAACCACAGGAATATTTATCTTGCGGGTACACTTTTGCCAGTGCCAGAGCAGCAATCCGGTGCTGAGCGTAAAAATAGCCAGCAGGGGGAAAGATAACAGCTGAACAGAATAGAGCGGATTTGTTACCGAGAACATCGCTGAGGTTGCGTTCAAAAATAAAAATAAACGTAACGATAATTGATATTTGCTGTTGACCAAAGACCGCCAGGATTGTGATGTCATAGTAGTGCGTTTTTATTAAAATTTAATTAAAACAGGTAAATGGATGTTGTTTCGCAATAATGGAAGCAAAAAAAATCAACGAGTAATTATCAGAGAAACTTTATGAGTAGTTAACAGGTGGGCAATTTATCACCTTAAACAATGCCTGTCATTACGGGAAAGGTAAACGGCCACGGTTTTTAATTATCGGTGCTGACAAATGATAATGCTTGTCATATGATATTGGTTATCATTATCGATTAGAAAGGGCAAACCATGTTGAACCGGGTGTTAGGAAGTGGTTGGGGGGTATTACTGCCGGGAGCCATCCTTGGCGGTCTGATGTTTGCCGATCTCTCCATTGATCTCTGGAAAGCCATCATTGTGTCAGGGCTGCTGATGACCTCAGCGATGATCTGGCATAAGCAATTACGGCACTTTGTTTTGTTGCCATCATGCGTCGCGCTGGTCAGTGGAATTCTGGTGATACTGATGAGTTTGAAATAACAGGGAATAGCAAGAAGGACTTCAGAGGGGATGCAAGATAATTGGTGCGAGGGGGGGGACTTGAACCCCCACGTCCGTAAGGACACTAACACCTGAAGCTAGCGCGTCTACCAATTCCGCCACCTTCGCACAGTTATCTTACTTTTTGATATCGCCTCGTTGGTGCGAGGGGGGGGACTTGAACCCCCACGTCCGTAAGAACACTAACACCTGAAGCTAGCGCGTCTACCAATTCCGCCACCTTCGCCCAGTGCGAGCAATATCAACGTGATTTATGGTGCGAGGGGGGGGACTTGAACCCCCACGTCCGTAAGGACACTAACACCTGAAGCTAGCGCGTCTACCAATTCCGCCACCTTCGCATACCATCGATACTGTAAAAGTATCGTAACCACGGAGGCGCATTCTAGATGTTTTGAGCTTTACGTCAATAGAAAAATGCGCGCGTTGTTTTGATTGCTGCAAAAATGGCCGGAGGGGGATGGCACTTCTCCGGCAAACAATACCCGTGGATTACTTTTTAGCCTGACGCGTCATCACGGTACGGTAGACCTTAAAACGGCCTGTTTGCGCGATAACTTCATGGAAGCCGAAGGTTTCATCCAGCACTTTTGGGTACGGCAGAAACGCGTTGGCGACGATCCTCAGTTCGCCCCCGCTGTTCAGGTGACGTACTGCGCCACGGATCAGCGTTTGCGCTGCTTCAAGGCTGGTTTCGATGCCATCGTGGAACGGCGGATTTGAAATAATCATGTCGAACCGACCGGTAACGTCCGAGAAGACGTTGCTGGCGAAGACATCCCCTTCGAAGCCGTTTGCGGCAAGCGTCGCACGGCTGGCTTCAACTGCTGGCGCGCTGACGTCACAGAGCGTCAGGCGGACTTTTGGTGAGTGGCTTGCCAGCACCGTGGCCAGTACCCCTGCACCGCAGCCTACGTCCAGCACTTTGCCTTTGGTGTGCGGCGTCAGCGTGGAGAGCAGCAGCTTACTGCCCACGTCCAGCCCGTCACGGCTGAAAACGCCCGGCAGGGTTTTAATGGTCAGGCCATCAAGCTGATACGCATCCCAGTATGTCCCGGCATCAAAGGAAGGCTGGTTTTCCAGACGACCATGATACAGGCCGCAGCGACGGGCGCTGTCGACTTTATTGAGCGGGGCGTACGCTTCCAGCATCTGCTCTGCGCTTCGCACGCCGCTGCGGTTCTCACCGACCACGAAAATATCGCACCCGACCGGCAGCAGAGAGAGCAGATTCATCAGCTGGAACTGCGCTTCCGGTTTGTTCTTCGGCCAGTAGTAGATCAGCGTGTCGCAGTCAGCAACATCACTCTGTTCCGCCACCAGGCTAAAGCGTGCGCGCTCGCCCATCTGGCGGCTCAGCACCTGCCAGTGGTGGTAGTATTGGGTATGGGCACGGCTTTCAGCACAGTCGAAACGCGCGGGCAGGTCATCCTGCATATCTCCGGCAAACAGAATACGGCTTTCTTCGAAATCATCACTGTGACGCAGCAAGACTTCACTTGCCGGGGTAAATGCAGACATGAATTGTTCCTCAATAAACTCAGGCGGGGATTATAGTAGGTAGATGGCGCACTTTCGACACATTTGCTATATTTGCGCGCCTGAGAGACAGGAGTTTTCGCTATGACATCCCGACGTGACTGGCAGTTGCAGCAGCTGGGTATCACCCAGTGGGCCTTGCGTCGCCCGACGGCGTTGCAGGGTGAAATCGCCATCGCCATCCCTGCGCATGTGCGTCTGGTGATGGTGGCGGAAGAACTGCCTGCCCTGAATGATGCCCTGATTGGTGATGTCCTTCGCAGCCTGAAGCTGACGGCCGACCAGGTTTTACAGCTGACGCCGGACAGGGTCGCCATGCTTCCTCCTGACAGCCATTGCAACTGCTGGCGAATGGGCGAGACAAACGACATATCCCTTTCCGGGAGCCAGATCAGCTCCCCCGTGCTGGAAGAGCTGAAAGCCAACCCAAAAGCGCGAAGCGCGCTATGGCAACAAATCTGCGAATATGAACACGATTTCTTCCCTCACGACGCCTGATCTGCCTGCGGCGTATGCGATTGAAACACGCGCCCATGCGTTTCCGTGGAGCGAAAAGACACTCGCCAGCAATCAGGGCGAACGGTATCTGAATTACCGCCTGGACGTTGACGGCACCCTGGCCGCATTTGCGATAACCCAGGTCGTTCTGGATGAGGCCACGCTGTTTAATATCGCGGTGGATCCCGCGTTTCAACGCCGTGGGCTGGGAAGAGAACTGCTTACGCATCTCATTCGTGAGCTCGAAACCCGTGACGTTTTCACCCTGTGGCTGGAGGTGCGCGCGTCAAATGTCGCCGCCATCGCGCTCTATGAAAGCTTAGGCTTTAACGAGGCGACAATTCGCCGTAACTACTACCCGACCGCAGAGGGACGTGAAGACGCCATTATTATGGCTCTGCCGATTGGATAACGAAAAATAAGGTTGTAACGATGAAATGGGACTGGATTTTCTTTGACGCCGACGAAACGCTCTTTACGTTCGATTCGTTCGGTGGTCTACAGCGGATGTTTTTGGACTATAGCGTGACCTTCACCGCTGAAGATTTTCAGGACTATCAGGCGGTGAATAAACCGCTGTGGGTGGACTACCAGAACGGTGCCATCACCGCGTTACAACTGCAGCACCAGCGTTTCGATGTCTGGGCCGAACGGTTAAATGTAAGTCCAGGCGCGTTAAACGAGGCATTCCTCAATGCGATGGCCGATATCTGCGCCCCGCTGCCGGGGGCGGTTTCCCTGCTTGATTCGCTGAAAGGCAAGGTCAAACTGGGGATCATCACCAACGGTTTTACCGCGCTGCAGCAGATTCGCCTTGAGCGCACGGGCCTGCGCGATCATTTCGACGCGCTGGTGATCTCAGAAGAGGTGGGCGTGCCGAAGCCGGATCCGCGTATTTTTGATTATGCACTGGCGCAAGCCGGCAACCCCGATCGCGACCGTGTGCTGATGGTGGGTGATACCGCAGAGTCGGATATTCTGGGCGGCATGAATTCTGGTCTGTCCACCGTCTGGTTGAATGCGCATGGCCGCATGAAGCCAGAAGGTATTGAGCCAACCTGGACCGTAACGTCGTTGAACGAACTGGAGCAGCTCCTGTGTAAACAATGATTGCCTGCCCCCCATTGATGGGTAAAATAGCCGCATTTTTCGTATTCCATGATGCGCGGCCTGCTGTCGCGCTTATATAAGAAGATTTGATTATGACGTTGTCTCCTTATCTGCAAGAGGTGGCCAAACGCCGCACTTTTGCCATTATCTCGCACCCGGATGCCGGTAAAACCACCATCACCGAGAAGGTGCTGCTGTTCGGACAGGCCATCCAGACCGCCGGTACCGTAAAGGGCCGTGGCTCCAGCCAGCACGCAAAATCTGACTGGATGGAGATGGAAAAACAGCGTGGTATTTCGATTACCACCTCCGTGATGCAGTTCCCGTATCACGACTGCCTGGTGAACCTGCTGGACACCCCGGGCCACGAAGACTTCTCCGAAGATACCTACCGTACGCTGACGGCGGTGGACTGCTGCCTGATGGTGATCGACGCCGCAAAAGGTGTAGAAGACCGTACCCGTAAGCTGATGGAAGTGACCCGTCTGCGTGATACGCCAATCCTCACCTTTATGAACAAACTCGACCGTGACATCCGTGATCCGATGGAGCTGATGGATGAAGTGGAAAACGAGCTGAAGATTGCCTGTGCGCCCATCACCTGGCCAATTGGCTGCGGTAAGCTGTTTAAAGGTGTTTACCACCTTTATAAAGACGAAACCTATCTGTATCAGACAGGTAAAGGCCACACCATTCAGGAAGTACGCATCGTGAAAGGTCTGGATAACCCGGATCTGGACGCCGCGGTGGGTGACGAGCTGGCTGCACAGCTGCGTGACGAGCTGGAGCTGGTGAAAGGCGCATCTCATGAGTTCGATAAAGAGCTGTTCCTGAGCGGCGAAATTACCCCGGTCTTCTTTGGTACCGCTCTGGGTAACTTCGGCGTCGACCATATGCTCGACGGTCTGGTGGAGTGGGCGCCGCAGCCGATGCCACGTAAAACCGACACCCGTGAAGTGGAAGCGAAAGAAGAGAAGTTCACCGGCTTCGTCTTTAAAATTCAGGCCAATATGGACCCGAAACACCGTGACCGCGTGGCCTTTATGCGCGTGGTGTCCGGCAAGTATGAAAAGGGTATGAAGCTGCGTCAGGTGCGTATCGGTAAAGATGTGGTGATCTCCGACGCGCTGACCTTTATGGCGGGCGACCGTTCGCACGTGGAAGAAGCGTATCCGGGTGACATCATCGGTCTGCATAATCATGGCACCATCCAGATCGGTGATACCTTCACGCAGGGCGAAATGATGAAGTTCACCGGGATTCCGAACTTCGCGCCAGAGCTGTTCCGCCGCATTCGCCTGAAAGATCCGCTGAAGCAGAAACAGTTGCTGAAAGGGCTGGTGCAGCTTTCCGAAGAGGGTGCTGTGCAGGTCTTCCGTCCAATCGCGAATAACGATCTGATCGTGGGTGCGGTGGGTGTGCTGCAGTTCGACGTGGTGGTTGCGCGTCTGAAGAGCGAATACAACGTGGAAGCGATTTACGAATCGGTCAACGTGGCGACCGCGCGCTGGGTTGAATGTGCTGACGTGAAGAAATTCGAAGAGTTCAAGCGTAAGAACGAAGTTCAGCTGGCGCTGGATGGCGGTGATAATCTGACCTATATCGCCCCAACCATGGTTAACCTGAATCTGACGCAGGAACGTTATCCTGACGTACAGTTCCGCAAAACGCGCGAACACTAATCCCCTCTCAGAGCACGGCAGCCGCCGTGCTCTTCTTTATTTCCTGTCTTATTAGTCCCTTGCGGAATGTTCTTAATTCATCGCATTTTCGCGCTTTTTGCTCGTTTTTTGCCCGAAACTGAAAGCACCTCTGTGAGAGTGATCTATATTTAACTCAGTGTTTAGCTCCGGGCGTGGATGAATAAACTGTTCAATGCATGACTTTAGGTTCTCCATTTTGCCCGTGAGTCTATTCGCAATATATAAAACTACTAAGGAAGTATGTAGCCCGAATAACGGGCAAAACACAGGAATACATCGATGAATATGACAAGACTGAAGATTTCTAAAACTCTGCTGGCGGTGACATTGGGTAGCGTTCTGGTAAGCGGCTCCGCTCTGGCGGAATCCAGCACCATGGATAAAGCGCAAAACACCGCTAATACCGCAGGGGAAAAAATCGATAGCTCTATGAATAAAGTCGGTAATTTCATGGATGACAGCTCAATCACAGCAAAAGTGAAAGCCGCGCTGGTAGATGATGAAGCTATCAAGAGCACCGATATTTCCGTAAAAACCGAGCAAAAAGTTGTCACCCTGAGCGGCTTTGTTGAAAGCCAGGCCCAGGCCGAACAGGCCGTCAAAGTGGCGAAGGGTGTTGAAGGCGTTGCGTCTGTGAGTGACAAACTGCACGTCCGTGACAGCAAAAACGCGTCGGTGAAAGGCTATGCAGGCGATGCCGCTACGACCAGCGAAATCAAAGCTAAACTGTTAGCTGACGACATCGTGCCATCGCGTAAAGTCAAAGTGGAAACCACCGACGGTGTGGTTCAGCTTTCCGGTACGGTAGATTCTCAGGCGCAAATTGACCGCGCCGAATCCATTGCGAAAGCGATTGATGGTGTGAAAAGCGTTAAAAACGATCTGAAAACGAAGTAAACCTGCACGATTCGCCCGACAGGCCAGCCCTGCGGGCGAAATAAAAATGACTCTGGAAAAACGCCGGTGAGTGACCTGAGCGCTCATATTTAGCGGCCGACATTAACTATGGTAAAGGAGAGGCTTATGTTTCGTTGGGGCATTATATTTCTGGTTATCGCGTTAATTGCCGCCGCTTTGGGCTTTGGCGGACTGGCGGGTACAGCGGCCTGGGCAGCTAAAATTGTCTTCGTTGTCGGTATCATCCTGTTCCTGGTGAGCCTGTTTACGGGACGCAGACGTCCGTAGCAAACGCAATATTCCTTAAACAAAAAAAAGCCAGTCGTGATGACTGGCTTTTTCTTATTTGCGTTGCTGGTCGGGTGCGTTACTGTGGAGAGAGAAAATAATCAAAACAGGAAAGCAGAGGTGGGGCAACGAATTCCCGTTACGCTCGGCAATATTGCGCCGCTGACGTTAAAACCGTTTCGTGCTGGTCAACTTGCGCTGGTTTGCGAGGGGGGCGGGCAGCGCGGCATTTTTACCGCCGGCGTGCTGGATGAATTTATGCGCGCGCAATTCAACCCGTTTGACCTTTACTTCGGCACGTCTGCCGGGGCGCAGAACCTGTCTGCCTATGTCTGTAACCAGCCCGGCTACGCGCGAAAAGTCATTATGCGCTACACCACGGCGAAAGAATTTTTTAACCCGGTGCGCTTTGTGCGCGGCGGCAACCTGATCGATCTCGACTGGCTGCTGGAATCCACCTCCAGCCAGATGCCGCTGGCGATGGATACCGCCGCACGCCTGTTTGATAGCGGCAAAGCGTTCTGGATGTGCGCCAGCCGGGGCGATGATTATTCCCCGGGCTATTTCTCTCCGCAAAAAGAGAACTGGCTGGATATCATCCGTGCCTCCAGCGCCATTCCCGGCTTTTATCGGACCGGCGCGCTGCTGGACGGCATCAGCTATCTCGACGGCGGCATCAGTGACGCGGTGCCGGTGCAGGAAGCGGCCCGGCGGGGGGCAAAAACCATTGTGGTGATCCGCACTGTGCCGTCGCAAATGTACTACACGCCGCAGTGGTTTAAACGGATGGAGCGCTGGTTGGGCGACAGCAGTCTGCAGCCGCTGGTGAATATCGCGAAGCAGCATGAAACCACCTACGGCGCGATGCAACGCTTTATCGAAAAACCGCCAGGTAAGCTGCGTATTTTTGAAATTTATCCGCCGAAACCGCTGGTCAGTATGGCGCTCGGCAGCCGTGTTCCCGCGCTGCGTGCAGATTATAAAACGGGGCGACTGTGCGGACGCTACTTCCTGGCGACGGTTGGAAAAATGCTGGCAGAGCAACCGCCGCTGCAGCGGCACAAACACATTATTACGCCGCCTGCGATTGTGGCTAACGATCCGCTGACCGTGCCACTGGTGGATGTCCCGCAGGCGAATGACGCTTTACTGGATAACGAGGATCTGGCGTGACGCACCGTTTTGTTGATACCCACTGCCACTTTGATTTTCCGCCGTTTACGGGGGACGAGACGCAGAGCATTGAGCGCGCCGCTCAGGCGGGTATCCACGCGATGATTGTGCCTGCAATCGAAGTGGACAGATTCGAGCGTGTGCTTGATCTCGCCCGCCGCCATGATGCGCTGTACGCCGCGCTGGGTCTGCATCCTATAGTGATAGAACACCATCTGGACGAACATCTCGACGTACTGGATGCGGCGCTGCAAACCCGCGAAAACAAACTGGTCGCGATGGGTGAGATCGGCCTCGATCTCTATCGCGATAATCCGCAGTTTGAACGCCAGCAGACGATCCTTGATGCCCAACTCAGGCTGGCAAAGCGTCACGATCTGCCGGTGATCCTCCACTCACGACGTACGCACGACAAACTGGCGATGCACCTGAAACGCATCGATCTGCCGCGAAAAGGAGTGGTGCACGGTTTCTCCGGTAGCCTGCAGCAGGCGCAGCGTTTTATTGAACTGGGCTATAAGATTGGCGTGGGCGGTACCATTACCTATCCCCGGGCCAGCAAAACGCGCGACGTAATGGCACAGTTGCCGCTGTCCGCTCTGTTACTGGAAACGGATGCTCCTGATATGCCGTTAAACGGTTTCCAGGGGCAGCCGAACCGCCCGGAACAGGCGGCACGCGTGTTTACCACGCTGTGTGAACTGCGTGAGGAGCCGGAAACGGAGATTGCAGATGCGCTGCTGGAAAATACCCGCGCGCTGTTTGGCATCACGCTATAGGTAAAGTGCCGGGCGGATCACCGTGATGTGCTGTTTTTCGAGCGCCAGCGCCAGCGGCTCGATGTCCTCCGGTGTAGCGCTGCGCCATGACGCCGCCTCGCCGTAAACCCCGTGCGCGTGAAACGCGTTAATGCGCACCGGCACATTCCCCAGCCCGAGGATAAATGTTGTCAGGGGCTTAAGATGCTCCAGATAATCGCACTGCTCAGGGATCACCAGTAAACGCAGTTCCGTCAGCCGCTGATGCTGCGCCAGCCAGCGAATGCTCTGCTTAATCTGCGGGTTTTCGCGTCCGGTCAGCACGCGGTGATGTTCGTTTCCCCAAGCCTTGAGATCCACCATCGCGCCATCCAGTACCGGCAGCAGCCTTTGCCAGCCGGTTTCCCCCAGCAGACCGTTACTGTCCACCAGACACGTAAGGTGGCGCAGGGCGGGATCCGTTTTGATCGCCGTGAACAGGGCGATCAAAAACGGCAACTGGGTAGTGGCTTCGCCGCCGCTCACGGTAACCCCTTCAATAAAAGGGGCGGCTTTACGGACCTGCGCGAGGATCTCTTCCACGCTCAGGCGCTGCGCCATTGGCGTTGCCTGCTGCTGGCACAGATGCAGGCAGGTATCGCACTGCTGGCACCGACTCTCCTGCCACCAGACGCGTCCGGCCTGAATGTTCAGTGCATCGTGCGGACAGTGGGGCACGCAGTCGCCGCAGTCGTTGCAGCGCCCGATGGTCCACGGGTTGTGGCAGGTTTTACAGCGCAGGTTACAGCCTTGCAGGAAGAGGGCCAGGCGGCTGCCCGGCCCGTCCACGCAGGAGAAGGGGATAACCTGACTAACTAAAGCGCATCTGCTGTTCATGGCTAATCACGCGCGGCTGACGATCCAGAATCCGGGTATTGCGTGCGGCTTCTTCGCCAAGCCAGGTGGTATTGGTGCGCGATCCGGCTTCGCGATACTGTGCCAGATCCGACAGCCGCACCATATAGCCGGTCACGCGCACCAGATCGTTACCGGCTACGTTGGCGGTAAATTCCCGCATACCGGCCTTAAACGCCCCCAGGCACAGCTGCACGACCGCCTGCGGATTGCGTTTTACCGTCTCATCCAGCGTGAGAATGTCGCTGATCCCGGCGGAGTAGTGCGGGTGATGCGGCGCCACGGCCAGCAGATGAGTGATGGGATCCGGCTCGTGGCCGTACGGCAGACGCGCGCCCGGAGTGGTACCGACATCTGAACTTATTCCCGACTGTGCATGGAGCATCGCACGCTGTTTCCAGCCGTATTTAACCGGCGTGTTTTCCACAAACGCCGCCAGCTGCTCGCTGATGCGATAGCCCAGCGCGTTAGCCTGCTCGCTCTTACCGTAACGGCCGTCGATACCCGCTTTTTCGCAAAGCGTATTCACCGCCTCTGCCATGCCGTACATGCCAAACATCGGTACAAAGCGATCGGCATCAATCAGCCCCTCTTTCACCAGGAAGCTATTCTCAAAGAAGCCGGATTGTTGATAGAGAAACGCGCAGCGGGCATCAATGATGGCCATTTGTTGCTGGCAGTAGTGCGGCAACATACGCGTGAAGAAATCGTCGGGTGACGCGCTGTGTTCAGCAATCGCCCGCAGATTGAGGCGGACCAGCGTACTGCCGCCGCCCGCCAGCGGCAGCGAGTTGTAACAGCTCACGATGCCATAGCGGCCTTTTGTGAAAATTTTATCATTCACCGGGCCATGGGAAATATGCGGTTTGCTGCATTCACAGATATTTTTTGCCACCTCAAGCAGGAGATCGTCCGGCGTCACGTCCGGGTCATAAATAAACGTCAGATTCGGTGCAGCCTGCTTCAATTCTGCATCGGCACGCAAAATGGCGCGGGTGATGGGGGTATCTGCCGGACCGATGTTGACGTGCGTAAAGGCGTCCGGCAACGTTCTGTCGAGATAGCGCCAGAAACGTTTTATTCGGCTATCGATCGCTTCTTGTGTTAGAATTCTAACATAGGGTTGCAGTAAGGCATCAAGGTGACCGAGATAGACAGGCATTGATGTTACTGAAGGCACATGATGGTAGAGAATGGTTAACAGCGAGAGCGCGTCATCCAGATCTTTCGCCCCCTCCAGCTCCAGCCATTCTGAACCTTTAGCCAGAAACGTTGCGTAATCCGGCAGAACATAACGGGGTTTATAGGGCGCGTGGCCTTCAAACATGTCGCAGATAAATCCCTTGTCCAGCGCGGCACGAGCCGCCTCAGGAAGTGCCGGATAAGGCAGATTGTTTTCCGCTTCCAGCGCCAGAAAATGACGCTTCTGTTCCGGAGTTAATACCGGGCTTGTCACAATGTGCTGGCAACGTTGTTGCAGGGCGTCGGGGCTGGCGTGGGACATGTTCGCTTCCTTGATTGTTCTGCGGATGATGAACGGATTGTAGGAAGCCATCCCGTCAGGGCTTTTGATCTGACGAGGGGAATCGCTGCATTCGTCAGCAGTTCACGCATTAAAGTTTGAAGCAGATCTCATTACAGTAATGCAAATTTGTACGTAGTTTTCATTAACTGTGATGAATGTCGAAGTGTGAATGCGGGTGGATGTTAGAATACTCACAGACCCGCAAGGTAAAATTGATACGGCACCGCCGTTGGAGAATGTTATGACCGATTTAACTGCAAGCAGCCTGCGCGCGTTGAAACTGATGGACCTGACCACCCTGAACGATGACGACACCAATGAAAAAGTCATCGCCCTGTGTCATCAGGCGAAAACGCCAGTGGGCAACACTGCCGCTGTCTGCATCTATCCGCGCTTTATCCCGATTGCCCGCAAAACGCTGAAAGAGCAGGGTACCCCGGACGTGCGCATTGCAACCGTAACTAACTTCCCGCACGGCAACGACGATATCGAGATCGCGCTGGCGGAAACCCGCGCGGCGATTGCCTACGGCGCAGACGAAGTTGACGTGGTATTCCCGTACCGTGCGCTCATTGCGGGCAACGAGCAGGTGGGCTTTGACCTGGTGAAAGCCTGTAAAGACGCCTGCGCGGCGGCAAACGTGCTGCTGAAAGTGATCATCGAAACTGGCGAACTGAAAGAAGAAGCGCTGATTCGTAAAGCGTCCGAAATCTCCATCAAAGCCGGTGCGGATTTCATTAAAACCTCTACCGGTAAAGTGCCGGTGAATGCGACCCCGGAAAGCGCGCGCATCATGATGGAAGTGATCCGCGATATGGGCGTGTCCAAAACCGTGGGCTTTAAACCGGCGGGCGGCGTGCGTACTGCGGAAGACGCGCAGCAGTTCCTGGCGATTGCCGACGAGCTGTTCGGCGAAGAGTGGGCGGACTCACGTCACTACCGCTTCGGCGCGTCCAGCCTGCTGGCAAGCCTGCTGAAAGCGCTGGGTCATGGCGACGGTAAGAGCGCCAGCAGCTACTAAGTTTGAATTGCCGGGTGGCGCTACGCTTACCCGGCCTACAGGATCGTGGTCGGGTATATCGTACCCGCCATCATTCACCCGATTCTTCATGGGGGTTACCGTGTTTCTCGCACAAGAAATTATTCGTAAAAAACGTGATGGTCATGCATTAAGCGACGAAGAGATCCGCTTCTTTATCAACGGCATTCGAGATAACACCATCTCAGAAGGGCAGATTGCAGCCCTGGCGATGACCATCTTCTTCCACGATATGTCGATGCCTGAGCGTGTCTCGTTGACCATGGCTATGCGAGATTCAGGAACCGTACTGGACTGGAAGAGCCTCAACCTCAACGGTCCGATTGTCGATAAACACTCTACCGGCGGCGTAGGCGATGTAACGTCTCTGATGCTCGGCCCCATGGTGGCGGCCTGCGGCGGTTATATCCCGATGATCTCCGGGCGCGGCTTGGGACACACCGGCGGTACGCTCGACAAACTGGAAGCCATTCCGGGCTTCGATATCTTCCCGGATGACAACCGCTTCCGCGAAATTATTAAAGACGTTGGCGTGGCGATCATCGGCCAGACCAGCTCGCTTGCCCCGGCAGACAAGCGCTTCTACGCAACCCGCGATATCACCGCAACCGTTGACTCCATCCCGCTGATCACCGCCTCTATTCTGGCGAAGAAACTGGCAGAAGGGCTGGACGCGCTGGTAATGGACGTAAAAGTGGGCAGCGGCGCGTTTATGCCAACCTATGAACTCTCTGCTCAGCTTGCTGAAGCGATCGTTGGCGTTGCCAACGGCGCAGGCGTGCGCACCACCGCACTGCTGACGGACATGAATCAGGTGCTGGCCTCCAGCGCCGGTAACGCCGTCGAAGTGCGCGAAGCCGTTCAGTTCCTGACAGGCGAATACCGTAACCCACGACTGTTCGACGTGACCATGGCGCTGTGCGTCGAGATGCTGATTTCAGGCAAACTGGCGAAAGACGACGCTGAAGCGCGCGCGAAGCTGCAGGCGGTGCTGGATAACGGCAAAGCGGCAGAGATCTTTGGCCGCATGGTTGCGGCGCAAAAAGGCCCGACCGACTTCGTGGAAAACTACGCGAAATACCTGCCGACCGCGACGCTCAGCAAAGCCGTTTATGCCGATAGCGAAGGTTTTGTCTCTGCTATGGACACCCGTGCACTGGGTATGGCGGTGGTCTCGATGGGCGGCGGCCGTCGTCAGGCATCGGACACCATTGATTACAGCGTTGGCTTTACCGATATGGCCCGTCTGGGCGACAGCGTTGACGGAGAACGTCCGCTGGCGGTGATCCACGCCAAAGACGAAGCCAGCTGGCAGGAGGCGGCGAAGGCGGTGAAAGCGGCTATTACGCTTGCTGATAAAGCACCAGAAAGCTCGCCTTCGGTCTATCGTCGTATCACCGAATAGCGGTATACTGATCTGATCAATCATTTTTAGCACTACGTACGGAGAACAATTATGAAACGTGCATTTATTATGGTGCTGGACTCATTCGGCATCGGCGCAACCGAAGATGCAGAACGTTTTGGTGACGTGGGTTCCGATACCATGGGTCACATCGCGGAAGCCTGTGCGAAAGGCGAAGCGGACAACGGTCGTAAAGGCCCTCTGACTCTGCCCAATCTGACCCGCCTCGGTCTGGTGAAAGCGCATGAAGGTTCTACCGGTAAAATCGCTGCCGGTATGGACGGCAACGCGGAAGTGGTGGGCGCTTACGCCTGGGCGCATGAGCTCTCTTCCGGTAAAGACACCCCGTCTGGACATTGGGAAATCGCCGGTGTGCCGGTTCTGTTTGACTGGGGCTACTTCTCCGATCACGAGAACAGCTTCCCGCAGGAGCTGCTCGATAAGCTGGTGAAACGCGCCAACCTGCCGGGCTACCTCGGTAACTGCCACTCTTCCGGTACTGTGATTCTGGATCAGCTCGGCGAAGAGCACATGAAAACCGGTAAGCCGATTTTCTACACCTCTGCTGACTCCGTATTCCAGATTGCCTGCCACGAAGAGACGTTTGGCCTGGATAAACTGTACGAGCTGTGCGAAATCGCCCGTGAAGAGCTGACCGAAGGCGGCTACAACATTGGTCGTGTTATCGCGCGTCCGTTTATCGGCGACAAAGCGGGTAACTTCCAGCGTACCGGTAACCGTCACGACCTGGCCGTTGAGCCACCGGCACCTACCGTGCTGCAGAAACTGGTTGATGAGAAAGGCGGTCACGTGGTTTCCGTGGGTAAAATCGCCGATATCTACGCCAACTGCGGTATCACCAAAAAGGTGAAAGCCACCGGCCTGGATGCGCTGTTTGACGCGACCGTCAAAGAGATGAAAGAAGCGGGTAATAACACCATCGTCTTCACCAACTTCGTCGACTTCGACTCCTCCTGGGGCCACCGTCGCGACGTGGCGGGTTATGCGGCCGGTCTGGAGCTGTTCGACCGTCGTCTGCCAGAGCTGATGGAGCTGGTGGGTGAAGATGACATTCTGATCCTGACCGCTGACCACGGCTGTGACCCAACCTGGACCGGTACTGACCACACCCGTGAGCACATTCCGGTGCTGGTGTACGGCCCGAAAGTGAAACCGGGCTCGCTGGGTCACCGTGAAACCTTCGCGGACATCGGCCAGACGATTGCGAAATATTTTGGCACGTCTGACATGGAATATGGCAAGGCGATGTTCTGAGTTATGTTGGGTGCGGCCTGATGCCCTCACCCCAACCCTCTCCCACGGGGAGAGGGCGAATTTACAATGAAAAGGAACTGAAGATGGCAACTCCTCACATTAACGCAGAAATGGGTGATTTCGCTGACGTCGTATTGATGCCGGGCGACCCGCTGCGCGCGAAACACATTGCAGAAACTTTCCTGGAAGATGTGCGTGAAGTGAACAACGTTCGCGGCATGCTGGGCTTCACCGGAACGTACAAAGGCCGCAAAATCTCCGTGATGGGCCACGGTATGGGTATTCCATCCTGCTCCATCTACACCAAAGAGCTGATCACCGACTTCGGCGTGAAGAAAATCATCCGTGTTGGCTCCTGCGGCGCGGTGCGCATGGACGTTAAACTGCGTGACGTGGTGATTGGTATGGGTGCCTGCACCGATTCCAAAGTCAACCGTATGCGTTTCAAAGATCACGACTTCGCGGCGATTGCTGACTTCGGCATGGTGCGTAACGCGGTTGACGCGGCTAAAGCGCTGGGCGTTGATGCTCGCGTGGGTAACCTGTTCTCTGCGGATCTGTTCTATGCGCCGGACGGCGGCGAGATGTTCGACGTGATGGAAAAATACGGCATCCTGGGCGTGGAAATGGAAGCGGCGGGCATCTACGGTGTCGCGGCTGAGTTCGGTGCGAAAGCGCTGACCATCTGCACCGTGTCTGACCACATCCGTACCCACGAGCAGACCACGGCTGCTGAGCGTCAGACCACCTTCAACGACATGATTAAAATCGCGCTGGAATCCGTTCTGCTGGGCGATAAAGAGTAATACAGAATGAAAGAGTGTAGCCCTGGCTACACTCTTTTTTGTTCTTCACACCTTAAAGATAAACAAGGCTGATTGTTGCCTGCCCGTCAATTGTGGTGTCATCGGTCAGGGCGAGCGATGTTGTATCCTGAACGGCCAGCGCGACGCGCAGCGGGAATACCGCATTGGTAAAGGCCACTGGATCGACGCCTGAGCTACCAGCTACCGTGTAAACCATGCCGTCATGTCGAACCGGCGCACTGTCGCCCACCATCTGGCCCCATGCATAACTTCCGGTGGAGTTGGCACCTGAAATCATCCCCGTGGTATTTCCGTCCGCAGTGACGTTACTCAGTTGCATCGTAACGGAATACGCACCCAGATTTACACCCTTCGAGGTTTTACCCGCGCCGAAAAGGCTATTACTGCTCCACACCGAACCAGAACCACTCCAGTCGGTATTTTCGACAATCAAATTCTGTCTCGAATCCGCACGATCGTCGATAATACTCCAGCCTACTTTTGTCGGGGCAACGCAGTTAATAGAGAACGACAGATCTTTATTGCCAAGTTGGTTAGTCTGCGTGGCAGACATGTTACCAATATTCGTCGTGCCGAAATCCACAATACCGCCGCCACTCAGGGAGGGGGTACATGCTGAGTTAGTTAAAACACCCGAGACTTTTAATACTGCAGTTTCCGCAGCATGGGCGGCAGACGACATAATCACAGCAACAGACGCTGCTAAAAGAAGTTTTTTCATGTTTAATCCTTAACATTAATTATGAGGAACATCACTTGTTCCTCTGTGTCGGGATTTTCTTATGCGCTGTGCTATTTCGTCTATTTAATCTATTTACATTAGAAATGTGATTTTTTTAAAAAACACTTTTTTGAATATTATTACTCTTAATTATTTTACTTCCCGAGCGATCCATTCCGATAACTCTCTTAATTCCCTTTCCTGTTGAGGAAAATCTCCCAACAGCGCATCGCATTCCTGTTGCAGTATATCCGCCCGATACAAACAGCCCTGCAAACGAGCCGCCAGCGCCTCTAACGGCGCCGGGTTAAGGCTGTCCGTAAATACCTGCGTGCGGGTGATATGACCTTTCTCTACGTCAAAGTGCAGCTCCACGCCGCCCCAGGTAAAGCGTTCGTCCAGCAGATGCGAAAAGGCAGGCGCCTGACCAAAGTTCCACTCCCAGCTGCTCTGACGGGCAAAGGTTTCGGCGAAATTGGGCAGATCCGGGGTTTTATCCGGGGAGATCACCTCTGCCTCTACGCGCTCACCGTAATGGGCAAAGAAGGCTTCCTGGATCGCCTCGCAGATTTGCGCGTGAGTGATGTCCGGCAGAAGCTCAACCAGGTTGGCCACGCGCCCCCGCACGGAAGTGATCCCTTTGGCCTGCAGTTTTTTCTTGTCGGGATTCAGGTAGTTCGCCAGACGGCTGAGATCGGCGTTAAGAAGAAGGGTGCCGTGGTGGAAGCCGCGATCCAGTGTTTCGCGATAGGCTGAGCCTGACACTTTGCGATCTCCATCGGGCGTTTTGACCACCAGATCGTTACGCCCGGAGGCTTCTGCCGTCACGCCGAGCGAATTGAGCGCGTTGAGGACAATGGACGTTGAGATGGTCTTGTCGTATTCCGGCTTACCCGCCATAAAGGTAAAGCAGGTATTGCCCAGATCGTGGAATACCGCACCACCGCCGCTGCTGCGGCGCGCCAGACGGACGTTGTCCTCTTCCATACGCCGGGTGTTACACTCTTTCCACGGATTCTGCGCGCGGCCAATGACCACCGTGTCGGCATTGCGCCAGAGAAACAGCACGCGTTGGGTGGCGGGCATCTGGCGGAAGATGCACTCTTCCACCGCAAGATTAAACCACGGATCGTAAGAGTCAGAGAGCAGCAGGCGTAACGTCGTCATGGCAGAGTTCCTTTTCCGAATCATCAGCCTACTTTATCACTAATCTTTCTTTTCGCTCTCTTCGTCTTCAGGAACAGATTTGCTGGCGGTCAGCAGGAAGGGCGACTGCTGCCAGCGGGTGCGCTTGCCCTGCAGCAAGGTGCGGGCCAGTACCACGCCAATGGCGAGGGAGAGCAGGAGCATCAGACGGAGTATATTGGTGGTGTTATCCACCTGTTTGGCTTCCGTGGGCAGGGTATGGGTGTCGAGCGTCAGGCGCAGATACCCCAGCGGACCATTTTTGCCCTGAATAGGTTCGACGATCTGCTGGTTAAAGTAGCCCCCGGCTTTTTTACCGTCCAGCGCCAGCCTGTCGCGTACGTCGACATGCTCGCCCGCGCGGGCAATCAGATCGCCTTTTTCATCGTAGACACCGGCATCCAGGATACGGCTGTTCTCGGTTAACTGACGCAAAACCTGGCTGATGCGTTTGTCATCCGGCGTTTCGGTACGCATAGCGGGCGCGACGTTAAGCGTAACCTGACGCGCCAGCGTGCGGGCCAGCTCCTCAAACTGCGGATTCCGTTGCCGTTGATGATTCTGGCTAAACCACGACGCCCCTTGCATCAGCACCACTAACAGGGCGAGACAGAAAAGGACGATCACGGCGCGATGAAGCCGGAATTTCAGTTTTGCGCGAGCCATATTCCACCTGCTGAAAATTTACGGCTTAATGTTGCCAGAAGTGATGGTTACAGGGTAGCCTCATGCGTTATTTTCCCTCTGGAACCTTCCGGCGCGAACGAAATTACAGGAGCTTCAATGCCGAACATTACCTGGTGCGACCTGCCAACGGATGTCTCTTTATGGCCAGGATTGCCGCTCTCTTTAAGTGGCGATGAGGTGATGCCTCTGGATTACCACGCTGGCCGTAGCGGCTGGCTGCTGTACGGACGCGGCCTGGATAAGCAACGCCTTACCCAATATCAAACTAAACTGGGTGCGGCGATGGTGATTGTCGCCGCCTGGTGTGTGGAAGATTATCAGGTCATTCGCCTGGCCGGTTCCCTGACGCAGCGTGCGACGCGTCTGGCGCACGACGCCGGGCTGGACGTTGCCCCGCTGGGTAAAATCCCCCATCTGAAAACGCCTGGTCTGCTGGTGATGGATATGGACTCTACCGCCATCCAGATTGAGTGTATCGATGAGATTGCCAAACTGGCGGGCAGCGGCGAGCTGGTGGCGGAAGTGACCGAGCGCGCGATGCGCGGCGAGCTGGATTTTACTGCCAGCCTGAGACAGCGCGTGGCGACCCTCAAAGGGGCCGATGCCAATATCCTGCGTCAGGTGCGCGATGAACTGCCGCTGATGCCCGGGCTGACGCAACTGGTGCTGAAGCTCCAGTCGCTGGGCTGGAAAGTGGCGATCGCTTCCGGTGGCTTTACCTTCTTCGCGGATTACCTGCGGGAAAAACTGCATCTGACCACCGTGGTCGCCAACGAACTGGAGATCATGGACGGTAAGCTAACCGGGCAGGTGCTCGGCGATATCGTGGATGCGCAGTATAAAGCCAATACGCTGAGCCGACTGGCCGAGAAATATGAAATTCCGGTTGCCCAGACCGTTGCCATTGGCGATGGCGCAAACGATCTGCCGATGATCAAAGTTGCCGGTCTTGGCATTGCTTACCATGCCAAGCCAAAAGTGAATGAAAAGACGGAAGTGACTATCCGTCACGCTGACCTGATGGGGGTGTTCTGCATCCTCTCCGGCAGCCTGAATCAGAAATAACGGTATGCGATTGTAGGCCGGGTAAGCGTTAGCGCCACCCGGCGCGCAGGCCGCACTGAAATAACGAGGTAAACCGTGGCTAAAGCCCCAAAACGCGCATTTGTCTGTAATGAATGTGGTGCGGATTATCCGCGCTGGCAGGGGCAATGCAGCGCCTGTCATGCCTGGAACACCATCACCGAAGTGCGTGGTGTGGCGGCTTCGCCGAGTGTGGCCCGCAATGAACGCCTGAGCGGCTATGCGGGTAATGCCGGTGTGGCAAAAGTTCAAAAACTGTCAGAGATCAGTCTGGAAGCGTTGCCGCGCTTCTCCACCGGCTTCAAAGAGTTTGACCGCGTGCTTGGCGGCGGCGTGGTGCCGGGCAGTGCGATCCTGATCGGCGGTAACCCGGGAGCGGGTAAATCGACCCTGCTGCTGCAAACGCTCTGCAAGCTCGCCGAGCAGATGAAAACCCTGTACGTCACTGGCGAAGAGTCCCTGCAGCAGGTGGCGATGCGAGCACACCGTCTGGGTCTGCCTACCGGCAATCTGAATATGCTGTCGGAAACCAGCATTGAGCAGATCTGCATGATTGCTGAAGAAGAGCAGCCGAAGCTGATGGTGATTGACTCCATCCAGGTGATGCACATGGCGGATATTCAGTCCTCGCCGGGCAGCGTGGCGCAGGTGCGTGAGACCGCCGCGTATCTGACGCGTTTTGCCAAAACCCGCGGCGTGGCGATTGTAATG
This sequence comes from Enterobacter sp. SENG-6, assembly GCF_001605945.1. Lineage (NCBI taxonomy): Bacteria > Pseudomonadati > Pseudomonadota > Gammaproteobacteria > Enterobacterales > Enterobacteriaceae > Enterobacter > Enterobacter sp. SENG-6. The sequence continues at coordinate 100,420 of NZ_LOMM01000011.1, forward strand.
GTCGGCCACGTTACAAAAGATGGTTCCCTGGCGGGGCCAAAAGTGCTTGAGCACTGTATCGACTGCTCCGTGATGCTGGACGGCGACGCAGACTCCCGCTTCCGTACCCTGCGCAGCCACAAAAACCGCTTTGGTGCGGTGAACGAGCTAGGCGTATTTGCCATGACCGAGCAGGGGTTGCGCGAAGTCAGCAACCCGTCGGCCATCTTCCTGAGCCGGGGGGATGAAGTCACCTCCGGCAGTTCGGTGATGGTGCTGTGGGAGGGGACGCGCCCGCTGCTCGTTGAAATTCAGGCGCTGGTGGATCACTCGATGATGGGTAACCCGCGGCGCGTGGCGGTCGGTCTGGAACAGAACCGTCTGGCGATCCTGCTGGCGGTGCTACACCGTCATGGTGGCCTGCAAATGGCCGATCAGGACGTCTTCGTCAACGTGGTCGGGGGCGTGAAAGTTTCAGAGACCAGTGCCGATCTGGCGCTGCTGCTGGCGATGGTCTCCAGTCTGCGTGACAGACCGCTGCCGCAGGATTTGGTGGTCTTCGGCGAAGTGGGGCTGGCCGGGGAGATCCGCCCGGTGCCCAGCGGCCAGGAGCGCATCTCCGAGGCGGCGAAACATGGCTTCCGCCGGGCGATTGTGCCGGCGGCCAACGTGCCGAAGAAGATCCCCGAAGGGATGCAGGTCTTTGGCGTTAAAAAACTCGCAGATGCGTTAAATGTCTTTGACGACTTATAATTACGTATTCGATTTTGCAGGAGGCACCGTAATTTATGTCATCATTTGACTACATCAAGACCGCAATCCGTCAGAAAGGCTGCACGCTACAGCAGGTGGCTGACGCCAGCGGCATGACGAAAGGCTATCTTAGCCAGTTGCTGAACGCCAAAATCAAAAGCCCCAGCGCGCAAAAGCTGGAAGCGTTACATCGCTTTCTGGGGCTTGAATTCCCGCGTATGCAAAAGAACATCGGCGTGGTGTTTGGTAAGTTTTACCCGCTGCATACCGGCCATATCTACCTGATCCAGCGCGCCTGTAGCCAGGTCGACGAGCTGCACATCATCATGGGTTACGATGAAACCCGTGACCGTCAGCTGTTTGAAGACAGCGCCATGTCGCAGCAGCCGACGGTGCCGGATCGCCTGCGCTGGCTGCTTCAGACCTTCAAATATCAGAAAAACATTCGCATTCATGCCTTTAACGAAGAGGGCATGGAGCCGTATCCACACGGCTGGGACGTGTGGAGCAACGGCATTAAAGCGTTTATGGAAGAGAAAGGGATTGCGCCCAACTGGATCTACACCTCTGAAGAGTCCGACGCACCGCAGTTCCGCGAGCATCTGGGCATTGAAACGGTGCTGATCGATCCTAAGCGTACATTCATGAACATCAGCGGGGCGCAGATCCGCGAAAACCCGTTCCGCTACTGGGATTACATTCCGACCGAAGTGAAGCCGTTCTTTGTGCGCACAGTTGCGATTCTGGGCGGTGAATCCAGCGGGAAATCGACGCTGGTTAACAAGCTGGCAAATATCTTCAATACCACCAGCGCGTGGGAATACGGACGTGATTATGTCTTTTCCCATCTGGGGGGAGACGAGATGGCGCTGCAGTATTCTGATTACGATAAAATCGCGCTAGGCCATGCTCAGTACATTGATTTCGCGGTGAAATACGCCAACAAAGTGGCCTTCATCGACACCGATTTTGTCACCACACAAGCCTTCTGTAAGAAGTATGAAGGACGCGAGCACCCGTTCGTACAGGCGCTGATCGATGAATATCGCTTCGACCTGGTGATCCTGCTGGAAAACAACACGCCGTGGGTCGCCGACGGGATGCGCAGCCTCGGTAGCTCAGTGGACAGAAAAGAGTTCCAGACGATGCTGGTGGAGATGCTTCATGAGAACAACGTGGAGTTTGTCCACGTTGAAGCGTCGGATTACGACACCCGTTTCCTGCGCTGCGTCGAGCTGGTGAAGGAGATGATGGGGGAGCAGGGGTAAAGTCACAGGCTTGCCCCTCTCCCCCGTGGGAAGAGGGCAGGGTGAGGGGGAATTATCCACTCAGAACGCAACCACCACCTTCCCGCGCATATGCCCGTCCAGCACTTTGCGGTGGGCCTCGGTAATGCTTTCCACGCTCAGCCCGTGCAGCGTTTCGCTGAGCGAGCTCTCCACTACGCCGTTATCCACCAGCTTTGCCACCTCGTTTAAGATCTCACCCTGACGCGCCATATCGGCAGTCTGGTACATGCTGCGGGTATACATGAATTCCCAGTGCAGGGCGGCGGATTTGGATTTCAGCTTGTCCTGGTTCAGCGGGTGCGCATTTTCGACGATGGAGCAGATGTGTCCCTGCGGCGCAATCAGTTCGCTGACCGCGTCCCAGTGGCCATCGGTATCATTGAGGATGAAAATATAATCCACAAAGGTAATGCCCTGTTTGGCCAGTTCACCTTTCAGATCGCGATAATTCACCACCAGGTCCGCGCCGCGTTCGCGACACCACTGGGCTGAGTCTTCCCGCGACGCGGTGGCGATGACCCTGACCTTGCTGTTGTGCTTCGCAAACGGGATCGCAAGGGAGCCTACGCCGCCGGCACCGCCGATGATCAGCAGCGTTTTGTCCGACCCGGCATCCTGAATATTCAGGCGCTCAAACAGCCCTTCCCAGGCGGTGAGCGCGGTCAGCGGCAATGCGGCAGCGGCATCCCAGCCAAGGCTTGTCGGTTTGTGTCCGACAATACGCGCATCAATCAGCTGATGCGTGGCATTACTGCCCGGACGGGTAATGTCGCCCGCGTACCATACTTCGTCGCCCGGTTTGAAGCCGGTGACGCTTGTCCCCACCGCTTTGACGACACCGCTGGCATCCCAGCCGAGAATGCGTGGCGCCTGCAGGCCGTTTTTAACAAGACTCGCATGCACTTTGGTATCGACCGGATTGATGGAAACGGCTTTTACTTCCACCAGCAGATCGTGTTCACCGGGCTGTGGCATCGGTTGGGTGATCTCAATAAAAGCTGCGGGATTTTCAGGATTAACGGCAATGGCTTTAACAGACATGATCAACTCCTCAATGGAATGCGTTTTGTTGAGGCTAGTCTATTAAGTGGTCATGCGCATGATAAGATGGACAATCAAGAACGGAGTGTTCGTATAGGGTGAACAATCATGTTTAAACAGCTTCAGGATATGGCGCTGTTTGCGCTGGTGGCGGAGATGGGCAGTTTTACCGCCGCAGCGCAGAAAGCAGACCTGCCGAAATCCAGCGTTAGCCAGCGGATTAGCCAGCTTGAGCAGCAGGTGGGGATCCGCCTGCTAAACCGCACCACGCGCAGGTTGAATTTGACCTTTGCGGGGGAGCACTATCTGGTGCATTGTCGCGAGATGCTGGCGGCCAGTGAAAGGGCGGAGTATGCCATTCAGCGGCTGCGTGAAAACCCCAGCGGGCGGCTTCGTATCACCTGCCCGGCGGGCATTGGCGCGACGTTACTGGCACACCTGAATGCCGAGTTTCAGCTCCGCTATCCTGACGTTTCGCTGGATGTCTCTATTTCTGACGATGTGCTCGATCTGGTAGAGTCTGGTTTTGACGTGGCGCTGCGTACCGGTAAACCGCAGGACTCCTCGCTGATTGGCCGCATGATTGGCCACTGTCCGCGCTATATGCTGGCCTCACCGGAATATCTGGCACGCCGGGAGCCGCTGTATCATCCCCGCCAGCTGGTGGATCACCGCTGTATTACCCACAAGGCCTGGTCTGAATGGCTCCTGCAAAGCGAGAGTGAGGATTACCGCTATCTGCCGGACAATGCGCATATGACGGATAATCTTGTGTATGCTCGTGAGTGCGCGGTAGCTGGTGCGGGAATCACACTCTTACCCGCTTTTTTGCTGGAAGATAAAATTGAAAAAGGGGCGCTGGTGCAGGTGCTACCGGAGTGGAACGTTGAAGGAAACGATCTCTGGCTCGCCTATCCGAGCCGTAAGCTCAATTCGCCTGCGCTGATGAGCTATATCGACTTTGCGATGCAGTGTGATGAGGTTAAGCGGTTTTACGTGGGTGGGTGAAATTGCCGGGTGGCGGCTTCGCCTTACCCGGCCTACGAACAGCGCGGAACCGTAGGCCGGGTAAGCGCAAGCGCCACCCGGCTTTTTAGCACTTACTTAGCAATACGCTTGTACTTAATTCGCTTCGGCTCCAGCGCGTCTGCGCCCAGCGTGCGTTTCTTGTACTCTTCGTATTCGGTGAAGTTACCTTCGAAGAACTCCACTTTCCCTTCATCCTGGTAGTCCAGAATGTGGGTGGCGATACGGTCAAGGAACCAACGGTCGTGCGAGATAACCATGGCACAGCCCGGGAACTCCAGAAGGGCGTTTTCCAGCGCGCGCAGGGTTTCGATGTCGAGGTCGTTGGTTGGTTCATCGAGCAGCAGTACGTTACCGCCAACCTGCAGCAGCTTCGCCAGATGCAGACGACCACGCTCACCACCGGACAACTCGCCGACGCGTTTACCCTGATCGGTACCTTTGAAGTTAAAGCGGCCCACGTAGGCACGGCTTGGCATCTCGGTGTTGCCGATACGCATGATATCCAGCCCGCCGGACACTTCTTCCCACACGGTTTTGCTGTTATCCATTGCGTCACGGAACTGGTCAACGGACGCCAGTTTCACCGTTTCACCCAGGGTGATAGAACCGCTGTCTGGCTGCTCCTGACCGGACATCATACGGAACAGGGTGGATTTACCCGCGCCGTTTGGACCGATGATACCGACGATGGCACCCTTCGGTACGGAGAAGGAGAGATCGTCGATCAGCACGCGGTCACCGTAAGATTTACGCAGGTTGCTGACTTCGACCACTTTATCCCCCAGACGCGCGCCAGGTGGAATAAACAGTTCGTTGGTTTCGTTACGTTTCTGGTATTCGGTATTGTTCAGCTCTTCGAAGCGTGCCAGACGGGCTTTGCCCTTAGACTGACGGCCCTTCGTGCCCTGACGTACCCACTCCAGCTCTTTCTCAATAGACTTACGGCGTGCTGCTTCAGCTGACGCTTCCTGCGCCAGACGCTGATCTTTCTGCTCCAGCCAGGAAGAGTAGTTGCCTTCCCATGGGATACCCTCGCCGCGGTCCAGCTCCAGGATCCAGCCCGCCACGTTGTCGAGGAAGTAACGGTCGTGGGTGATCGCCACCACGGTGCCTTCGAAGTCGTGCAGGAAGCGTTCCAGCCACGCCACGGATTCCGCATCCAGGTGGTTAGTCGGTTCGTCGAGCAGCAGCATGTCTGGTTTTTCCAGCAGCAGACGGCACAGCGCCACGCGGCGACGCTCACCACCGGAGAGGTTGGCGATTTTCGCATCCCAGTCCGGCAGACGCAGGGCGTCAGCGGCGCGCTCCAGCTGCACGTTCAGGTTGTGACCGTCGTGCGCCTGGATAATCTCTTCAAATTTGCCTTGCTGAGCGGCCAGTTTATCGAAGTCCGCATCTGGCTCGGCGTATTTGGCATACACTTCATCCAGACCTTTCAGCGCGTTAACCACTTCGGATACCGCTTCTTCAACAGATTCACGAACGGTGTGTTCAGGGTTCAGCTGAGGTTCCTGCGGCAGGTAGCCAATTTTGATGCCAGGCTGCGGACGGGCTTCACCTTCGATGTCTGTATCGATGCCGGCCATGATGCGCAGCAGGGTGGACTTACCGGCACCGTTGAGGCCCAGAACACCGATTTTTGCGCCCGGGAAGAAGCTCAGCGAGATATTTTTAAGAATATGACGTTTCGGCGGTACCACTTTGCCGACACGATGCATGGTATAAACGAATTGAGCCACGTTGGACTTCGCCTCTTTTATCGTGATGAAAAGGAATTTCAGCCTCGAAGTGTAGCCTTTTTCCCGCCCTAATCCCAGCCAGGAACGTCTGGAGTGTTAAAACGCGCAGGAAAGGTAAAAAAGTGTCCGTAACGTGGCGCGTTCCGGGATGCCTGGTTAGCATAAGTTAATTAGACTTTGACGTGGCAAGACGCTGCAATTGACGAAAAAACAATGAGGAAGAGCTTGTGGAAAAAGCCAAACGGGTGGTCTGGCGTCTGCTGGCGGCCAGCGTATGCGTAATGGCGGTAAGCCAGGCGGTGCATGCCGATTCACTGGATGAACAACGTAACCGCTACGCCCAGATTAAACAGGCGTGGGACAACAAACAGATGGATACTGTGCAGGCGTTGATGCCGACGCTGAAAGACTATCCTCTCTATCCCTATCTGGAGTATCGCCAGATTACTGACGATCTCATGAATCAACCCACGGTCACCGTGAATAACTTCATTCAGGCGAACCCGACCCTGCCGCCCGCCCGGAACCTGCAGTCTCGTTTTGTAAACGAGCTGGCGCGTCGTGAAGACTGGCGCGGACTGCTGGCGTTCAGCCCGGAAAAACCGAACACCACGGAAGCCCAGTGTAACTATTACTATGCAAAATGGGCCACCGGTCAGCAGGAGGAAGCCTGGGCCGGGGCAAAAGAGCTGTGGCTGACCGGGAAAAGCCAGCCGAACGCCTGTGATTCGCTCTTTGGTGCCTGGCGTGCTTCCGGTAAACAGGATCCGCTGGCTTACCTTGAACGTATCCGTCTGGCGATGAAAGCCGGAAACACGCGTCTGGTGATGGCTCTGGCGGGACAAATGCCGTCGGATTACCAGACCATTTCCACGGCCGTGATGTCGCTGGCAAACGACCCCAACAGCGTTCTGACCTTTGCCCGCAGCACGGGAGCGACCGATTTTACCCGACAGATGGCGGCGGTGGCCTTTGCCAGCGTGGCGCGTGACGATGTCGAAAACGCGCGGCTCATGATCCCGCAGCTGGTGCAGGCACAGCAGCTCAATGAAGAGCAAACCCAGGAACTGCGCGACATCGTGGCGTGGAGACTGATGGGCTCGGACGTAACCGACGAACAGGCCCGCTGGCGGGACGATGCCATTATGCGCTCCAACTCCACGTCGCTGGTGGAACGTCGCGTGCGTATGGCGCTGGGGACGGGCGATCGTAAAGGCCTTAATACCTGGCTTGCGCGTCTGCCGATGGAAGCCAAAGAGAAAGACGAATGGCGCTACTGGCAGGCGGATCTGCTGATGGAGCGGGGACGCGATGACGAAGCCAAAGAGATCCTCCACGCGCTGATGCAGCAGCGAGGCTTCTACCCGATGGTGGCCGCGCAGCGTCTGGGTGAGGAGTACACCTTCCGCATTGATAAAGCGCCGGGTAACGCCAGCCCGGCGTTGACCCAGGGGCCGGAAATGGCGCGCGTGCGCGAGCTGATGTACTGGAATATGGACAACACCGCCCGTAGCGAGTGGGCGAATCTGGTCACCAGCCGCACTACGGATGAGAAAGCCCAGCTTGCCCGTTACGCCTTTGATAACCACTGGTGGGATCTGAGCGTTCAGGCGACGATCGCTGGCAAGCTGTGGGATCATCTCGAAGAACGTTTCCCGCTGGCCTACAAAGATCTGTTCGATCGCTACACCAGCGGTAAAGATATTCCGCAAAGCTACGCCATGGCGATTGCCCGTCAGGAGAGCGCCTGGAACCCGAAAGTCCGTTCCCCGGTAGGGGCCAGCGGCCTGATGCAGATTATGCCGGGCACGGCGACGCATACGGTGAAGATGTTTAATATCCCGGGATACAGCAGTCCATCACAGCTGCTGGATCCGGATACCAACATCAACATTGGTACCAGCTATCTGCAGTACGTCTATCAGCAGTTTGGTAACAACCGCATTTTCGCCTCTGCGGCGTATAACGCGGGCCCAGGGCGGGTGCGTACCTGGCTGGGTAACAGCGCCGGACGCATCGACGCCGTGGCGTTTGTCGAGAGTATTCCGTTCTCAGAAACGCGCGGCTACGTGAAGAACGTGCTGGCGTATGATGCCTATTACCGTTACTTCATGGGGCAAAAAGATACCCTGATGAGCGATGCGGAGTGGCAGAGACGTTACTGATTGGGATGGGTTGTGTTATGCTGTACTCGTTAATGAGTACAACAGGCGGCATAACATGACCCAGCATTCCCCGTATTCCTCGGCACTGGCCGAACAACGTCATCAGGAGTGGCTTCGTTTTGTGGAGTTGCTCCGCCAGTCTTACGACCAGGATCTGCATTTACCCCTGCTGCAACTGATGCTGACGCCGGACGAGCGTGAGGCGTTGGGCACGCGCGTGCGGATCATCGAAGAGTTACTGCGCGGTGAGATGAGCCAGCGTGAGCTCAAAAACGAGCTGGGCGCGGGGATCGCGACGATCACCCGCGGTTCAAACAGCCTGAAGTCTGCGCCGGTTGAGCTGCGTCAGTGGCTGGAAGCGGTATTGCTGAAAAACGCCGGATGACGGCTGCGCCTTATCCGGCCTACACGTTCAACGATAAATGGCGTTATGGAACGGGCTTAACGCCAGGATCACCGCCTGATGGTAAACGCTTGAGCGCGTAAGCGCGCCAGCAGTAAAGACGCCAATCGCTCCTTCTTTACGGCCTATTTCATCAATGCCGGTGTATTGCGACATCACTGGCCCGAGCGCTTCGCCTGCGCGCACTTTTTCCAGAATGATGTCCGGCAGCGGCAGGGTGGCCGAGCGTGCTTCACCGCGCTGTTCACGGCTTTCGATAACCACCCAGCTAAACGTCGCGCCCTCGTCAATTCCCGCTTCAATGGCGACCCAGAAGTCGGCATCGGGTGCGGCCGCTTTCGCATTTAACACGCGATTTCGTGCGCCAGCGCGCGTTTCTTCGCTGCCAAACGGCTGTTCAGGAACGCCACTCTCGACGCCGACGGCATCAATATGGCAGGATCCTTCGCCGAAAATCTCTTCAAATGCCCTTAGAATTGCCTGAATTTTGGCAGGATTGGTGGTAGCAGAGACAACATGGTGCATAATTAAGCTCGATTCAAAAAAACTCATCGCAGTATAACGGAAAAAAAGCATGTTACAGGTATACCTTGTTCGCCACGGTGAAACGCAGTGGAACGCCGAGCGACGTATTCAAGGCCAGTCCGACAGTCCTCTCACTGAAAAGGGTGTGCAGCAAGCGTGGCAGGTGGCAGAACGTGCCAGAACGCTGGGCATTACCCATGTCATCACCAGCGATTTAGGTCGCACGCAGCAGACGGCGCGCATAATTGCTGATGCCTGTGGTTGTGATGTGCTGCTTGAACCGCGCCTGCGCGAGCTGGATATGGGGGTGCTCGAAAAACGCCATATCGATACGCTGACGGAAACGGAAGAGGGCTGGCGCCGCACGCTGGTTAACGGTACCGAAGATGGCCGTATCCCTGAGGGCGAATCCATGCAGGAGCTGAGCGTGCGTATGCATGCTGCGCTGGCGGAATGCCTGAAGCTGCCAGCCGGAAGCCGTCCACTGCTGGTGAGTCACGGGATTGCGCTGGGATGTCTGGTCAGCACCATTCTGGGGTTACCGGCCTATGCGGAGCGCCGTTTGCGTCTGCGCAACTGCTCTATTTCCCGTATTGATTATCAGGAAAGCGCGTGGCTGGCGTCGGGATGGGTCGTTGAGATGGCAGGGGACATTTCGCATCTTGATGCCCCTGCACTGGATGAACTGCAGCGTTAACGACGGATCGGGATTAAGAATTCCATCCGCAGATTAATGGGGCCTTCTTCCGGTTTCGCATCGCTTGCCGGGTAGTAGCGCTCAATATCCTGACCTTTACGGCGATTCAGGTTCAGCATAGGCATGCATGTTCCGTAAACGGTCAGGATGAATTCCTGCACGCCCGTTCCCAGCCCTTCGTAGGAGAACATCACATACTCTCCGCCTTCCAGCACGACCGGTTTAGAGCCCTGAATATAGCCATTGGCCATTTCCGGCGTTAACGCGGTGGTGTAGAACACCTCCTGCTCGTCGTCTTTTTCCTGGCTTGGATGCGTTTCGTTGAGACCATACAGGATAGGCGGGATCGCCGGGGCATGGCTCAGGAAGTCGCGCCAGAACTGAACGCGCATTTGATGGCGGAACTCAGAAATCTGCTCCAGAGAACAGGTGTAGCTCTGTGTCGTACCGATCAAATGGGTTTCCGGCAGGGTAATGATTTCGTACTTCGGCATGGCGAACTCGCCCAGACGCAGCGGCGGGCGCATACCGTATGAGCTCCAGTCAGGTGAACGGCGATAGAGTGCTGGCGTCAACGAGAACTGTTTTTTAAAGGCTCGGGTGAACGTTTGTTGCGAGTCGAAACGATACTGCAGGGCAATATCAAGAATGGGCCGCGCGGTCAGGCGTAAGGCCACCGCAGATTTAGATAAACGACGTGCGCGAATATAGGCACCGATAGCATGACCGGTGACATCCTTGAACATCCTTTGCAGATGCCACTTGGAATAGCCTGCTTTAGCCGCCACATTATCCAGTGACAAAGGCTGGTCAAGATGACCTTCCAGCCAGGTTAGCAGGTCGCGAATAATTCCAGCCTGATCCATATACTATCCTCATCCTTAAAACAGCAGGTGCCTGATAACAGGTTAGCGGATAATAGCATTTTTTGATGTTTTAGCATTCAGTGTTTTTTTTGCTCATTAATGCTTTTTGTCCTGCGTTTTGGGTGAATATATTCTAATCCTGTGATCTTGCTACATTTTTGTCTAACGTGTTGAATAATCGCTCAACGTAATATTAAGAAATGGTAACAATATGAAATATAAGACATTGTTCTTAACAGCCTTACTGCTGATAGCGGGCCGCGCGGCGCAGGCGGAACAGATTGGTTCTGTCGATACCGTGTTTAAAATGTTTGGGCCGGACCACAAAATTGTGGTGGAGGCGTTTGACGATCCGGATGTAAAAAACGTCACCTGCTACGTTAGCCGGGCAAAAACCGGGGGGATAAAAGGCGGTCTGGGGCTGGCCGAGGATACATCCGATGCGGCCATCTCCTGCCAGCAGGTCGGGCCGGTTGAACTGAGCAAGAAAATCAAAAACGGCAAAGCGCAGGGGGATGTGGTGTTCCAGAAACGGACGTCGCTGGTCTTCAAAAAGCTGCAGGTGGTGCGTTTTTACGATACTAAACGTAACACCCTGGCCTACCTTGCCTACTCCGACAAAGTAGTGGAAGGTTCACCGAAAAACGCGATTAGCGCGGTGCCGATTATGCCGTGGCGGGAATAAAAAAACGGCGCTTTCGCGCCGTTTTTTATGGTGTTGACTGCAGGATTACTCCTGCAGGTCACCGCAGAAACGATAGCCTTCGCCGTGGATCGTGGCGATGATTTCCGGCGTATCTGGCGTAGATTCGAAATGTTTACGAATACGACGGATGGTCACGTCTACAGTACGGTCGTGTGGCTTCAGCTCACGGCCGGTCATTTTCTTCAGCAGTTCTGCACGGGACTGAATTTTGCCCGGGTTTTCACAGAAGTGCAGCATCGCGCGGAATTCACTGCGCGGCAGTTTATACTGCTCACCGTTCGGGCTGATCAGTGAACGGCTATTGATATCGAGTTCCCAGCCGTTGAATTTGTAGCTGTCTACGCTACGACGCTCTTCGCTGACGGTGCCCAGGTTCATGGTGCGGGACAGCAGGTTGCGTGCACGAATGGTTAACTCGCGTGGGTTAAACGGTTTGGTGATGTAGTCATCCGCACCGATTTCCAGGCCAAGGATCTTATCAACTTCGTTATCACGGCCTGTCAGGAACATTAATGCGACGTTCGCCTGTTCACGCAGTTCGCGCGCCAGCAGAAGGCCGTTTTTACCTGGCAGATTGATATCCATAATGACCAGGTTGATATCATTTTCAGAAAGGATCTGATGCATCTCTGCGCCATCGGTCGCTTCAAAGACATCGTAGCCTTCTGCTTCGAAAATGCTCTTCAACGTGTTGCGTGTTACCAACTCGTCTTCAACGATAAGAATGTGCGGGGTCTGCATGTTTGCTACCTAAATTGCCAACTAAATCGAAACAGGAAGTACAAAAGTCCCTGACCTGCCTGATGCATGTCGCAAATTAACATGACCGGGCTAACGTGACTAAAGTACGTAATTGCGTTCTTGATGCACTTTCCATCAACGTCAACAACATCATTAGCTTGGTCGTGGGTACTTTCCCTTTGGACCCGACAGTGTCAAAAACGGCTGTCATCCTAACCATTTTAACAGCAACATAACAGGCTAAGTGACACCTGACACCCAATAAAACTACGCTTCGTTGACATATATCAAGTTCAATTGTAGCACGTTAACAGTTTGATGAAATCATCATAGCTAAATGCTAGCCTTTGTCACAATTTTTCAATAAACCAACTAGTTGCGGATCTTGATTGATAAACGTTACGAATCCAACTTAAATCGCGTATTCACCCTGTCATTATCATTATAAAACATAAGGATAATCAGGTTCTGTTAACATTCTAAATGATTGTTCAGCTACAAAATAGTTTAGCGCTTTTAATTTGTTATGAAACGCTATTTCGGTGATTTGTGTTGCAAAATTGTAAATTCGCGCCGCGTAATATGTTGACGCGCATCACATTAATCCCCGCTAACTGATTAAAAAGAGAGCATAAATGCATCTGTCGATTGTACTGGTCGCGCCAGCCAGAGCTGAAAATATAGGCGCTGCGGCGCGTGCCATGAAGACCATGGGGTTCACCGATTTGCGTATTGTGGACAGCGCTGCTCACCTGGAGCCCGCGGCGCGTTGGGTGGCGCACGGGTCGGGCGATATTCTTGATAATATAACCACTTACGACACGCTCGCCGACGCGCTGCACGATATTTCGTTTACCGTTGCGACCACGGCGCGCAGTCGGGCGAAGTTCCACTATTACGCCACGCCAGCGGAACTGGTACCGATGCTGAGCGAGAAAAGCCAGTGGCTGGAAAAAGCGGCGCTGGTGTTTGGGCGGGAAGATTCAGGATTAACAAACGACGAACTGGCGCTCGCGGATGTGCTGACCGGGGCTCCAATGGTCGCGGATTACCCGTCCCTGAATTTAGGCCAGGCGGTGATGGTCTATTGCTATCAATTAGCGTCCTTAATACAAATTCCCCAACCGCCAGCGGTGGGTACCGACGAAAACCAGCTGGCCGCGCTGCGTACGCGCGTTGACCACCTGCTGATGCAACTTGGCGTGGCGGATGACCAAAAAATGGCTGACTGGTTGCAGCAGCGTCTTGGGCGTCTGGAGCAGCGCGATACGGCAATGCTGCACCGTTTGCTGCACGATATCGAAAAAAAATTAGCCGAGTAAAATGCTGCCATAAGTTTTTACTATGGCGTAAGCGTCTGACGTTAAGGGTTGCCTCTGGCGGAATCGGATGAAAATAAATCTGCACGCAGCGGGACGTAAGAATGCGCTGAATTGTGATCAAATTAAAAATTCATTGACTTAAGGTGCCCGATCCTTTAACCCTAAAAGAATACAGCACAGACAGATAATAATGACAGAGTACACAACATCCATGAAACGCATCAGCATCACCACCATTACCACAACCATCATCATTACTACAGGTAACGATGCGGGCTGACGCGTACAGGAAAAACAGAAAAAAGCCCGCACCTGAACAGTGCGGGCTTTTTTTTCGGCTAAAGGAAACGAGGTAGAACCATGCGAGTGTTGAAGTTCGGCGGTACATCAGTGGCAAATGCAGAACGCTTTCTGCGTGTTGCCGATATCCTGGAGAGCAACGCCAGGCAGGGACAGGTCGCGACCGTTCTCTCTGCGCCGGCAAAAATCACTAACCACCTGGTGGCGATGATTGAAAAGACCATTGGCGGTCAGGATGCACTTCCGAACATTAGCGATGCCGAGCGTATCTTCGCCGAGCTGCTTCAGGGGCTGGCGGAGGCACAGCCAGGTTTCCCGCTCGTACAGCTGAAAGCCTTCGTAGAACAAGAATTTGCCCAGATTAAACATGTGCTGCACGGTATCAGCCTGCTGGGTCAGTGCCCGGACAGCATCAACGCGGCGTTAATTTGCCGCGGTGAGAAACTCTCTATCGCCATCATGGCGGGCCTGCTGGAAGCGCGCGGGCATCACGTCACGGTGATTGATCCGGTTGAAAAACTGCTGGCGGTGGGCCACTACCTCGAATCCACCGTTGATATTGCTGAATCAACCCGCCGCATCGCTGCGAGCAAAATTCCTTCTGACCATATGATCCTGATGGCGGGCTTCACCGCCGGCAATGAAAAGGGTGAACTGGTGGTGCTGGGCCGTAACGGCTCTGATTACTCTGCTGCTGTGCTGGCCGCCTGTTTACGCGCGGACTGTTGCGAGATCTGGACTGACGTTGACGGCGTATACACCTGCGACCCGCGCCAGGTACCGGACGCCAGGCTGCTGAAGTCGATGTCTTACCAGGAGGCGATGGAGCTTTCCTACTTCGGCGCGAAAGTGCTTCACCCTCGTACCATCTCCCCCATTGCCCAGTTCCAGATCCCTTGCCTGATTAAAAATACCGGTAACCCGCAAGCGCCTGGCACGCTGATTGGCGCCAGCACCGACGAAGATGGCCTGCCGGTGAAAGGTATCTCTAACCTCAACAACATGGCAATGTTCAGCGTCTCCGGGCCTGGTATGAAAGGGATGGTTGGCATGGCGGCGCGCGTGTTTGCCGCAATGTCACGCAATGGGATCTCTGTGGTGCTGATCACCCAGTCCTCATCGGAATACAGCATCAGCTTCTGCGTGCCGCAGGGTGACTGTCTGCGCGCCCGTCGTGCGCTGGAAGAAGAGTTCTATCTGGAGCTGAAAGAAGAGCTGCTGGAGCCATTATCCATTCAGGAACGTCTTGCGGTTATCTCCGTGGTTGGCGACGGTATGCGCACGCTGCGCGGTATCTCCGCCAAGTTCTTTGCCGCGCTGGCGCGCGCCAATATTAATATCGTGGCGATTGCCCAGGGCTCATCCGAGCGTTCTATTTCGGTGGTGGTTGATAACGATGACGCGACTACCGGCGTACGCGTGGTTCATCAGATGCTGTTCAACACCGATCAGGTGATTGAGCTGTTCCTGATTGGCGTGGGCGGTGTTGGCGGTGCGCTGCTGGAGCAGGTGAAACGTCAGCAGGAGTGGCTGAAGAAGAAGCATATCGATCTGCGCGTCTGCGGGATCGCCAAC
Organism: Enterobacter sp. SENG-6; assembly: GCF_001605945.1. Lineage (NCBI taxonomy): Bacteria > Pseudomonadati > Pseudomonadota > Gammaproteobacteria > Enterobacterales > Enterobacteriaceae > Enterobacter > Enterobacter sp. SENG-6. The sequence continues at coordinate 115,550 of NZ_LOMM01000011.1, forward strand.
TCAAAAGCGCTGTTGACCAACGTTCACGGGCTGAACCTGGAAAACTGGCAGGCCGAGTTGAACGAGGCAAAAGAGCCGTTCAACCTGGGGCGTCTGATCCGTCTGGTGAAAGAGTATCACCTGCTGAACCCGGTGATTGTCGATTGTACGTCGAACCAGGCGGTTGCCGATCAGTATGCGGACTTCCTGCGCGAAGGCTTCCATGTGGTCACGCCGAACAAAAAGGCCAACACCTCGTCGATGGATTACTATCACCAGCTGCGTCTGGCGGCGAGCAAATCGCGCCGCAAGTTCCTGTACGATACCAACGTAGGGGCGGGGCTGCCGGTTATCGAAAACCTGCAGAACCTGCTGAACGCGGGCGACGAACTGCAACGTTTCTCCGGTATTCTCTCCGGTTCGCTGTCCTTTATTTTCGGTAAGCTGGATGAAGGGATGAGCCTCTCAGAAGCAACCCGCGCCGCGCGTGAACTGGGCTACACCGAGCCGGATCCGCGTGACGATCTCTCCGGTATGGACGTGGCGCGCAAACTGCTTATTCTGGCGCGCGAAACGGGCCGTGAGCTGGAGCTTTCCGATATCGTGATAGAACCCGTGCTGCCGGCTGAATTTGACAGCAGCGGTGACGTCAGCGCCTTTATGGATAATTTACCGCAGCTGGATGACGCTTTTGCCGCACGCGTGGCGAAAGCCCGTGATGAAGGTAAGGTATTGCGCTATGTTGGCAACATTGAAGAAGATGGCGTGTGCCGGGTGAAGATTGCCGAAGTCGATGGCAACGATCCGCTGTACAAAGTCAAAAACGGCGAAAACGCCCTGGCGTTTTACAGCCACTATTATCAGCCATTGCCGCTGGTGCTTCGCGGCTATGGCGCAGGGAACGATGTTACGGCGGCGGGTGTGTTTGCCGATCTGCTGCGTACCCTGTCATGGAAGTTAGGAGTTTAACATGGTCAAAGTTTATGCCCCGGCTTCCAGCGCCAATATGAGCGTCGGGTTTGATGTGCTGGGTGCGGCGGTGACGCCGGTGGACGGTTCACTATTGGGCGATACGGTTACAGTGGAAGCGGCAGAAAGTTTCAGCCTGAATAACGTGGGACGTTTTGCCAGCAAGCTGCCGTCCGAACCGCGCGAGAATATCGTCTATCAGTGCTGGGAGCGTTTCTGTCAGGAGATCGGGAAAAGCGTGCCGGTAGCCATGACGCTGGAAAAAAGTATGCCGATTGGCTCTGGCCTGGGATCAAGTGCCTGCTCTGTTGTGGCCGCGCTGGTGGCGATGAATGAGCATTGCGGCAAACCCCTGAACAATAGCCGTCTGCTGGGGTTAATGGGTGAGCTGGAAGGCCGCATCTCTGGCAGCATCCACTACGATAACGTCGCGCCGTGTTTCCTCGGCGGTATGCAGTTGATGATCGAAGAAAATGGCATCATCAGCCAGCAGGTGCCAGGGTTTGATGAGTGGCTGTGGGTACTGGCCTACCCGGGTATCAAAGTGTCTACTGCGGAAGCGCGTGCGATCCTGCCTGCGCAGTATCGTCGTCAGGACTGCATCGCCCACGGACGTCACCTGGCAGGCTTTATTCACGCCTGTTATACCCGTCAGCCACAGCTGGCGGCGAAATTGATGAAAGATGTGATTGCCGAACCGTATCGTACGAAGTTGCTGCCTGGCTTTAATGAGGCGCGACAGGCATCGCTTGATATTGGCGCGCAGGCGTGCGGCATTTCCGGCTCCGGCCCGACGCTGTTCGCCCTGTGCGATAAGCCAGACACCGCGCAGCGCGTGGCGGACTGGCTCTCTAAACACTACCTGCAAAATCAGGAAGGCTTTGTTCATATTTGCCGTCTGGACACGGCTGGCGCACGAGTACTGGGATAACGAATGAAACTCTACAATCTGAAAGATCATAACGAGCAGGTCAGCTTCGCGCAGGCGGTGACTCAGGGACTGGGCAAAAATCAGGGGCTGTTCTTCCCTCACGATCTCCCTGAATTCCCGCTGACCGACATTGATGAGCTGCTGAAGCAGGACTTTGTCACGCGCAGCACAAAAATTTTGTCTGCGTTTATCGGCGACGAAATCCCGCAGGAGTTGCTGGAAGAGCGCGTACGTGCGGCGTTCGCCTTCCCGGCACCGGTTCAGCAGGTTGAGCCGGATGTGGGCTGTCTGGAGCTGTTCCACGGCCCAACCCTGGCGTTTAAAGACTTCGGCGGCCGCTTTATGGCGCAGATGCTTACCCACATCAGCGGCGACAAGCCGGTCACCATTCTGACCGCCACCTCCGGGGATACCGGTGCCGCCGTGGCGCATGCTTTTTACGGTCTGAAGAACGTCCGCGTGGTGATCCTCTATCCGAAAGGCAAGATCAGCCCGCTCCAGGAAAAACTGTTCTGCACCCTCGGCGGCAACATTGAAACCGTGGCGGTAGATGGCGACTTCGATGCCTGTCAGGCGCTGGTGAAACAGGCCTTCGACGATGAAGAGCTGAAAGCCGCGCTGGGGCTCAACTCTGCTAACTCCATTAACATCAGCCGTCTGCTGGCGCAGATTTGCTACTACTTCGAAGCGGTTGCCCAACTGCCGCAAGAGGCGCGTAATCAGCTGGTGGTTTCGGTACCGAGCGGAAACTTTGGCGACCTGACCGCGGGCCTGCTGGCGAAATCCCTCGGGCTGCCGGTGAAACGCTTTATCGCGGCGACCAACGCCAACGACACCGTGCCACGCTTCCTGAAAGACGGTAAATGGGCGCCGAACGCGACCCAGGCGACGCTCTCTAACGCGATGGACGTGTCACAGCCAAACAACTGGCCGCGCGTGGAAGAGCTGTTCCGCCGTAAAGTGTGGCGTCTGGGCGATCTGGGCTATGCGGCGGTCACCGATGAAACCACCAAAAGCACTATGCGTGAGCTGAAAGCGGTGGGGTATACCTCTGAACCGCATGCGGCGATTGCTTACCGTGCGCTCCGCGACCAGCTGAATCCTGGCGAGTATGGCCTGTTCCTGGGGACGGCGCATCCGGCAAAATTCAAAGAGAGCGTGGAAGAGATTCTGGGTGAAACGCTGCCGCTGCCGAAAGAGCTGGCGGATCGCGCTGACCTGCCGCTGCTCTCTCATGAGCTGCCGGCGGATTTTGCCGCGCTGCGTAAGCTGATGATGACTCAAGCGTGATTTTTTTGCCCGGTGGCGCTGCGCTTACCGGGCCTGCAACGAACTCAATCGTAGGCCGGGTAAGCGAAGCACCACCCGGCTTTTTTGTGAAGAAATTAAGGAGAAAAATAGCAGGGAAAAAGCAGAAATTCCCAATAAATGCGGTCACTTAGCGTTTAGGATTGCAGAGAATAACATCCCCGGTTCCCCTCACGTAATCTCCTTACATCGGCCCACGTTGGGTAAGAATCATAAGGAGTCACCGATGTCTAAACTGAAACCTGCGCTGATTGCGCTTTCACTGATGCTGGTCGCTCCCATGGCGGTACAGGCATCCGAAATCACCCTGGTTCCGGCGGTCAAACTGCAGATTGGCGATCGGGATAATAACGGCCATTACTGGGACGGCGGCCGCTGGCGCGACCATGACTGGTGGAAGGCGCATTATGAGTGGCGCGATAACCACTGGCGTCCACATGATGAGCATCGCGATCGTGACGATCGTCATGACCACCGCCACGACGATCACCGACCAGGCCCGGACTGGAAGCATCACTAATACAAACCCCGCCAGCAGGCGGGGTTGTTTTTTTACTGTTCGTGACGCTTAAATACCAGTTCCCCTTTCCCTGACGATTCCTCGTCAAAGAAATAGCCCTCGCTGTTGAATCCGGTGAGCTGCTCTGGCTTCGTCAGGCGGTTTTGAATGATGTAGCGGCTCATCAGGCCACGCGCTTTTTTGGCATAGAAGCTGATGACCTTGAACTTGCCGTTTTTCTCATCAAGGAAGACCGGTTTAATAATTTCCGCATCGAGCTTTTTCGGCTTCACCGATTTGAAGTATTCATCGGAGGCGAGGTTAATCACCACGTTATCCCCCTGCGCGTGCAGGGCTGCGTTCAGCTTATCGGTGATAATGTCGCCCCAGAAATGGTACAGATCTTTGCCTTTGGCGTTTTCCAGGCGGATGCCCATCTCCAGACGATAGGGCTGCATCAGATCCAGCGGGCGCAGCACGCCGTACAGGCCTGAAAGCATACGCAGATGCTGCTGGGCAAAATCGAAATCGGCTTCGCTGAACTCTTCTGCCTGCAGGCCGGTATAGACATCGCCCTTGAAGGCCAGAAGCGCCTGGCGAGCATTCGCAGGAGTAAAGTCAGGATGCCACTCATGGAAGCGGGTCGCGTTGAGATCGGCGAGCTTATCACTGATGCTCATCAGAGAGGCGATTTGCGGCGCGGAGAGCTTACGCGCCTCGTGAATCAGCTGTTGCGAGTAGTCCAGCAGTTCAGGCTGGGTATAACGCTCGGTCGCGAGCGGGCTCTGGTAGTCGAGCGTTTTTGCAGGTGAAATCAGAATCAGCATATCCAGTCCTTGCAGGAAATTTAAGGCGACTTTAGCAAAAAATCGCCCTGAATTGATCGATAGCTGTTATTGCCGCGGCAAATCATCCCACGTGCCGGGCGCAATCTGCGACTTGATTTCGGGATAGCGCGAGGCGTCAAACACAGGCGGAACCCCCAGCTTGCGCTGGCGAAGGTAGTCCCGGGCGATGAGGGTGACTACGGGCGAGAGCAGCAAAATCGCCGTCAGGTTGGTGATCGCCATCAGCGCCATAATCACGTCCGCCAGTTGCCAGACCACCGGCATGCTAAGCAGAGAACCCACGATGACCATCAGCAACATGCCCAGGCGCAACAGGTTGAGCATGGGGCGAGAGTTGAGCTTCAGGAAAATGAGGTTGTTCTCGGCGTAAAGGTAATTGACGACCATTGAGCTGAAGGCGAACAACAGCAGAATGAGCGAAACAAATCCCGCTCCCCAGCCACCGGTAAGGTTCACCAGCGCCTGCTGAAGAAGCTGTATCCCGCCGGCTTCCGTTGAGTGAGAGATTGGGCCTGCCAGCAGCAAGATCATGGCGCTGGAGGAGCAGATAATAATCGTGTCCGTGAAGACCCCAATCATCTGCACAATGCCTTGCGCGGCCGGGTGAGGGGGCCAGGAAGCGGCCGCCGCCGCGGCATTGGGGGTAGACCCCATTCCGGCTTCGTTAGAGAACATACCGCGTTGAAAACCCGCCATCAGCGCCTGGCTAAAGGTATAGCCCAGCGCACCCGAAGCCGCTTCACGCCAGCCAAAGGCGCTGCTGAAAATGGTCGCAATCACATCCGGCACCTGGTCGATATGCAACGCAGCGACCAGCAGGCTGGCCGCAACCCAGAGCAAGGCCATAATGGGAACCAGCCACTGCATCAGGCGGGCTGTACCCTTAAGACCGGTAGAGATGGTCAGCAGTATGCAGAGGGCTAACCCCGCGCCGGTGAGCCATTCCGGACAGGCGAAGGCATAGCGCAGGGCATGGGCGACAGAATTTGCCTGGACGGTGTTGAAAATCAGGCCATAGGCGACGAGCAAGAAAACTGAGAACAGCACGCCCATCCAGCGCATCCCTAAGCCGCGCGCCATGTACCAGGCAGGGCCACCGCGAAACTGGCCATGATGATCTTTTTCTTTATAGAGCTGGGCGAGAGAGCATTCGGCAAAGGACGTTGCCATGCCGATAATTGCCGTCACCCACATCCAGAAAACCGCCCCCGGCCCACCGGCGCTGATAGCCAGCGCGACCCCCGCCAGGTTACCGCTGCCAAGCCTTGCCGCAAGGCTGGTGCACAGCGCCTGGAACGAGGTTAATCCACCGGGTTGTGGCGTGACGCTGTTTTTCAGACTTCTGCCAAATTTGCGGATATAACGAAACTGGATAAAACCGCTGCGTAACGTAAACCATATACCTGCTGCCAGAAGCAGGTATATCATTATCGAACCCCAGAGCACTTCGTTAATAAAGAAAAAGAAATCAGGCATTAACGTCCCTCATGTTGATGCCAGGGTAAGGATGTAAGCGCTACCACATATTGGGCGTACTGTTACGTAGCTGCCTCTTAATATTCCGAGTTTATCATACATTGGCTAAGCGCACTGTCTGCGGTTGCGCTACCCCTCTGTCGTGTTATCATCAGGGCAGACCGGTTACATCCCCCTAACAAGTAAACCTGTCATTTTTCCGCTGCAGGCATGCTGTCGGTAGCGTGAATTATCCAGGGCACGTTAAAAGAGAAACACTATCATGACGGATAAATTGACCTCCCTTCGTCAGTTCACCACTGTCGTAGCTGACACCGGAGATATCGCGGCAATGAAGCTGTACCAGCCGCAGGATGCCACAACTAACCCTTCTCTGATCCTTAACGCCGCGCAGATCCCTGAGTATCGCAAACTGATTGACGACGCTGTGACCTGGGCGAAAGCACAGAGCAACGACCGCGCGCAGCAGGTTGTGGATGCCACTGATAAACTGGCAGTGAACATCGGTCTGGAGATCCTTAAACTGGTTCCTGGCCGCATCTCTACCGAAGTGGATGCGCGTCTCTCCTACGACACCGAAGCGTCTATCGCGAAAGCCAAACGTCTGATCAAAATGTATAACGATGCGGGTATCAGCAATGACCGTATCCTGATCAAACTGGCTTCTACCTGGCAGGGTATCCGCGCTGCTGAACAGCTGGAAAAAGACGGTATCAACTGTAACCTGACGCTGCTGTTCTCCTTCGCGCAGGCGCGTGCATGTGCGGAAGCGGGCGTATACCTGATTTCTCCGTTCGTGGGTCGTATTCTGGACTGGTACAAAGCCAATACCGACAAGAAAGAGTACGCCGCGTCTGAAGATCCAGGCGTGATTTCCGTGACTGAAATCTACGAATACTACAAACAGCACGGTTATGAGACCGTTGTTATGGGCGCAAGCTTCCGTAACGTCGGCGAAATCATCGAACTGGCTGGCTGTGACCGCCTGACCATCGCACCAGCGCTGCTGAAAGAGCTGGCTGAGAGCGAAGGTACCATCGAGCGTAAACTGTCTTACACCGGTGAAGTGAAAGCGCGTCCAGAGCGTATCACTGAATCCGAGTTCCTGTGGCAGCACAACCAGGATCCAATGGCGGTAGACAAACTGGCTGACGGTATCCGTAAGTTTGCTATTGACCAGGAAAAACTGGAAAAAATGATCGGCGATCTGCTGTAATCATTCTGCGTGACCGGGCTCCCGGTCACGCGACTTCTTTCGTACTCTGTCTGAAATTCCCCTCTGCGTGTATCATTCCCTTTAATCAGTACTTTTTGAATGGAATGGATATGAATACCTTACGCATCGGCTTAGTGTCGATTTCTGACCGCGCCTCAAGCGGTGTCTATCAGGACAAAGGCATCCCTGCTCTTGAAGAGTGGCTGGGTAGCGCGCTGACCACCCCGTTTGAAATCCAGACCCGCCTGATCCCGGACGAACAGCCGATCATCGAGCAGACGTTGTGTGAGCTGGTGGATGAGATGAGCTGCCACCTGGTGCTGACCACCGGCGGAACCGGTCCTGCACGTCGTGATGTGACACCAGATGCTACGCTTGCTATAGCTGACCGTGAAATGCCGGGCTTCGGTGAACAGATGCGCCAGATTAGCCTGCACTTTGTTCCAACGGCGATCCTCTCCCGTCAGGTGGGGGTGATTCGCAAGCAGGCGCTGATCCTGAATCTGCCGGGCCAGCCTAAGTCGATCAAAGAGACGCTGGAAGGGTTAAAAGCGGATGACGGCAGCGTGATCGTCCATGGGATCTTTGCAAGTGTACCGTATTGTATACAGCTGCTGGACGGGCCTTATGTCGAAACCGATGACAACGTGGTAGCAGCATTTCGTCCTAAAAGCGCACGCCGCGAAACAATCTCCTGAAAATAATCATTATGTGACATTAGCTGAAGCTGCTGTGGTGTGCTAAAAGTTTTACGGTATAGTAATTTTTTCTTTACGATAGCTGTAATAATAATTCCACAACACACGCTAAATGGTTCGCTATGTCACATAACACCCGACCTCTGAATCGACAGGACTACAAAACTCTTACGCTCGCAGCCCTGGGCGGCGCGCTGGAGTTTTACGATTTCATCATCTTTGTTTTCTTTGCCGCTGTGGTGGGGGAGTTGTTCTTCCCGGCGGATATCCCGGAATGGCTGCGTCAGGTGCAAACCTTCGGTATTTTTGCTGCCGGGTATCTGGCGCGTCCTCTTGGTGGGATTGTGATGGCGCACTTTGGCGATCTTGTCGGGCGCAAAAAGATGTTTACCCTCAGTATCCTGCTGATGGCCGTGCCGACGTTGGCCATTGGTCTGCTGCCAACCTACGCCTCGATGGGCATTCTCGCCCCGTTATTGTTGCTGCTGATGCGTATTCTTCAGGGGGCGGCCATCGGCGGTGAAGTGCCGGGGGCGTGGGTGTTTGTCGCGGAGCATGTTCCGGCGCGCCGCATTGGTATCGCCTGCGGAACCTTAACCGCGGGGCTAACGGTGGGGATTTTGCTCGGTTCCGTGGTCGCGACAATTGTGAATACCAGCATGACGCAACAGGCCGTACACGACTGGGGCTGGCGTCTGCCGTTCCTGCTGGGCGGGGCGTTTGGCCTGGTGGCGATGTACCTGCGCCGTTGGCTCCAGGAGACACCGATTTTCCTCGAAATGCAGCAGCGCAAAGCGCTGGCACAAGAGTTGCCCGTTAAAGCCGTCGTGGTGCGTCATAAAAAAGCGGTGGTGGTGTCAATGCTGCTTACCTGGTTGCTCTCGGCAGGCATTGTGGTGGTGATTTTGATGTCGCCGGTCTGGCTGCAAAAGCAGTACGGCTTTGCCCCGGCGGTGACCTTACAGGCGAACAGTATCGCCACGGTTATGCTCTGCTTCGGCTGCCTGGCCGCCGGGCTGGCTGCGGATCGTTTCGGTGCCAGCGTAACCTTTATCGTTGGCAGCCTGTTACTGGCGGGCTCAAGCTGGGCGTTTTACCATCTGGCCGGGAGTCATCCTGAACAGCTGTTCCTTTTATACGGCGTGGTAGGGCTGTGCGTTGGCGTGGTGGGGGCGGTGCCTTATGTGATGGTTCGGGCCTTCCCGCCAGAAGTCCGCTTCACCGGGATCTCATTCTCATACAATGTTTCATATGCCATCTTCGGTGGACTGACGCCGATTGCGGTTACGGTATTGATGGGCGTGTCACCGCTGGCACCTGCCTGGTATGTGCTGGCGTTGTCGCTGATGGGGCTGGTGTTGGGGATTTGGCTTCGCCAGATGGGAGAATGTCGTGCCCGCGAGGCGGACACGACAGAGGGATCAGTGTTTTTCACCAATCGGTAAAATGGTGCGGTCAAACTGCTCGTTCAGCACTTCACCCATTGCCAGGTAGATAGCGCTTGCGCCGCAAACCAGACCAATCCAGCCTGCAACGTGAACGATGTCTTCGTTGTCCACCAGATGACCAATCGCCAGCAGGGCGAACAGCACGGTCAGGCTCAGGAAGACAAACTGCAGTGCGCGGTTACCCTTGAGGGTGCCAAAGAACATGAACAGGGTGAAGACACCCCACAGGCCCAGGTAAACGCCCAGGAAATGGGCGTTTGCCGCCTCTGCCAGGCCCATTTTAGGCATCAGCAGAATGGCGACCAGGGTCAGCCAGAAGGAACCGTAAGAGGTAAAGGCGGTTAAGCCGAAGGTATTGCCTTTCTTATATTCCAGCAGGCCCGCGAAGATTTGCGCGATACCGCCGTAAAAAATGCCCATCGCCAGGATAATGCCATCCATCGGGAACATCCCGATGTTGTGCAGGTTCAGCAGAATGGTGGTCATGCCAAAACCCATCAGGCCCAGCGGAGCCGGATTAGCCAACTTAGTGTTGCCCATAAGTCCTCAAAAAAATCATCATTAATATGGTGAAATGGTTAAACCCGCGACAGTACTCCCTGAAGGGGCGCGGCATCATAATGGGCGCAAACGATGCCGTCTATGATCTCGTCAGGGTGAAATTAAAATTTTTTTTATCCTTCCCCCCTTGATGGATGACGTTGCGACCCCATCTTGTAAGCAACCGCAGTGTGTGGACCTGAAAAAAATCAAATCTGGGCAGTTGAAAAAGCACGTTCTGCCCTTATTACAGGTACACAACCACATGTTGACTGAATTTTTAGTGGAGACGTTTAGATGGGTAAAATTATTGGTATCGACCTGGGTACTACCAACTCTTGTGTAGCGATTATGGATGGCACTACTGCACGTGTGCTGGAGAACGCCGAGGGCGATCGCACCACGCCTTCTATCATTGCCTATACCCAGGATGGTGAAACTCTGGTTGGTCAGCCGGCTAAACGTCAGGCAGTGACGAACCCGCAAAACACCCTGTTTGCGATTAAACGCCTGATTGGCCGCCGCTTCCAGGACGAAGAAGTTCAGCGTGACGTTTCTATCATGCCTTACAAAATCATCGCAGCAGATAACGGCGATGCATGGCTTGATGTGAAAGGCACCAAAACAGCACCACCTCAGATCTCTGCAGAAGTGCTGAAAAAAATGAAGAAAACCGCAGAAGATTACCTGGGTGAGCCGGTAACTGAAGCTGTTATCACCGTTCCTGCGTACTTCAACGATGCTCAGCGTCAGGCAACCAAAGATGCTGGCCGTATCGCAGGTCTGGAAGTAAAACGTATCATCAACGAACCAACCGCTGCTGCTCTGGCTTATGGTCTGGATAAAGAAGTTGGCAACCGTACTATCGCGGTTTACGACCTGGGTGGTGGTACCTTCGATATCTCTATTATCGAAATCGACGAAGTAGACGGCGAAAAAACCTTCGAAGTTCTGGCAACCAACGGTGATACGCACCTGGGTGGTGAAGACTTCGATACTCGTCTGATCAACTATCTCGTTGACGAATTTAAGAAAGATCAGGGCATTGACCTGCGTAACGACCCGCTGGCTATGCAGCGCCTGAAAGAAGCCGCTGAGAAAGCGAAGATCGAACTCTCTTCCGCTCAGCAGACCGACGTGAACCTGCCGTACATTACTGCAGACGCGACCGGTCCTAAGCACATGAACATCAAAGTGACCCGTGCGAAACTGGAAAGCCTGGTAGAAGACCTGGTGAACCGTTCTATCGAGCCACTGAAAGTTGCACTGCAGGATGCTGGCCTGTCCGTGTCTGATATCAACGACGTTATCCTCGTTGGTGGCCAGACCCGTATGCCAATGGTTCAGAAGAAAGTGGCTGAATTCTTTGGTAAAGAACCACGTAAAGACGTTAACCCGGATGAAGCAGTGGCAATTGGTGCTGCGGTTCAGGGCGGCGTGTTGACCGGTGATGTTAAAGACGTTCTGCTGCTGGACGTTACCCCGCTGTCTCTGGGTATCGAGACCATGGGTGGCGTAATGACGGCACTGATCAGCAAAAACACCACCATCCCAACCAAGCACAGCCAGGTGTTCTCTACCGCTGAAGATAACCAGTCTGCGGTAACCATCCATGTGCTGCAGGGTGAGCGTAAGCGTGCCTCTGATAACAAATCTCTGGGTCAGTTCAACCTGGATGGTATTAACCCGGCACCACGCGGCATGCCGCAGATCGAAGTGACCTTCGATATCGATGCTGACGGTATTCTGCACGTTTCCGCGAAAGACAAAAACAGCGGTAAAGAGCAGAAGATCACCATTAAGGCCTCTTCCGGTCTGAACGAGGAAGAGATCCAGAAAATGGTTCGTGAAGCGGAAGCCAACGCGGAATCTGACCGTAAGTTCGAAGAACTGGTTCAGACCCGTAACCAGGGTGACCATCTGCTGCACAGCACTCGTAAGCAGGTTGAAGAAGCAGGCGATAAACTGCCAGCGGAAGACAAAACTGCTATCGAAGCTGCACTGAGCGCGCTGGAAACGTCTCTGAAAGGCGAAGACAAAGCGGATATCGAAGCGAAGATGCAGGAGCTGGCACAGGCTTCTCAGAAGCTGATGGAAATCGCTCAGCAGCAGCATGCCCAGCAGCAGGCAGGCGCTGACGCTTCAGCGAACAACGCGAAAGACGACGACGTTGTCGACGCTGAGTTCGAAGAAGTTAAAGACAAAAAATAATCGCCCTGATGCAGGGTAATTAATCGGCACGGGCGTAGGAGAACTCTCCACGCCCGTGCTCGCATGTTAAGGGGCTTAAAAAAACCAATGGCAAAGCAAGACTATTACGAGATTTTAGGCGTTCCGAAAACTGCGGAAGAGCGTGAAATCAAAAAGGCGTATAAGCGCCTGGCCATGAAATTCCACCCGGATCGCAACCAGGGTGACAAAGAGGCTGAAGCTAAATTTAAAGAGATCAAAGAAGCCTACGAAGTCCTGACCGATGCACAAAAACGTGCGGCCTATGACCAGTACGGTCACGCAGCCTTTGAACAGGGCGGCATGGGTGGCGGTGGATTCGGTGGCGGCGGCTTTGGCGGCGGCGCTGATTTCAGCGATATCTTTGGCGACGTTTTCGGCGATATCTTCGGTGGTGGCCGCGGTCGTCAACGCGCAGCGCGTGGTGCGGATCTGCGCTACAACATGGAGCTGACGCTGGAAGAGGCCGTTCGCGGTGTCACCAAAGAGATCCGTATCCCGACGCTGGAAGAGTGTGACGTTTGCCATGGCAGCGGTGCGAAAGCGGGTACGCAGCCACAAACCTGTCCAACCTGTCACGGTTCCGGTCAGGTGCAGATGCGTCAGGGCTTCTTCGCCGTCCAGCAGGCGTGTCCGCACTGTCATGGTCGTGGGACGCTGATTAAAGATCCATGCACCAAATGCCACGGCCACGGTCGCGTTGAGAAAACCAAAACCCTGTCCGTTAAAATCCCGGCTGGCGTAGATACGGGTGACCGCATCCGTCTGGCAGGTGAAGGCGAAGCAGGTGAGCACGGCGCACCAGCAGGCGATCTGTACGTTCAGGTCCAGGTGAAACAGCACGCTATCTTTGAGCGTGAAGGCAACAACCTCTACTGTGAAGTCCCGATCAACTTTGCTATGGCAGCGCTCGGTGGCGAAATTGAAGTGCCTACACTGGATGGGCGCGTGAACCTGAAAATCCCAGGCGAAACGCAGACCGGTAAGCTGTTCCGCATGCGCGGTAAAGGCGTGAAATCCGTTCGCGGTGGTGCGCAGGGCGACCTGCTGTGCCGCGTGGTGGTTGAAACCCCGGTTGGCCTGAACGACAAGCAGAAACAGCTGTTAAAAGAGCTGCAGGAAAGCTTTGGCGGCCCGACGGGTGAGAAAAACAGCCCACGCTCCAAAAGCTTCTTCGATGGCGTCAAAAAATTCTTCGATGATTTGACCCGCTAAATCGTTAGCTGGTAACTATCCTTTAAAAACCCGGAAGCGATTCCGGGTTTTTTATTTCTTGTTAAAAGCTCGGTTAAACTGAGTATATATTCAATATTAATCTGTTTTTACCGATTTGTTTGCGCTGATATTATGGTTTTATCGAGGTATTGTTGTAAAAGAGAGAATTAACGTGAAATTACTACACCGTTTCTTTAGCAGTGAAGCATCCGGCGGCGTGATCCTGATTATTGCTGCTGCGGCCGCGATGCTGCTCGCCAATATGGGCATGACGCGCGATCTCTATCACGCATTTCTGGAAACGCCCGTCGAACTTAAAGTTGGCGCGCTGGAAATCAACAAGAACATGCTGCTGTGGATCAACGATGCGCTGATGGCGGTGTTCTTCCTGCTGGTGGGGCTTGAGGTGAAACGTGAACTGGTGATGGGCTCGTTGGCCAGCCGCCAGCGCGCAGCGTTTCCGGTGATCGCCGCCATTGGCGGGATGGTCGTTCCGGCGCTGCTCTTCCTCGCGTTTGCCTGGCAGGATCCTGTCGCGCGTGACGGGTGGGCGATCCCGGCGGCAACGGATATCGCGTTTGCGCTTGGCGTTTTAGCGTTGCTCGGGAGCCGGGTTCCGGTTGCACTGAAAATCTTCCTGATGGCGCTCGCGATCATCGATGACCTGGGGGCTATCGTCATTATCGCACTGTTCTACACCAGCGATCTGTCGATTCTGTCGCTGAGCGTGGCAGCAGGGGCGATTGCCGTTCTGGCGCTGTTGAACATTTTCAATGTCCGTCGCATTGGAATTTACATCCTTGTGGGGATGGTGTTGTGGACGGCGGTGCTGAAATCGGGTGTCCATGCCACGCTGGCCGGGGTGATCGTCGGCTTCTTTGTGCCGCTTAAGCCGCAGGAGGGTAAATCACCGGCCAAACAACTGGAGCATGTGCTGCACCCGTGGGTCGCCTTTATGATCCTGCCGCTGTTTGCGTTTGCCAACGCGGGCGTTTCCCTGGGAGGGGTTACGCTGGAGGGGCTCACTTCCGTGCTGCCGCTGGGTATTATTGCCGGGCTGTTTATTGGTAAACCGCTGGGGATCAGCCTGTTCTGCTGGCTGGCGCTGAAGTTTAAGCTGGCATCGTTGCCGAACGGCACAACATTTGGTCAGATTATGGCGGTCGGCGTGCTGTGCGGTATCGGATTTACCATGTCGATCTTTATCTCGACGCTGGCGTTTGGTGCAAACGCGCCTGAGCTGATTATCTGGGCAAAACTCGCCATTCTTATCGGTTCATTACTGGCCGCAGTTATTGGTTATACCTTATTGAAGGTGAAATTGTCCGGGCAGGCCGTCCAGGCATAACGGAAAACCGGGAGGAGGTTATTCTTCTCCCGATACACTCAGGGAGAGAAGACGCGATGTCTCATTTGAATTACAACCATCTTTATTACTTCTGGCATGTTTACAAACAAGGCTCGGTGGTAGGGGCGGCAGAAGCTCTTTTTCTGACGCCACAAACTATCACCGGGCAAATCAAGGCTCTGGAAGAACGCCTGCAAGGCAAGCTGTTCAAGCGTAAAGGACGTGGCATAGAGCCAAGCGAGTTGGGTGAACTGGTTTTTCGCTATGCGGACAAGATGTTTACCCTGAGCCAGGAGATGCTGGATATCGTCAACTACCGCAAAGAGTCTAATTTGCTGTTTGACGTGGGCGTGGCGGATGCCCTCTCGAAACGGCTGGTGAGCGGCGTGCTGGATGCTGCGGTGGTTGAAGACGAGCAGATCCATTTGCGCTGTTTTGAATCCACACACGAAATGCTGCTGGAGCAGTTGAGCCAGCATAAGCTGGATATGATTATCTCGGATTGCCCCATCGACTCCACGCAGCAGGAGGGGCTGTTCTCGGTCAAGATCGGTGAATGCGGGGTAAGCTTCTGGTGCATCAACCCGCCTCCGGAAAAACCGTTCCCTGCCTGTCTGGAAGAACGCCGCTTGCTGGTGCCGGGAAGGCGCTCCATGCTGGGGCGTAAGCTGCAGAACTGGTTTAACTCTCAGGGGCTGAACGTGGAGATCCTCGGTGAGTTCGATGATGCAGCGCTAATGAAAGCGTTTGGTGAGGCGCACAACGCAATCTTTGTTGCGCCGACGCTGTACATGCACGATCTCTATTCAGATAACAAGATTACCGAGATTGGCAGAGTCGATAACGTCATGGAGGAGTATCACGCCATCTTTGCCGAAAGGATGATTCAACACCCGGCGGTGCAGCGTATCTGTAACCGCGACTACTCGGCGCTGTTTACCCCGCCAGCAAACTGAAGGTATAAAAAAACCCGCGTTAAGCGGGTTCTTTAAACAAGCAACAACAAGCGGCGATTAAGCCAGTTTGTTGATCTGCGCGGTCAGGTTTGCTTTATGACGCGCTGCTTTGTTTTTGTGGATCAGACCTTTAGCAGCCTGACGATCCACGATTGGTTGCATTTCGTTAAATGCGTTCTGCGCTGCAGCTTTGTCGCCAGCTTCGATTGCTGCGTATACTTTCTTGATGAAAGTACGCATCATAGAGCGACGGCTTGCGTTGTGCTTACGAGCCTTTTCAGACTGAACGGCACGTTTCTTAGCTGATTTGATATTAGCCAAGTCCAACTCCCAAATATGATCTATGTGGACAATTCAAAGGCCGAGGAATATGCCCTCTTTGCCTTCTTTTGTCAATGGATTTGTGCAAATAAGCGCCGTTAATTAGCGACGCTACGTTACGTAGTGATGGCGCAGGATTCTACCAGCTTGTCTTTCGTGAATACAGCTTTTCGGCATAAAAATCGCAGTTCCCGGACAGATTTTTTTGCTGTGAAAGGTCAGCATGATGAAATCATTACGGCTTTCTGTTTTGTGCAGACAATCGTCGGTTAACCTTAATCGCTGTACAAGGTATACTTTGGCGATTTTCACTGTTTTGAGCCAGACATGAAGCTGATACGCGGCATACATAATCTCAGCAAAGCCCCCCACGGGTGCGTGCTGACCATTGGTAATTTCGACGGCGTGCATCGTGGGCATCAGGCGCTGTTGCAGGGATTGCGTAAAGAAGGGGAGGCACGTGGCCTGCCCGTGGTAGTGATGATTTTCGAGCCGCAGCCGCTGGAACTGTTCGCGGGCGATAAATCGCCTGCCCGACTTACTCGCCTGCGCGAGAAGTTGCGCTATCTGGCACAGTCCGGTGTGGACTACGTATTGTGTGTCCGTTTTGATCGTCGTTTTGCCGCGCTGACAGCACAAAATTTCGTCAGCGACCTGTTGGTCAAGCGCCTTGGCGTGCAGTTTCTCGCCGTGGGTGATGATTTCCGCTTTGGCGCTGGTCGTCAGGGCGATTTCTTGCTATTACAGAAGGCTGGCCTGGAATATGGTTTTGACGTCACCAGCGCGATGACCTTTTGCGAAGGTGGCGTGCGCGTCAGCAGTACGGCGGTTCGTCAGGCACTGGCCAATGATGAACTGGAGACCGCAGAGAATTTGCTGGGGCATCCGTTTACCATTTCTGGTCGTGTGGTTCATGGCGATGCGCTGGGCCGTACGATAGGTTTCCCGACGGCGAATATACCGCTGCGTCGTCAGGTCTCCCCGGTTAAAGGGGTATATGCGGTGGAAGTGGCTGGACTGGGCGAGAAGCCTTTTTACGGTGTCGCCAATATTGGCACACGTCCTACGGTCGCCGGTGTGCGGCAGCAGCTGGAAGTGCATCTGCTGGACGTTGTAATGGACCTCTACGGTCGCCATATAGATGTCATACTGCGTAAAAAAATACGCAATGAGCAGCGATTTGCCTCGCTGGATGAACTAAAAGCGCAAATCGCGCGAGATGAATTAACGGCCCGCGAGTTTTTTGGGCTTTGAACCCGGCTTAAATGCCTACGTGATAAATACGGAACCGAGAATCTGATGAGTGACTATAAATCAACCCTGAATTTGCCGGAAACAGGGTTCCCGATGCGCGGCGATCTCGCCAAGCGCGAACCGGGAATGCTGGCGCGTTGGACCGATGATGACCTGTACGGCATCATTCGTGCAGCCAAGAAAGGCAAAAAAACCTTCATTCTGCATGATGGCCCTCCATATGCGAATGGCAGCATTCATATTGGTCACTCTGTAAACAAGATTCTGAAAGACATTATCGTGAAGTCCAAAGGACTCGCGGGATATGACTCGCCTTACGTTCCGGGTTGGGATTGCCACGGTCTGCCGATTGAACTGAAAGTTGAGCAGGAGTTTGGTAAGCCGGGTGAGAAATTCACCGCGGCGGAATTCCGTGCGAAATGCCGTGAATACGCGGCCACTCAGGTTGACGGCCAGCGTGCAGACTTTATTCGTCTGGGCGTGCTGGGCGACTGGTCGCATCCGTACCTGACCATGGACTTCAAAACCGAAGCCAACATCATCCGTGCGCTGGGTAAAATCATCGGCAATGGCCACCTGCACAAAGGCGCGAAGCCGGTGCACTGGTGCGTGGACTGCCGTTCTGCGCTGGCAGAAGCAGAAGTTGAGTATTACGACAAAACCTCGCCTTCAATCGACGTGGCCTTCGAAGCGGTCGATCAGGATGCGATCAAAGGTAAATTCGGCCTGCCGGGCGTAAGCGGTCCGATCTCGCTGGTTATCTGGACCACCACCCCATGGACGCTGCCTGCTAACCGTGCAATCTCCCTCTCCGGTGAGTTCGAATATGCACTGGTTCAGATTGACGGTCAGGCGCTGATCCTGGCGAAAGATCTGGTGGAAAGCGTGCTGAAACGCGCGAACATCACCGACTACACCGTGCTGGGCACCGTGAAGGGCGACGCGCTGGAGCTGATGCGCTTCAAACACCCGTTCCTGGACTTCGACGTTCCGGCGATCCTGGGCGACCACGTGACGCTGGAAGCCGGTACCGGTGCAGTACATACCGCCGGTGGTCACGGTCCTGACGACTACAACATCAGCCTGAAATACGGTCTGGAAATCGCGAACCCGGTTGGTCCGGACGGCTCATACCTGCCTGGTACGTATCCATCGCTGGACGGTATCAACGTCTTCAAAGCGAACGACATCATCGTGGAGATGCTGCGTGAGCGCGGCGCGCTGTTGCACGTTGAGAAAATGCAGCACAGCTACCCGTGCTGCTGGCGTCACAAGACGCCGATCATCTTCCGTGCGACCCCACAGTGGTTCGTCAGCATGGATCAGAAAGGCCTGCGCGAGCAGTCTCTGAAAGAGATCAAAGGCGTGCAGTGGATCCCGGACTGGGGCCAGGCACGTATTGAATCCATGGTGGCTAACCGTCCTGACTGGTGTATCTCCCGTCAGCGTACCTGGGGCGTGCCGATGTCGCTGTTCGTGCATAAAGAGACGCACGAACTGCACCCGAACACGCTGGAACTGATGGAAGAAGTGGCGAAGCGTGTTGAAGTTGATGGCATTCAGGCGTGGTGGGATCTCGATGCCCGCGATATCCTGGGCGCTGACGCGGACAACTACGAAAAAGTGCCAGATACCCTGGACGTGTGGTTCGACTCCGGGTCTACTCACGCCTCCGTGGTTGACGTGCGCCCTGAGTTTGCCGGTCATGCGGCTGATATGTATCTGGAAGGTTCTGACCAACACCGTGGCTGGTTCATGTCATCTCTGATGATCTCCACCGCCATGAAAGGTAAAGCACCTTACCGTCAGGTACTGACCCACGGTTTCACCGTCGATGGTCAGGGCCGTAAGATGTCCAAATCTATCGGTAATACCGTTTCTCCGCAGGACGTGATGAACAAACTGGGCGCAGACATTCTGCGTCTGTGGGTGGCATCTACCGACTATACCGGCGAAATGGCGGTATCAGATGAGATCCTGAAACGTGCTGCCGACAGCTATCGTCGTATCCGTAACACCGCGCGCTTCCTGCTGGCGAACCTGAATGGTTTCGATCCGGCAAAAGACATGGTGAAACCGGAAGAGATGGTGGTGCTGGATCGCTGGGCGGTAGGCTGTGCGAAAGCGGCGCAAGAAGATATCGTTAAGGCATATGAGTCTTACGATTTCCATGAAGTGGTGCAGCGCCTGATGCGATTCTGCTCCATAGAGATGGGCTCGTTCTACCTCGACATCATTAAAGACCGCCAGTACACCGCGAAAGCGGACAGCGTGGCGCGTCGTAGCTGCCAGACTGCACTGTATCACATTGCAGAAGCACTGGTGCGCTGGATGGCGCCAATTATGTCCTTCACCGCGGATGAAATCTGGGGCTACCTGCCAGGTGAGCGTGAGAAGTATGTCTTCACCGGCGAGTGGTACGAAGGTCTGTTCGATCTCTCCAGTACCGAAGCGATGAACGACGCCTTCTGGGACGAGCTGCTGAAAGTGCGTGGCGAAGTGAACAAGGTCATCGAACAGGCGCGTGCAGACAAGAAAGTCGGTGGTTCTCTGGAAGCGGCAGTGACCCTGTACGCAGAACCTGAGCTGGCGGCCAAACTGACGGCGCTGGGCGATGAATTACGATTTGTCCTGTTGACCTCCGGTGCGAAAGTTGCGGATTATGCCGACGCTTCTGCTGACGCTCAGCAGAGCGAACTGCTTAAAGGACTAAAAGTCGCACTGAGCAAAGCCGAAGGTGAGAAGTGCCCGCGCTGCTGGCACTACACCACCGATGTCGGCCAGGTGGCGGAACACGCAGACATCTGCGGACGCTGTGTAAGCAACGTCGCCGGTGACGGCGAAAAACGTAAGTTTGCCTGATGAGTAAAACTCTCTGTTCAACAGGACTGCGCTGGCTGTGGCTGGTTGTGGTGGTGCTGATTATTGATCTGGGCAGCAAGTTCCTGATCCTCCAGAACTTTGCTCTGGGGGATACGGTTCCGCTGTTCCCGTCGCTTAACCTGCACTATGCGCGTAACTATGGCGCAGCGTTTAGCTTCCTTGCTGACAGCGGTGGCTGGCAGCGCTGGTTCTTTGCGGGTATTGCTATCGGTATCTGTGTGGTGCTGGCGGTGTTGATGTACCGTTCGAAAGCGACGCAAAAGCTGAATAACATCGCCTATGCGCTGATCATTGGCGGCGCGTTAGGTAACCTGTTCGATCGCCTGTGGCATGGCTTTGTGGTCGATATGATCGACTTCTACGTCGGCGACTGGCACTTTGCGACCTTTAACCTCGCTGATAGCGCAATTTGTATCGGTGCGGCGTTAATCGTGCTGGAAGGTTTCTTGCCGAAACCCGCCGCGAAAGAGCAGGCTTAATTGTAAATGCCGGGTGGCGCTGCGCTTACCCGGCCTACAGAATTTGTGGCCTCCCGTAGGCCCGGTAAGCGCAGCGCCACCGGGCAACAGGTGACCCAAAACAAGCGAGCAATTTGCATGTCTAAATCCGTACAAAGCAATAGCGCGGTTCTCGTTCACTTCACGCTGAAACTGGATGACGGCTCAACGGCCGAATCCACCCGCAATAACGGCAAACCAGCCCTGTTTCGTCTTGGCGATACGTCGTTATCTGAAGGTCTGGAGCAGCAGCTTCTGGGTCTGAAAGAGGGGGAGAAGAAGGCGTTTTCGCTGGAGCCGGATGCGGCGTTTGGCGTGCCAAGCCCGGATCTTATCCAGTACTTCTCTCGTCGTGAGTTTATGGATGCGGGCGAACCGGAAATCGGGGCGATTATGCTCTTTACCGCTATGGATGGCAGCGAAATGCCTGGCGTGATCCGCGAAATCAACGGCGACTCCATCACCGTAGATTTCAACCATCCGCTTGCCGGGCGCACCGTCCATTTTGATATTGAAGTGCTGGAGATCGATCCGGTACTGGAGGCCTGAAATGCAGATCCTGTTGGCTAACCCGCGCGGCTTCTGCGCCGGTGTAGACCGCGCTATCAGCATTGTTGAAAATGC
The DNA here is from genome assembly GCF_001605945.1 of Enterobacter sp. SENG-6. Classification (NCBI taxonomy): domain Bacteria; kingdom Pseudomonadati; phylum Pseudomonadota; class Gammaproteobacteria; order Enterobacterales; family Enterobacteriaceae; genus Enterobacter; species Enterobacter sp. SENG-6. The sequence continues at coordinate 136,789 of NZ_LOMM01000011.1, forward strand.
GCTGGAGATTTACGGCGCGCCGATTTACGTGCGTCACGAAGTTGTACATAACCGTTACGTGGTCGACAGCCTGCGTGAACGCGGTGCAATCTTCATTGAGCAGATCAGCGAAGTGCCGGACGGCGCGATCCTGATTTTCTCCGCACACGGTGTCTCCCAGGCGGTACGTAACGAAGCGAAAAGCCGTGATTTAACGGTGTTCGACGCCACCTGTCCGTTGGTAACCAAAGTGCATATGGAAGTGGCGCGCGCCAGCCGTCGCGGTGAAGAGTCGATCCTGATTGGTCATGCGGGTCATCCGGAAGTCGAAGGCACGATGGGCCAGTACAGCAACCCGGAAGGGGGGATGTATCTGGTGGAGTCGCCGGAAGATGTTCTGACATTGAACGTGAAAAACGAAGCCCGTCTGTCGTTCATGACGCAGACCACGCTTTCAGTGGATGATACGTCGGATGTGATTGACGCATTGCGCCAGCGTTTTCCAAAAATCGTCGGGCCGCGTAAAGATGATATCTGCTACGCAACCACTAACCGCCAGGAAGCGGTACGTGCGCTGGCTGAGCAGGCGGACGTGGTGCTGGTGGTCGGCTCGAAAAACTCCTCTAACTCCAACCGTCTGGCCGAACTGGCGCAGCGCATGGGCAAGGCGGCGTTTCTGATTGACGACGCGACGGACATTCAGGAAGCGTGGGTGAAAAACGCGGCCTGTGTCGGTGTCACCGCAGGGGCTTCCGCGCCGGATATCCTGGTGCAGAACGTGATCGCCCGTCTGCAGGAACTGGGTGGTGGCGAAGCCGTTCCGCTGGAAGGCCGCGAAGAAAACATCGTCTTCGAAGTCCCGAAAGAGCTGCGTATTGATGCACGCGAAGTGGAATAATCCTTCTTCTGATGAAAGGCCAGCACCTCCTGTGCTGGCCTTTTTTTTATCTGCTACTTTATCGTGACGACAAAATCATGTCTTTTACTGATATTTGAGTCCGTTTCACGTTAAATTCTAATTATCGGTGTTTTCAGTTGGCAGCCCTGACAAAGGCTGGTTAATCTGAAAACGGTTTACATCAATTTAACGTAAGAGAATAACTATGCATGATGCACAGATCCGTGTCGCTATTGCGGGCGCGGGTGGACGTATGGGTCGCCAGCTCATTCAGGCGGCACTTCAGATGGATGGCGTAGCGCTGGGCGCAGCACTGGAACGTGAAGGTTCATCGCTTCTTGGGGCCGATGCCGGTGAACTGGCAGGCGCGGGCAAGACGGGCGTTACCGTTCAAAGCAGCCTTGATGCGGTGAAAGATGATTTTGATGTGTTCATCGATTTTACCCGGCCAGAAGGCACACTGACCCATCTGGCATTTTGCCGTCAGCACGGCAAAGGCATGGTGATTGGCACCACCGGGTTTGATGAAGCCGGTAAACAAGCCATTCAGGATGCGTCACATGAGATTGCTATTGTCTTCGCTGCTAACTTTAGCGTGGGCGTTAACGTTATGCTTAAGCTGCTGGAGAAGGCCGCAAAAGTGATGGGCGTTTATACCGACATTGAGATTGTCGAAGCTCACCACCGTTACAAAGTCGATGCTCCCTCCGGCACGGCGCTGGCAATGGGCGAAGCGATTGCGCATGCACTGGATAAAGATTTAAAAGACTGCGCGGTATATACCCGCGAAGGCCATACGGGCGAACGCGTCCCGGGAACGATTGGTTTCGCAACCGTGCGTGCGGGTGACATCGTCGGGGAACATACTGCGATGTTCGCCGATATTGGAGAACGTGTAGAGATCACGCATAAAGCATCCAGCCGCATGACATTTGCCAATGGTGCCGTTCGCTCCGCTTTGTGGCTGAAAGGCAAAGAAAATGGTCTTTTTGATATGCGTGATGTGCTCGATCTCAACAATTTGTAAGAGATATTACCCATCGTGATGTGGTTATTGCAGTCGTAACTTTTTGATTGCATAGGGCAATAAGTTATTGCCCTTTTATTTTTCCCATTTCATGTTTATTTTTGTCTTTTTTGGCTAAAAGTAGATGTTATCCCGCCATTTTGTGTTGCTGGCATGTAAATTTTGACCGTTTGGTCCACTTTTTATTATCTGAGTACCAGAAATTCCAATAAACTTGCCACGCAAGCGTTTTCTGTCGTGATTTACCTGATCTTTTTGCCGCTTAACATCTTTTCAGGCCGCCAGGCTTGCAAAAGGATAATTAAAATATCCGTTTTGAGTTGACTTTTACCTGGCAAATCTCCAGAATGCCGCCGTTTGCCAAAAATCCGCTGGCAACACATTTGCATTGATTTATGACATGGTTGTGAATTAATATGCAAATAAAGTGAGTGAATATTCTCTGGAGGGTGTTTTGATTAAGTCAGCGCTATTGGTTCTGGAAGACGGAACCCAGTTTATCGGTCGGGCCATAGGGGCAACGGGTTCGGCGGTTGGGGAAGTCGTTTTCAATACTTCAATGACCGGTTATCAAGAAATCCTCACTGATCCTTCCTATTCTCGCCAAATCGTTACTCTTACTTATCCTCATATCGGCAATGTCGGCACCAATGCTGCTGACGAAGAATCTTCTCAGGTACATGCGCAAGGCCTGGTCATTCGCGACCTGCCGCTGATTGCCAGCAACTTCCGCAATACCGAAGACCTCTCTTCCTACCTGAAGCGCCATAACATTGTGGCGATTGCCGATATCGATACCCGTAAGTTAACGCGTCTGCTGCGCGAGAAGGGTGCACAGAACGGCTGCATCATCGCAGGGGACAACCTCGATGCGGCGCTGGCGCTGGAAAAAGCGAAAGCCTTCCCGGGCCTGAATGGCATGGACCTGGCGAAAGAAGTGACGACCACTGAAGCATACAGCTGGACGCAAGGTAGCTGGACGCTGTCAGATGACCTGCCGGAAGCGAAAAAAGAGAGCGAGCTGCCGTTCCACGTGGTCGCCTACGATTTCGGCGCCAAGCGCAATATCCTGCGCATGCTGGTTGATCGCGGCTGCCGTCTGACGGTGGTGCCGGCGAAAACCTCTGCCGAAGACGTACTGAAGATGAATCCGGATGGCATCTTCCTCTCTAACGGACCTGGCGACCCGGCACCGTGCGATTACGCTATTGATGCCATCAAGTCCTTCCTCGAAACCGATATTCCGGTATTCGGCATCTGCCTCGGCCATCAGCTGCTGGCGCTGGCGAGCGGGGCGAACACCATTAAGATGAAGTTCGGTCACCACGGTGGTAACCACCCGGTGAAAGACATCGACAACAACACGGTGATGATTACGGCACAGAACCACGGCTTCGCAGTAGATGAAGCGTCAATGCCGGCTAATCTGCGCGTGACGCACAAATCCCTGTTCGATGGCACCCTGCAGGGGATCCATCGTACCGATAAGCCAGCGTTCAGCTTCCAGGGACACCCGGAAGCCAGCCCGGGGCCGCACGATGCCGCACCGCTGTTCGATCACTTCATCGAACTTATCGAGCAATACCGTAAGACCGCTAAATAATCAGGAGCCGAGAAGACCATGCCAAAACGTACAGACATAAAAAGCATCCTGATCCTTGGCGCTGGCCCGATTGTTATCGGTCAGGCCTGTGAATTTGACTACTCCGGTGCACAGGCGTGTAAAGCCCTGCGCGAAGAGGGTTACCGCGTTATCCTGGTGAACTCTAACCCGGCGACCATCATGACCGACCCGGAAATGGCGGATGCAACCTACATCGAGCCGATTCACTGGGAAGTGGTACGTAAAATCATCGAGAAAGAGCGTCCGGATGCGGTTCTGCCGACCATGGGTGGCCAGACTGCGCTGAACTGCGCACTGGAGCTGGAGCGTCAGGGCGTGCTGGAAGAGTTCGGCGTGACCATGATTGGTGCGACCGCCGACGCGATTGATAAAGCAGAAGACCGTCGTCGCTTCGACGTGGCGATGAAAAAAATCGGCCTCGACACCGCACGTTCCGGTATCGCTCACAACATGGAAGAGGCACTGGCCGTAGCGGCTGAAGTGGGTTATCCGTGCATCATCCGTCCTTCCTTCACCATGGGCGGCACCGGCGGCGGTATCGCCTACAACCGCGAAGAGTTTGAAGAGATTTGCGAGCGCGGCCTGGATCTCTCCCCAACCAAAGAGCTGCTGATTGATGAATCGCTAATTGGCTGGAAAGAGTACGAGATGGAAGTGGTGCGTGATAAAAACGACAACTGCATCATCGTCTGCTCCATCGAAAACTTCGATGCGATGGGTATCCACACCGGCGACTCCATTACCGTTGCGCCAGCGCAAACGCTGACCGACAAAGAGTACCAAATCATGCGTAACGCCTCGATGGCGGTACTGCGTGAAATCGGCGTCGAAACCGGTGGTTCTAACGTGCAGTTCTCGGTGAACCCGAAAACCGGCCGTCTGATTGTTATCGAAATGAACCCGCGTGTGTCCCGCTCCTCCGCGCTGGCCTCTAAAGCGACCGGCTTCCCGATTGCGAAGGTGGCGGCGAAACTGGCGGTCGGTTACACCCTTGACGAGCTGATGAACGACATCACCGGGGGCCGCACGCCTGCGTCCTTCGAACCGTCTATCGACTACGTTGTGACCAAAATTCCACGCTTCAACTTCGAGAAATTCGCTGGCGCGAACGACCGTCTGACCACCCAGATGAAATCTGTGGGTGAAGTGATGGCGATTGGCCGCACGCAGCAGGAATCCCTGCAGAAAGCGCTGCGCGGCCTCGAAGTGGGCGCGACCGGCTTCGATCCGAAAGTGAGCCTGGACGACCCGGAAGCACTGACCAAAATCCGCCGCGAGCTGAAAGACGCGGGCGCAGAGCGTATCTGGTATATCGCCGACGCCTTCCGCGCAGGCTTGTCCGTGGACGGCGTGTTCAACCTGACCAACATCGACCGCTGGTTCCTGGTGCAAATTGAAGAGCTGGTGCGTCTGGAAGAGAAAGTGGCGGAGCTGGGCATCAATGGCCTGGACGCTGACTTCCTGCGCATGCTGAAGCGCAAAGGCTTTGCCGACGCGCGTCTGGCAAAACTGGCCGGCGTGCGTGAAGCGGAAATCCGCAAGCTGCGCGACCAGTATGACCTGCACCCGGTCTACAAGCGTGTTGATACCTGTGCGGCAGAGTTTGCGACCGATACGGCTTACATGTACTCCACCTATGAAGACGAGTGTGAAGCGAATCCGTCCGTTGACCGCGACAAAATCATGGTACTGGGCGGTGGCCCAAACCGTATCGGCCAGGGCATCGAGTTTGACTACTGCTGCGTACACGCCTCTCTGGCGCTGCGCGAAGACGGTTACGAGACCATCATGGTCAACTGTAACCCGGAAACGGTCTCTACCGATTATGACACCTCTGACCGTCTCTACTTCGAACCGGTAACACTGGAAGACGTGCTGGAAATCGTGCGCATTGAGAAGCCAAAAGGCGTGATCGTGCAGTACGGCGGCCAGACGCCGCTGAAACTGGCGCGCGCGCTGGAAGCCGCAGGTGTGCCGGTTATCGGTACCAGCCCGGATGCCATTGACCGTGCAGAAGACCGCGAGCGTTTCCAGCAGGCGGTTGACCGTCTGAAGCTGAAACAGCCGGCAAACGCCACCGTGACTGCGATTGAACAAGCGGTTGAGAAGGCGAAAGAGATTGGCTACCCGCTGGTGGTGCGTCCTTCTTACGTGCTGGGCGGCCGCGCGATGGAAATCGTCTACGACGAAGCTGACCTGCGTCGTTACTTCCAGACGGCAGTCAGCGTGTCCAACGATGCGCCGGTGCTGCTGGATCGCTTCCTCGACGATGCGGTTGAAGTGGATGTGGATGCTATCTGCGACGGCGAAATGGTGCTGATTGGCGGCATCATGGAGCACATCGAGCAGGCGGGCGTGCACTCAGGCGACTCCGCCTGTTCTCTGCCAGCGTACACCCTGAGCCAGGAAATTCAGGACGTGATGCGTCAGCAGGTGCAGAAACTAGCCTTCGAACTGCAGGTTCGCGGCCTGATGAACGTCCAGTTCGCCGTGAAAGACAACGAAGTCTACCTGATTGAAGTGAACCCGCGTGCGGCACGTACCGTACCGTTCGTCTCTAAAGCGACCGGTATTCCGCTGGCAAAAGTGGCGGCGCGCGTGATGGCCGGCCAGACGCTGGCTCAGCAGGGCGTCACAAAAGAGATTATCCCGCCGTACTACTCGGTGAAAGAGGTGGTGCTGCCGTTCAACAAATTCCCGGGCGTTGACCCGCTGTTAGGGCCAGAGATGCGCTCTACCGGGGAAGTGATGGGCGTGGGCCGCACCTTTGCAGAAGCGTTTGCTAAAGCGCAACTGGGTAGCAACTCCACCATGAAGAAATCTGGCCGTGCGCTGCTCTCTGTTCGCGAAGGTGATAAAGAGCGCGTGGTTGACCTTGCTGCCAAACTACTGAAACAGGGCTTCGAGCTGGATGCAACCCACGGTACGGCGATTGTGCTGGGTGAAGCGGGAATCAACCCGCGCCTGGTGAACAAGGTGCATGAAGGTCGTCCGCACATTCAGGATCGCATTAAGAATGGCGAATACACCTATATCATCAACACCACTGCGGGCCGCCAGGCGATTGAAGACTCCAAGCTGATTCGCCGCAGCGCGCTGCAGTACAAAGTGCATTACGACACCACCCTGAACGGCGGTTTCGCAACAGCCATGGCGCTGAACGCGGATGCCACCGAGAAGGTGATTTCGGTCCAGGAAATGCACGTCCAGATTAACAAGTAAGACAAATTGCCCGGTACCGTTCGGTTACCGGGCATTCTTCCCCTCTTCAGAACCTTCTGGTTTTCCATCCGCATTCAGTCAGTTAGCCTAAAATGGTTAGGTCGATAATGAAATTCAACTGAGAGCAGGGGAAAACACCATGCAAAATAAACTACTGATCGCTTCCGTTCTGGCTACCACTGCAATGTTCACCGTAGCGGGGTGTTCATCTAATCAGGCGGTAAAAACCACCGATGGCCGCACCATCATTACGGACGGCAAACCGCAGGTGGATGACGATACCGGTCTGGTGTCGTATAAAAACGCGGAAACGGGTCAAACCGAGCAGATTAACCGTGACCAGGTTAAATCCATGGGTGAACTGGATAATTAAAAAAAGCAGTGGCATCCGCCACTGCTTTTATGCTTGATGCGGATGGATTACCAGCGGTGGTTTAACAAAATATGACCGCCGTAAGCGGCATAGTTGTTTTCACCCCATTCGCCGCTGGCGCGAAGTGAAATTGTCGTGGTCTCGTTAAGATTGCCGGTAATACCCAGCTCTACCTGACCACGATCCTCCGGCGTATTATTACTTACGGTTTCGTCGTTGAAGGCTAGATCGTTTTGACCTGCACCCTTCAGCCAGTTCACCGCAACGTATGGCTGCCAGGCCGTGACGTCCTTTTGCTGGAAATAGCTGGATTTCACACCCAGACGACCGAAGACGCTGTCGTTATCCAGAGTCGTCACCCGGACGCCATCGCGGTCCGTATGATTTTCCTGATCAAGATAGCTGTAGATCACCTGCGCCTGAGGCTCGATCTTCCAGGTACGCTCGTTTTCAGATGGGATAACCCACGCATGGCCAACTTCAACAGACGCGGCAAAACCTTCGCTGTTGTAATCTTCATCGTTGCGGTTGCTGGTCACTTTGTTGTTGTACCAGCTGTAGGCGGCCCAGGTATCAATGTAACTGCCCAGGCGTAATTTCTGATCTTCCTGCCAGGTGGCGTAGAGCCCAACGTTGAAGCCATCGACTTTACCCTGTGCGTCACGCACGTTGTGTTTCGCATCTGAGTGGGTCTTCGCCTGGCCTGCACCGAACATGCCACCGGCACGCAGGATACCGCTGTCCATTGGCTTGCTGAGGAAATCGCTGCCGACTTGCAGAACGGTGGTCGTGGTGTCGTAGCTGACTTTATCGCCGCCTGCATCATTTTCATGGTAACGACCTTTTACATACATCCAGGTATTCAGATCGTCTTCGTTACGGAAAGTGAGCTGATCGCGATCGTCACGTTTGTGCAGGAACATACTCTGAGCAGCCAGATAGTTACCTAAATACGCGCCCACTTCAGGTGCCATCACTTCTGGTGCTGGGGTATTGCCGCCGCCGTTATCGCTATTATCACCACCGTCGCCGTTATCATTGCCGCCGCTGTTGCCGCCATCGTCGGTATTGCTGCCATTGTCACTGTTACCGCCATTATCAGTGTTACCGCCATCGTCGGTATTGCCACCGTTGTCGGTATTATCACCGTCATCGGTATCATCTGTTGGATCGACAGGTGGCGTGGCCTTCGATTCCAGGTACCAGTTCCCGTCACTATGCTGGTAAAGAGAATATTCGTATGCGCCTGCCACAACCGGTTTGGCCAGGGTTAGCTGTGCTTCAGAGCTGCCGGCGACGCTGACAATCTCCATGCCGTTCACGGTCTGTGCGCCAAGTCCACCCATGTTGCTGACGGTCACGCCGGACTGGCCAAAACTGCTGCCGGTTATTGTGAGATGATCGGTAGGTGCCGTGTCAGTACCCAGCTCGCTGTTTAACACAATCTGGCTACCTTCTGCGCCGGTATAGTCACCATTAATGGTAAAGTCATTACCCACGCTGTGGTCGGCAGCACTGAGCAAAAGCGTGCCGCTGTTGGTCACGTTGCCGTTAATGGTATCAATGCCGGCGTTTCTGAGGGTTGCATTACCCTCAATTGCATTCCACGCTGCCAGCGTACCGCCGCTGAGAATAGTGATGTTGTTGTAGACGGTTCCTGCGGTGGCAAACTTTGCCCCGTTCTGCACGGTGAGAGTGGCATTGCTGTTTTCAACACCTAACGTTGCGCCTGCCGCTACCAGCGTTGTGCCGTTTCGCAGGGTCGTATCGCCGGTATAGCTGTTGTTGCCGGTCAGCGTCAGCGTATTCGCATCAACTTTCTCTACGTTTCCGCTGCCGGTCATGTCGGTAGAAAACGTAAAATTGCCTCCCTGGTTAAAGATAACCGTACCATTGTTGGTTAGGCCGCCGCTGAGGCTTGCCATACCTTCGCCATTGCCCAGCTGGAGCGTGGCTTCATTCGCCACCAGCGTATTGCCAGCATTGGAAACGGTACCCGCCAGGGTCAGGTTGCCGCTATTCACCTGCAGTGAATCACCGGCGCCAATGATGTCGACGTTACCCGTCAGCGTCCAGTCTTCACCGTTCATTTTGACAGAGGCGAAGCCATCGCCTTCGTTCAGTCCGATAAAATTGCTGTCTTCTGTACCGGTGCCTACCAGGGTCAGGGTGTTACCGGTTGAAAGCGTGGAAATGACATCGCCAGACAGGTTTGAACCTGTGTTGAGGGTGAGGGTATTATATTTGTTACTGGCGAACATTATAGCTGTCTTGCCACCGCCAATTGAGCCATTGTTAATGATGTCAGCCTTCGCGGTATCCGTTACGTTGATACCATTCTGATCACCCTGAATGGTGCCGGTATTGATGATTTTGGTTCCACCACCGCTGAGTTTGATACCATCTTCGCTTGTGCCGATAATCGAGCCATTATTATCAATCACAATTCCGGCGTCAGTAGCCAGACCTGTATTGCCTTTAATGATGCCTGTTTCCGTATTTGATATGCTAATTGCAGAGGAATCTTCATTAACAAAAATACCCTTTTCAAAGCCGGTTATGTTTCCTTTGTTGGTTAAACTACCCTGCATCGTGACTATGTTTACAGCGTTCTTTGTTGCGGAGGAAATGGTAGCGCCAGCATTATTATTAATATCGAGTGGCTGCGCGCTAGTGTTTATATCAAGTCCATTCGAAGTGCCGGAAATATTCCCATTGTTTGTTATTGAACTGACTTTAAATCCTGAGGCGGAAACAGCGGCTAAATCGCCAGACGATGACACAGTAATATCTTTATTGATGACGTATTCGGTATCGGCGGAGAAGTCTTGCGGGGCAGAGGTTGACTGGTCGATGGTGCCTGCAGAACTGATTATTGGTGTAAAAACAAGCAGGGCGGGAAATAATCTCCCCAGTAACTGGGTGGTCCTGTTTAATTCCAGACGTTTTACTTTCATATTCACATCCATTTAAAAGGAAATTCGAAGTGAAGAAAAATATTCTCTTTCAGGTTTTAAAGAGAAGCGTTGAGAGGAGTGGGTTGAAATTATTATGTTTTCAATGTGTTATGTATACTTCGATTTATTAAAATGAAAATTTAATAAATCTAAATATGACACGGTTATAAATAATGCAGTGTCAATTATTTGTGAGAGGAATCTATTTGCAGGTGTTCAAATAAGTACTGGAAAACCCCTGCGAACTGGCACTCAAGAGTAGCAATACTTGCGTTTTGCTCCCGACGCGTCACTGAACGCTTTCAGCGGGCGGGTTAACTGTCTACACTCACATCTACAAGAGAGAAGACAGTCAAAACAGGCCGATTCATGATTCTGATAATTTATGCGCATCCCTATCCGCATCACTCCCATGCGAATAAGCGCATGCTTGAACAGGTAAGGACACTCGACAACGTAGAGATACGTTCCCTCTATCAACTTTATCCTGATTTTAACATCGACATCGCCGCAGAACAGGAGGCGCTCACTCGCGCCGATCTGATCATCTGGCAACACCCGATGCAGTGGTACAGCACACCTCCGCTCCTCAAATTGTGGATCGACAAAGTCTTTTCCCACGGCTGGGCGTATGGTCACAACGGGCATGCGCTGAAGGGAAAAAGCCTGATGTGGGCTGTGACCACCGGTGGTGGAGAAAGCCACTTCGATATTGGCTCTTTCCCGGGTTTTGAGGTACTGGCGCAACCGCTTCAGGCGACAGCACTCTACTGTGGCCTTACCTGGCTTCCTCCATTTGCTATGCACTGCACATTTGTTTGTGACGATGAGACGTTGCAGGCGCAGGCTCGTCATTATAAACAACGCTTACTTGAGTGGCAGGAGACGCATAATGGATAGCCATACGCTGATACAGGCGCTGATTTACCTTGGCGCGGCGGCGCTGATTGTGCCCGTGGCGGTTCGCCTGGGGCTGGGCTCCGTGCTGGGCTACCTGATCGCCGGGTGTGTTATCGGACCCTGGGGATTCCGCCTGGTCACCGACGCGGAGGCGATCCTGCATTTCGCCGAAATTGGTGTCGTGCTGATGCTGTTTGTCATTGGTCTGGAACTTGACCCGCAGAGGTTGTGGAAGCTGCGCGCCTCAGTGTTTGGCGGTGGGGCGCTACAAATGGCGGCCTGTGGTCTGCTGTTGGGCGGCTTCTGTATTCTGCTGGGAATGGACTGGAAAGTGGCAGAGCTTATTGGCATGACACTGGCACTCTCTTCGACGGCGATTGCCATGCAGGCAATGAACGAGCGAAACCTGACCGTTTCACAGATGGGACGCAGTGCGTTTTCGGTGCTGCTGTTTCAGGATATCGCGGCCATTCCGCTGGTGGCGATGATCCCGCTGCTGGCCGCAAGTGGGGCCTCCACCACGCTCGGCGCTTTTGCCCTCTCTGCGTTGAAAGTGGTCGGTGCGCTGGCACTGGTTGTCCTGCTTGGCCGGTATGTAACACGTCCGCTGCTTCGATTCGTCGCCCGCTCGGGGCTACGGGAAGTGTTCAGTGCCGTGGCGCTGTTCCTGGTGTTTGGTTTTGGTCTGCTGCTGGAGGAAGCCGGGCTGTCGATGGCGATGGGAGCCTTCCTCGCGGGCGTTCTGCTGGCCAGCTCAGAGTACCGACACGCGCTTGAAAGTGATATCGAGCCATTTAAAGGACTGCTGCTGGGGCTGTTTTTCATCGGGGTCGGGATGTCTATCGACTTTGGCACGCTGGTCACGCATCCACTGCGGATCCTCATTCTGCTGGTCGGTTTCCTGGTCATCAAAATGGTGATGCTGTGGCTGATCGCCCGTCCGCTTAACGTGCCTGGCAGACAGCGTCTTTGGTTCGCCGTGCTGCTCGGACAGGGAAGCGAATTCGCGTTTGTGGTCTTCGGCGCAGCGCAAATGGCCAATGTGCTCGATCCCGAGTGGGCGAAAGCGCTGACGCTGGCGGTCGCGCTGTCGATGGCGGCGACGCCGATCCTGCTGGTGCTGCTGACGCGTCTGGAAAAAACAGGCAGCGAACAGGAACGTGAGGCCGATGAGATCGATGAGGAACAGCCGCGGGTCATCATTGCCGGATTCGGTCGCTTTGGGCAGATCACCGGTCGTTTACTGCTCTCAAGCGGGGTAAAAATGGTCATCCTCGATCACGATCCGGACCATGTGGATACCCTGCGTAAGTTCGATATGAAAGTCTTCTACGGCGATGCAACGCGTGTCGATCTGCTGGAATCAGCCGGGGCAGCGAAAGCGGAAGTCCTCATCAACGCGATTGACGATCCCCAGACCAGTATGCAGCTGGTTGAGCTGGTGAAGGAGCATTTCCCGAACCTGACCATTATCTCCCGCGCGCGCGATGTGGATCACTATATCCAGCTGCGACAGGCGGGGGTGGACGCACCCGAGCGTGAAACCTTCGAAGGGGCGCTTAAGTCTGGCCGCATGGCGCTGGAAAGTCTGGGCCTGGGCGCGTATGAAGCGCGCGAGCGTGCGGATCTGTTCCGTCGCTTCAATACCGATATGGTGGAAGAGATGGTGGCGATGGCGGGCAGTACGGCCACAGAGCGTGCAGCGGTGTTTAAACGCACCAGTGCGATGCTGACAGAGATCATTAACGAGGATCGTAATCATCTGTCGCTGGTGCAGCGTCATGGCTGGCAGGGAACGGAGGAGGGCAAGCATACCGGCGATCCGGCGGACGAACCGGAGAGTAAACCTTCCGCGTGAAGTGGAGTTGCCAGCAATATTAAAAAATTTCTCGCTCTTTACCATGCCGCCAGTCGACGAAAGATTAAGCTTTCCGTATAGTGGCGGCAATTTTTTGCATCCGGGAAATTTTCAATGATCAGTCTGATTGCAGCGCTGGCGGTGGACCGTGTTATCGGTATGGAAAATGCCATGCCGTGGAACCTGCCTGCCGATCTCGCATGGTTTAAACGTACGACGTTAAACAAGCCGGTAGTGATGGGCCGCCTGACCTGGGAGTCGATTGGTCGCCCATTGCCGGGCCGTAAGAATATCGTGATCAGTAGCCAGCCAGGCACTGACGATCGCGTCGAATGGGTGAAATCCGTGGACGAGGCGATTGCCGCGTGCGGTAACGCCGAAGAGATCATGGTGATTGGTGGTGGGCGTGTATATGAGCAGTTCCTGCCAAAAGCGCAAAAGCTCTATCTGACGCATATTGATGCGGAAGTGGAAGGCGATACCCATTTTCCGGACTACGATCCGGACGAGTGGGAATCGGTATTCAGCGAATTTCACGACGCGGATGCGCAGAACTCACACAGCTACTGCTTCGAGATTCTGGAACGTCGCTAGTTGAATAGACCCTCTCCCGGTCGGGAGAGGGAATTTACTCTCAGGAGGCGACCGCCTCGCCTTCCCCCAGGTCCAGCTGTCGGTTGGACGGCTGCACGAAGTACGTTTTATCTTCCCAGCGTAAGCAGGTTAAATCCCCGCCCCAGCAACAACCGGTATCTAGACCGTAGATCCCTTCCGGCGTGCCTTTCCCTTCTAGCGCGGCCCAGTGGCCAAACACCACGCTGTACTCACTGGTGACCGGTCCGGGAATCGCAAACCACGGTTTAAGTGGTGCAGGTGCGCTTTCCGGCGTCTCTTTTGAGTACATATCCAGTTGCCCGTTCGGGAAGCAGAAACGCATGCGTGTGAACGCGTTCGTGATAAAACGCAGACGCGCCAGACCGCTCAGATCTTCACTCCAGTGATTTGGCATGTCGCCGTACATGGCATCAAGGAAGAAGGGATAGGAATCGCTCGCCAGCACGGCTTCTACGTCACGCGCGCAGGTTTTTGCCGTCTCAAGATCCCACTGTGGGGTGATCCCGGCGTGTGCCATGACCAGTTTTTTCTCTTCATCGATCTGCAACAGGGGCTGACGACGCAGCCAGTTGATCAGTTCGTCGGCGTCTGGCGCCTCCAGCAGCGGGGTGAGGCGATCTTTCGGCTTATTGCGGCTGATGCCGGCAAAGACGGCGAGCAGATGCAAATCATGGTTGCCCAGCACCATGCGAACGCTGTCGCCCAGCGATTTTACGAAGCGTAAAACCTCCAGGGAGCCTGGCCCACGCGCCACTAAATCGCCCGTCAGCCAGAGAATATCCCGTCCTGGCGTAAAGTCGACCTGTTTTAATAATGCGATCAGTTCATCGTAGCAACCGTGAACGTCGCCAATCAGATATGTAGACATTAGATTAATGAATGAGTGTTGTAACGGCGAGACGGAACACAGGAATAGCAACGCGGAACACATTGCCATCGACGTCGACCATTTCATAATGGCCTTGCATGGTACCCAGCGGTGTTTCAATTACTGCACCGCTGGTGTACTGATACTCTTCGCCAGGGGCGATGTGGGGCTGTTCACCAACCACACCTTCACCCTGAACTTCGATTTCACGGCCATTGCCGTTAGTGATAAGCCAGTAACGCCCGAGCAGTTGCACAGGCATCCGCCCCAGGTTGCGAATGGTCACGGTGTAGGCGAAAACAAAACGTTCTTCATCGGGTGAGGACTGCGACTCAACGTAAACGCTTTGTACCTGGACACAGACGCGGGGCGAATCAATCATGGCTTAACTCTCCTTCGGCGGCGCATTTTCGCTAATGTAATTAGCCAGTTTACAGTACTGCTCAACAGAGATGTTTTCTGCTCGCATTGCCGGGTCAATGCCCAGCTCGGCCAGCACGTCAACGGTGAACAGATTGCCGAGGCTATTACGGATCGTTTTACGGCGCTGGTTAAAGGCTTCTGTGGTGATGCGGCTCAGTACGCGCAGGTCTTTGACCGGGTATGGCATCGTTTTATGCGGCACAAGGCGCACAACCGCAGAGTCGACTTTTGGCGGCGGCGTGAAGGCAGACGGCGGCACTTCGAGTACCGGGATCACATTGCAGAAATATTGTGCCATCACGCTTAAACGACCATACGCTTTACTGTTCGGCCCTGCAACCAGACGGTTTACCACCTCTTTTTGCAACATGAAGTGCATGTCGGCAATGGCATCAGTATAGCTAAAGAGATGGAACATCAGCGGCGTGGAGATGTTATAGGGCAGGTTACCGAATACGCGCAGCGGCTGACCCATTTTTTCCGACAGCTCGCCAAAATTCATGGTCATGGCATCTTGCTGATAAATCGTCAGCTTCGGCCCAAGGAACGGGTGCGTTTGCAGACGAGCAGCGAGATCGCGGTCGAGTTCGATAACGGTCAGTTCGTCCAGACGTTCGCCGACGGGTTCAGTCAGTGCTGCCAGACCGGGGCCGATTTCAACCATCGCCTGGCCTTTTTGCGGATTAATGGCCGAAACAATACTGTCGATCACGAACTGATCGTTGAGGAAGTTTTGCCCGAAGCGTTTACGGGCTAAGTGGCCCTGATGGACTCGATTAGTCATTGAGTATTAACAATCATTTTGATGGCGAGATTAAGCGCCGTAATAAAACTGCCGACATCCGCTTTTCCCTGGCCTGCCAGATCCAGCGCAGTACCGTGGTCAACGGACGTTCGAATAAAAGGTAAACCGAGGGTGATATTCACACCGCGGCCAAAGCCCTGGTATTTTAGCACGGGCAGGCCCTGATCGTGGTACATCGCGAGCACGGCATCGGCATTATCCAGGTATTTGGGCTGGAAAAGGGTATCGGCAGGCAATGGCCCGCTCAGGTTCATCCCTTTCGCCCGCATTTCATTCAGCACCGGAATGATGGTGTCGATCTCTTCAGTCCCCATATGCCCGCCTTCCCCGGCGTGTGGGTTCAGGCCACAGACCAGAACGTGCGGCTGTTTAATACCGAATTTGGTCTGCAGATCGTGATGCAGTATCCCGATGATCTCCCGCAGCAGTTCAGGGGTGATGGCGTCAGGAATGGCCTTAATCGGCAGATGGGTTGTTACCAGAGCCACCCGCATCGCTTCCGTCGCCAGCATCATCACCACTTTCGGGCTGTGCGATCGCTCTTCAAAAAACTCGGTATGTCCGGTGAACGGAATACCGGCTTCGTTAATCACCCCTTTGTGCACGGGGCCCGTAATCAGGGCAGCAAATTCCCCCTTTATGCAACCATCGCAGGCGCGCGCCAGGGTTTCGACAACATAGTGGCCGTTTTCAGTGCTGAGCTGACCCGGAATAACAGGAGTACGAAGAGGGACGGGAAGAAGCGTGAGCGTTCCGGCTTGCTGCGGTGCAGGCTGCTGGCCTTCAACGTAGGGGATAAGCGTTAAAGGCAGACCGAGCAGTGAAGCCCGGTCTTGTAACAGTGTTGCATCAGCACAGACGACCAGTTCCACTGGCCAGCTACGTTGGGCAAGCTGGACCACGAGGTCAGGCCCAATCCCGGCGGGTTCGCCGGGGGTGATCACAACACGATGCTGTTTCATTAGTTGCTCAGAACTTTCACGTAAGCGCTGGCGCGTTGTTCCTGCATCCAGGTTGCCGCTTCTTCAGAGAACTTACGGTTGAACAGCATACGATAGGCTCTGTCTTTCTGCGCTGCGTCGGTTTTATCAACGTTGCGGGTATCCAGCAGTTCGATCAGATGCCAGCCAAAGGAGGAGTGTACCGGCGCACTCATCTGGCCTTTGTTCAGCTTCATCAGCGCATCGCGGAATGCCGGATCGTAGATATCCGCCGCCGCCCAGCCCAGGTCGCCGCCCTGGTTAGCTGAGCCAGGATCCTGAGAGAACTCTTTTGCGGCATTCGCAAACGACGTTTTTCCGCTCTTAATGTCCGCAGCAATCTGTTGCAGCTTCGCACGCGCCTGATCGTCTGTCATGATCGGTGACGGTTTCAGCAGAATGTGGCGAGCATGAACTTCGGTGACGGAGATGTTCTGGCTCTGACCACGCAGGTCGTTGACTTTCAGGATGTGGAAGCCAACACCTGAACGGATTGGACCCACGATGTCGCCTTTCTTCGCCGTGCTCAGCGCCTGGGCAAAGATGGATGGCAGTTCCTGAATACGTCCCCAGCCCATCTGGCCGCCTTTCAGCGCCTGTTGGTCGGCAGAGTAGGTAATGGCCAGCTTGCCAAAGTCACTACCGTTACGTGCCTGCTCAACGATAGCGCGCGCCTGGCTTTCCGCTTCAGCGGCCTGGTCAGACGTTGGGTTCTCTGGCAGCGGGATCAGAATATGGCTCAGGTTCAGCTCGGTGCTGGCATCGTTCTGGTTGCCCACCTGTTTTGCCAGCGCGTCGACTTCCTGCGGCAGGATGGTGACGCGGCGACGAACTTCATTATTACGCACTTCTGAAATCAGCATCTCTTTACGGATCTGATTACGGTAGGTTGAATAGCTGATGCCATCATAGGCCAGACGACTACGCATCTGATCCAGGGTCATATTGTTCTGCTTAGCGATGTTAGCGATCGCCTGATCGAGCTGCTCGTCAGTGATCTTCACGCCCATTTTCTGACCCATTTGCAGGACAATCTGATCCATGATCAGACGTTCCAGGATCTGATGGCGCAGCGTTGCGTCATCCGGAAGTTGCTGACCCGCCTGGCCCGAATTGAGCTTCACAGATTTCATCAAACCGTCAACGTCACTTTCGAGCACGACACCGTTGTTAACCACAGCGGCGACCTTATCAACAACCTGGGGGGCCGCGAAGCTGGTATTCGCAACCATAGCGACACCGAGCAGCAGCGTTTTCCAGTTCTTCATACTTTTTCCATTTCAATTAACCGCAAAGCGGATTACGTTGCAAAACAAGCACATTACAAGGAACTGCGGTACGGCAGAATGTTCGAGCGCAGCATCTGCTGCGTGCCCAGGCCGTAGTTGGAGCTCAGGCCGCGCAATTCGACATTAAAGCCAATCACGTTATCGTATTTGCTCTGATTGTTTTGAGTATCCCAGCCGTTAAGCTTGCGTTCGTAGCCGACACGCAGCGCGTAACAGCAGGAGTTATATTGCAGACCAACCATCTGGTCAGCAGGCTTGTTGGCGTTAGTGTCAAAGTAGTAAGCGCCCACTATTGACCAGCGGTCAGCGATTGGCCAACTGGCTGCACCACCTACCTGCGAAATCCCGTCTTTATACTGTTCACTGGTGGCATAGTTCGGCAATGTTGCCTGAATATATTCCGGGCTGGCGTAACGATAGGTCAACTGCACCATACGATCTTCATCGCGACGGTACTCGACGGCTGCACTGCTGGTCGCAATATTGTCGAGACGCGTGTCGTACTGCAGACCCCCGCGTAAGCCCCAGCGATCGGTCATGCGCCAGTAGGTATCGCCCGCCCACACCAGCGAACCTGTTTTGTTGTCTTTCTCCCAGTTGATATTGTCATCACCGGTACGAGACTCGGTGAAATAGTAGATTTGACCAACAGAAACGTTAAAACGTTCAACGGCAGATTCATCATAAACGCGCGTTGTGACGCCGGTCGTTAACTGGTTCGCGGAAGCAATACGGTCGAGACCGCCGTAGGTACGGTCACGGAACAGGCCGCTGTAGTCAGACTGCAGGAAAGCGGAATCATAGTTCTGGATTTTGCTCTGATCGCGATAAGGCACGTACAAATACTGCATACGTGGCTCAAGCGTCTGCGTATACCCATCCGCCAGCAGACCCATATCGCGCTCGAAGATCAGCTTACCGTCCATTTTGAATTGTGGAAGAACGCGGTTCACGGATTCGTCAAGGTCGGTGCCATAACGGTTGTTATACCAGTCCACATTTTTCTGCTGGTAATGGGTCGCCATCAGCTTGGCTTCGGTATTCAGACTCGACCAGTTGTTCGACAGCGGTAAATTGATCGTTGGTTCTAAATGGACACGCGTGGCTTCCGGCATGTCCGAGTTGGTATTGACGAAATGCACTGCCTGCGCGTAGACGCGGGTATCGAATGGACCGACATCGTTCTGATACCAGTTCACATCCAGCTGCGGTTCTGCACCGTAAGTGCTGGTATTTTGACTGTCGAAGACCTGGAACTGCTTCG
This sequence comes from Enterobacter sp. SENG-6, assembly GCF_001605945.1. Lineage (NCBI taxonomy): Bacteria > Pseudomonadati > Pseudomonadota > Gammaproteobacteria > Enterobacterales > Enterobacteriaceae > Enterobacter > Enterobacter sp. SENG-6. The sequence goes on from NZ_LOMM01000011.1 coordinate 155,871, forward strand.
TTGACACCGTGGCGTCGAAGTTCTGAACGGCGTAACCAGCACTGAAAATCTGTGTAGCATAGCCATCGGTACTCGAACCGTATTTGGAATCGAAGTCGTTGAAATAGTAAGGATCGCTGACTTTGGTGTAGTCGACATTAAAACGCCAGACCTGGTCCATCACTCCGGCATGTTGCCAGTAATACATCCAACGGTGTTTATCACCTTCTGTTGGGTGCTCATCCTGGAAGACCTTATCTGATGGCAGATAATCCAGTTCCATCAAACCGGTACCCGCCTGGGTCAGATAGCGGAACTCGTTTTCCCACATGACGTTGCCGCGCTTATGGATATAGTGCGGCGTGATCGTGGCGTCCATGTTGGGCGCGATGTTCCAGTAATACGGCAGATAGAACTCAAAATAGTTCGAGGTGCTGTATTTGGCATTTGGGATCAGGAAGCCTGAACGACGTTTGTCGCCCACGGGAAGCTGCAGGTACGGGCTATAGAAAACCGGCACCGGGCCGAGTTTAAACCGGGCGTTCCAGATTTCTGCGACCTGTTCTTCACGGTCGTGAATTACTTCACTTCCAACCACGCTCCAGGTATTCGAACCCGGCAGACAGGAGGTGAAGGAACCGTTTTCCAGAATCGTATAGCGGTTTTCACCGCGCTGTTTCATCAGATCTGCTTTACCACGCCCCTGACGACCTACCATCTGGTAATCACCTTCCCAGACGTTAGTATCTTTGGTGTTCAGGTTTGACCATGCTTTCGGACCTTTCAGGATGACCTGATTGTCGTCATAGTGCACATTACCCAGCGCATCCACCGTTCGTACCGGTTCGGCCGCACCTTCCGGCTGCTTCTGGTGCAACTGCACTTCATCTGCCTGCAGGCGGCTATTGCCCTGATTAATATCCACACTGCCCGTAAACGTGGCATTGTCAGGATAGGTTCCTTTAGAACTGTCGGCAGTAATGGTTACCGGCAAGCTATTTGTATCGCCACTCACCAGTGGGCGATTATAACTTGGGACGCCAAGCATACACTGCGAGGCAAGATCGGCCGCCAGCCCCTGTTGACTGTACAGGGCGGTGCCAATCATTGTGGCCAGGAGGGTGGGGATACGTTTTTTCATACGTTATATTTTAGTGTTCCGTCATCAGTGGCTACGGCTTACAAACGCTCAGAGACTATCTTACTCATCAGCGCAGTACCAGCGTTAATCCTGCCCGTTTGCGTGCCAGAGTGTTAGGCTCGCTATCGAATGACGAGTATGATAATGCAAATTATAGGCGATGTCCCTCAATTGACCGTGGCTCGACCACTGTAATGATGGCGTTGCGTCGACAAGGGACATGACTATCCGGGGAGTATATGCAGTATTGGGGTAAAATCATCGGCGTTGCGTTCGCCATCATCATGGGTGCCGGGTTTTGGGGCATCGTACTTGGCCTGATTATTGGCCATATGTTCGATAAGGCACGCAGCCGCAAAATGGCGTGGTTCGCCAACCAGCGCGAGCGTCAGTCCCTCTTTTTCTCCACCACCTTTGAGGTGATGGGGCACTTAACCAAATCAAAAGGGCGGGTAACGGAAGCCGATATCCAGATTGCCAGCGTATTTATGGACCGCATGAATCTGCACGGGGAATCTCGTGTGGCGGCGCAAAATGCATTTCGCATCGGTAAATCGGATAACTATCCGCTGCGCGAAAAAATGCGTCAGTTCCGCAGTATCTGTTTCGGCCGTTTTGATTTAATTCGGATGTTTCTGGAGATCCAGATTCAGGCGGCGTTTGCCGACGGGTCTCTTCATCCGAATGAACGCGATGTGTTATACGTGATTGCCGAAGAGCTGGGGATCTCCCGCATGCAGTTCGACCAGTTCCTGCGCATGATGCAGGGCGGCGCACACTTTGGTGGCGGCTATCAACAGCATCAATCCTCTGGCGGCGGCTGGCAGCAGGCGCAGCGAGGCCCGACGCTGGAAGACGCCTGTAACGTGCTTGGCGTGAAACCTTCGGATGATGCGACAACCATCAAGCGCGCCTATCGTAAGCTGATGAGTGAACATCACCCGGATAAACTGGTCGCGAAGGGCTTACCGCCAGAGATGATGGAGATGGCGAAGCAAAAAGCGCAGGAAATCCAGAAAGCGTACGAGCTGATAAAAGAGCAGAAAAATTTCAAATAAAAAATGGCCCGACACAGTCGGGCCATTTTTTTAGAAGTCCACCGGGGCTTTAAACGTCATTGCGTTGCCAAACGCCGGGTGGGTGATGGTGAGTGTCTGGGCATGAAGCTGCAAACGCGGCGCTGAAGCCAGCGCCTCCGGTGGTGCGTAAAAACGGTCTCCCAGAATCGGGTGCCCCAGCGCGAGCATATGCACACGCAGCTGATGTGAACGCCCGGTAATGGGCTTTAGCAGCACGCGCGCGGTGTTATCCGGCGCGTACTCCAGCACTTCATACTCGGTTTGCGCGGCCTTGCCCGTCTCATAGCACACCTTCTGCTTTGGTCGATTTGGCCAGTCGCAAATCAGCGGCAGATCCACCAGCCCTTCCGCCTGCGCGGGATGGCCCCAGACGCGTGCGACATACTGCTTTTTCGGTTCACGCTCGCGGAACTGGCGTTTGAGTTCACGTTCAGCCGCTTTGTTCAGCGCCACCACAATCACGCCGCTGGTTGCCATGTCCAGGCGATGAACGGACTCCGCCTGGGGATAATCACGCTGAATACGTGTCATCACGCTGTCTTTGTGCTCATCCAGACGCCCCGGCACGGACAACAGGCCGCTTGGCTTGTTGACCACCATAATGTGCTCATCCTGATAAAGGATAACCAGCCACGGGTCTTGCGGCGGATTGTAAGGCTGCATCACCATCTTGTGCTCCGTTTACTGATGCGTCACAACAATAAGACGCAGGGCATCCAGACGCCAGCTTGCCTGATTCAGGCTTTCCAGCACCTGCTGACGGTTGCTCTCAATCGCGGTCAGTTCGTCATCACGGATGTTTGGGTTCACCGCTTTTAACGCTTCCAGACGAGACAGCTCTGCAGACAGTTTCTCATCGGCTTCCTCGCGAGCGGCATCAATCAGCGTCCTGGCCGCTTTTTCGATCTGCGTTTCACCCAACTGCAGAATGGCGTGCACGTCCTGTTGTACGGCGTTGACCAGTTTGCTGCCCGTGTGGCGGTTTACTGCGCTCAGCTGGCGGTTGAAACTCTCGAATTCAACCTGTGCAGCCAGGTTGGTGCCGTTTTTATCCAGCAGCAGACGCACTGGCGTTGGCGGCAGGAAGCGGGTGAGCTGCAGCTGTTTCGGCGCTTGCGCTTCCACAACATAGATCAGCTCAACCAGCAGCGTACCAACGGGTAATGCTTTGTTTTTCAACAGGGAAATCGTGCTGCTACCCGTGTCGCCGGAAAGGATCAGGTCGAGGCCGTTGCGGATCAACGGGTGTTCCCAGGTGATGAACTGCGCGTCTTCGCGAGACAGCGCCACGTCACGCTCAAAGGTGATGGTGCAACCATCCTCCGGCAGGCCCGGGAAATCCGGAACCAGCATATGATCGGATGGGGTCAGCACGATCATGTTCTCGCCGCGATCGTCCTGGTTAATCCCGACGATGTCGAACAGGTTCATGGCGAAGCTGATCAGGCTGGTGTCGTCATCCTGCTCTTCAATGCTTTCGGCAAGCGCCTGCGCTTTTTCGCCACCGTTGGAGTGGATTTCCAGCAGGCGGTCACGTCCCTGCTCCAGCTGCGCTTTCAGAGCCTCATGCTTTTCGCGACAGGATTTGATCAGCTCATCAAAACCGTCCGTATTTTCCGGCGCTGCCAGGTAACCGATCAGATCCGTATGCACCTGATCGTAAATGGTGCGTCCCGTCGGACAGGTATGTTCGAACGCGTCCAGACCTTCGTGGAACCAGCGTACCAGCACCGACTGAGCGGTTTTTTCCAGGTAAGGGACGTGGATCTGAATATCATGCGCCTGACCGATACGGTCCAGACGGCCGATACGCTGTTCCAGCAGGTCGGGGTTGAACGGCAGATCGAACATCACCAGGTTGCTGGCGAACTGGAAGTTACGCCCTTCAGAACCGATTTCAGAGCACAGCAGAACCTGTGCGCCGCTGTCTTCTTCACTGAACCAGGCCGCGGCACGGTCACGCTCGACAATGGACATGCCCTCGTGGAACACGGCGGCTCGAATACCTTCACGCTCGCGCAGAACCTGCTCCAGCTGCAGCGCGGTGGCCGCCTTGGCGCAGATCACCAGCACTTTCTGTGAACGATGAGCCGTTAAGTAACCCATCAGCCATTCAACACGCGGGTCGAAGTTCCACCAGGTTCCGGTATCGCCTTCAAATTCCTGATAAATCTGCTCCGGGTAGAGCATGTCGCGCGCACGTTCTTCCTGGCTTTTGCGCGCCCCCATAATGCCGGAGACTTTTATCGCCGTCTGATACTGCGTCGGCAGCGGCAGCTTGATGGTATGCAGTTCGCGTTTCGGGAAGCCCTTCACGCCGTTACGGGTGTTACGGAACAGCACGCGGCTGGTGCCGTGGCGGTCCATCAGCATATCGATCAGCTCTTTACGCGCGGAACCCGCGTTGTCGCTGTCACTGTTGGCTGCCTGCAGCAGCGGCTCAATATCCTGTTCGCCAATCAGATCGCTCAGGGTGTTGAGTTCGTCATTCGAGAGGCGTTTGCCCGCCAGCAGCATGGCGACAGCATCGGCAACCGGGCGGTAATTATTCTGTTCTTCGACAAACTGCTCAAAGTCATGGAAGCGGTTTGGATCGAGCAGGCGCAGACGGGCGAAGTGGCTCTCCAGCCCCAGCTGCTCCGGCGTTGCGGTCAGCAGCAGGACGCCCGGCACGCGCTCGGCAAGCTGTTCAATCGCCATGTATTCACGGCTCGGTGCCTCTTCGCTCCAGACCAGGTGGTGCGCTTCGTCGACCACCAGCAGATCCCACTCTGCGTCGCACAGATGCTCAAGACGTTGCTTGCTGCGGCGCACGAAGTCCAGGGAGCAGATGACCAGTTGTTCGGTTTCAAACGGGTTGTCCGCGTCATGCTGGGCTTCGGCGTAGCGCTCGTCGTCAAACAGCGAGAAACGGAGGTTAAAGCGGCGCAGCATCTCAACCAGCCACTGATGTTGCAGCGTTTCCGGTACCACGATCAGCACGCGCTCGGCGGCGCCAGAAAGCAGTTGTTGATGCAGGATCATACCGGCTTCAATGGTTTTACCGAGGCCCACTTCGTCTGCCAGCAGTACGCGAGGCGCATGACGACGACCAACGTCATGGGCGATATTCAACTGATGAGGGATCAGGCTGGTGCGTTGACCACGCAGGCCGCTCCACGGCATGCGGTACTGTTCACTCTGGAATTTACGTGCGCGATAGCGCAGGGAGAAACGATCCATACGGTCGATTTGCCCGGCAAACAGGCGATCCTGCGGCTTGCTGAAAACCAGTTTGCTGTCGAGCAGCACTTCACGCAGGATGACATTGCTCTCGTCAGTGTCGAGGCGAGTCCCAATGTAGGCGAGCAGACCATTCTCTTCTTTTACGTCTTCAACCTTTAGCTGCCAGCCGTCGTGGCTGGTCACGGTGTCACCTGGATTGAACATCACGCGGGTAACAGGGGAGTCATTGCGAGCGTACAGGCGGTTTTCACCGGTAGCAGGGAAAAGGAGGGTGACCATGCGTGCATCGACTGCAACCACGGTTCCCAATCCAAGTTCGCTTTCTGTATCGCTGATCCAGCGTTGACCAAGTGTAAAAGGCATATGTGTTCGGCTCTAATCTTTAATTGCAGGCAATAGTTCAACCACCGTCAAAAAAGACGGTCATCGAAAAATGGGTCCGGGAGTGGAAAGGGCGCTATGGTACTGGATGGCAGCGATTTCGTCACGTGTCAAAATAGGCCAAGCTGCCCTGTCACTAGTGTAGCAAAATCGTCGTCAATGAACGGCAAAATTCCATCCGCGACGGGCTGAAGCTGGCGCGTCAGGTAGTGGTCGTAGTCCAGCGCAGAGTGTTGATAATCCACGGGCTCTGGCCCGTTTGTCGTCCAGACATACTTAATGGTGCCCCGGTTCTGATACTGCGGGGCGCGCCCCCGACGGACGTTCTCTTCATCCGCCAGACGCGCGGCGCGGACGTGCGGCGGAACGTTACGCTGATACTCAGCCAGCGGGCGGCGCAGGCGTTTGCGATACACCAGCTGGTTGTCGAGCTCGCCGGCCATCAGGCTGGCTATCGTCTCGCGGACGTAGTCCTGATAAGGCTCATTACGAAAGATCCGCAAATAGAGCGTTTGCTGGAACTGCTGCGCCAGCGGAGTCCAGTCTGTGCGTACCGTCTCCAGCCCTTTAAACACCATGCGTTGCTTTTCACCTTCCTGAATCAGTCCGGCGTAGCGTTTCTTGCTGCCCTGATCGGTTCCACGGATAGTGGGCATTAAAAAGCGGCTGAAATGGGTTTCATACTCCAGCTCTAATGCACTGGTTAACCGCTCTTTTTGCAAATGCGCTTGCCACCAGTCGTTCACGAAGGCGACCAGCTGTTTGCCAATTCGCGCGGCTTCCTCTTCGGCGTGCGCGCCCTTCAACCAGACGAAGGTGGAGTCGGTATCGCCATAGATCACTTCATAGCCCTGGGATTCGATCAGCGCCTTTGTCTGGCGCATGATCTCATGCCCGCGCATGGTGATAGACGAGGCGAGACGCGGGTCGAAGAAGCGACAGGCGCTGGTGCCCAGCACACCGTAAAAGGCATTCATGATAATTTTAAGCGCCTGAGAAAGCGGCTTGTTGCCGTGGCGCTTGGCCTCATCGCGCCCGTGCCAGATCTGTCCCACGATCTCCGGCAGGCAGTGTTTCTCCCGTGAGAAACGCGCCCCCAGAAACCCGTCGGTGCTGTGCGTATCGTCCGGCCGCGCCATCCCCTCTACCAGCCCCACCGGATCAATCAAAAAGGTGCGGATAATCGAGGGGTAGAGGCTTTTGTAGTCCAGTACCAGCACGGAGTCATACAGTCCCGGCCGGGAATCCATCACGTAGCCGCCAGGGCTTGCCTGCGGCGGCACGTCCCCCAGGTTCGGTGCGACGTAGCCTGCCCGGTGCATGCGGGGAAAATACAGATGGCTGAATGCCGCCACGGAACCGCCGTGCCGATCAGCGGCAAGACCGTTCACTGTGGCGCGTTCCAGCAGAAAAGGCATGATCTCGGTTTTGTGGAAAATCTGCGTAACCAGCTCACAATCTTTCAGGTTATAGGTGGCAAGTGCCGGTTTGTCTTCGTTGAAGCGGCGGTCGATCTCATCCATTCGGTCCCACGGATTATCGATGGATTTCCCTTCCCCCAGCAGCTCCTGCGCCACCGCCTCCAGCGAGAAGGAAGAAAAATTCCAGAATGCGGATTTCAGAGCCTCGATGCCGTCGATAATCAGGCGACCGTTGGCCTGTGCGAAGAAGACGCCGTTTTTGAAACCGTGCTCGCGCCATTCCAGTTCGCTATGATCCCGCCCAAGCATGAGCGGGATGCGGTACCGCTCGGCGTGTTTTTGCAATACCCGCAGGTCGAACTGCACCACGTTCCAGCCGATCAGGACATCGGGATCGCGATCGGCAAACCACTGGTTCAGTTTTTCCAGCAGCTGTGGTCGACTGTTGACGTACTCCAGTCGGAAGTCCAGCGCGGAGGCATCACCATTCGGTGGCCCGAGCATATAGACAACCCGGTCGCCGCAGCCTTCAAGTCCAATACAGTACAGTTCACCGTGACGGGTGGTTTCGATGTCCAGTGAGACCCATTTCAACGGCGGACGGTAGTGCGGGTTGGGTTTCAGACGGGCGTTAATCAGCCCGCCGTTGTGCGCTGTGCCATCAACCCAGACAGGGGCGGTAATAAACCGCTCCATCAGAAAACGTTCCGGGGGACGAATATCGGCTTCGTACAGGGTGACGCCCGCCTCGCGCAGCAGTTTTTCATAGCGCATCAGTTGGCGATGGGCGCGACAATAGAGACCGTAAACCGGCTGGCGATGGAAATCTTTCAGCTCAAGTGGCGTGATGCGCCAGTTGTTTTCACCGCGCAGTAGCTGCTTTGCTTTGTCGACGTGGGCTTCAGGAATAAATGCCACGGACTCCTGTGGCGACAGGGTAACGCGCAGCGGGCCGTTGTCCGTCGCCAGCCAGAACTCCACCTCTGTTCCCTGAGGCGTATCCCGCCAGTGTCGGGTCAGTAAAAAACCTTCTTGCGCCTGCGTCACGCCGTTATCCCATAAAACAAAACCAGGCCTGATTATAGCCTGGTTAGCGGTTTTATGCTGGGTTTATATACAGTTTATTGCCCGTAATAGGCTTTTGCACCGTGCTTGCGCAGGTAATGTTTGTCCAGCAGTGTCTGTTGCATATCCGGCAACTGTGGTGCCAGTTGACGACAGAAGATGCCCATATAGGCTACCTCTTCCAGCACAATCGCGTTATGCACTGCATCTTCCGCATTTTTGCCCCACGCAAACGGGCCGTGAGAATGCACCAGCACCCCGGGCATCTGTGCTGCGTCGATTCCCTGTTTTTCAAAGGTTTCGACAATCACATTGCCGGTTTCCCACTCGTACTCGCCGTTGATTTCCGCATCGGTCATCAGGCGGGTGCACGGGATGGTGCCGTAAAAGTAGTCTGCGTGCGTGGTACCGGTAGCCGGGATGGACTGGCCTGCCTGCGCCCAGATAGTCGCATGACGCGAGTGGGTATGCACAATGCCGCCGATGGTCGGAAATGCCTGATACAGCAGGCGATGGGTGGGGGTATCGGAGGAGGGTTTTTTCTTCCCTTCCACCACTTCACCGGTTGCAATGCTGACCACAACCATATCGTCAGCGGTCATCACCGTATAATCCACGCCGGAAGGCTTGATGACGAACACCCCTTTTTCGCGGTCAACGGCGCTGACGTTGCCCCAGGTCAGGGTCACCAGATTATGTTTAGGCAGCGCCAGGTTGGCTTCGAGTACCTGGCGTTTGAGATCTTCTAGCATTGTTGTCTCCCGCCGGATGGCGCTTCGCTTATCCGGCCTACACAATCGTAGGCCCGGTAAACGCAGTGCCACCGGGCACGTCGTACTTAACGTTTCGAACCGTAATAGACTTCATTCCAGCGCAGCGCGTCTTTAAACGCGGGCAGGCGGGTATCGTTATCGATCACGGTCAGTTCGATGTCGTGCAGTTCAGCGAACTGACGCATATCGTTGAGATCCAGCGCGTGACTGAAGACGGTATGGTGCGCGCCACCGGCGACGATCCAGGCTTCGGAGGCGGTTGGCAGATCGGGCTGCGCTTTCCACAGGGCGTTGGCGACCGGCAGTTTTGGCAGCGCGTGTGGCGTTTCAACCGCATCCACACAGTTCACCAGCAGGCGGAAACGATCGCCCAGGTCAATCAGGCTGGCGTTGATGGCCGGACCGGTACGGGTGTTGAAGATCAAACGTGCCGGATCCGCTTTACCGCCAATGCCGAGGTGCTGCACGTCGAGGATCGGTTTCTCTTCGACGGCAATGGATGGGCACACTTCCAGCATGTGTGAACCGAGTACCAGGTCGTTGCCATTTTCGAAGTGGTAGGTGTAGTCCTCCATAAAGGAGGTGCCGCCCTGCAGACCGGTTGACATCACTTTCATGATGCGAAGCAGAGCGGCAGTTTTCCAGTCGCCTTCGCCCGCGAAGCCGTAGCCCTGCTGCATCAGACGTTGTACTGCCAGACCCGGCAGTTGTTTCAGACCATGGAGATCTTCAAATGTCGTGGTAAAGGCGTGGAAGCCACCCTGTTCCAGGAAGCGTTTCATCCCCAGTTCAATGCGCGCCGCGTCCAGCACGTTCTGGCGTTTGTCACCCTTCACCTGCGCCGCTGCGGTGAGGCGGTAGCTGCTTTCGTATTCGTCAACCAGCGCGCTCACGTCGCCATCGCCGATCTCATTGACGACCTGCACCAGGTCACCCACGGCCCAGGTGTTCACGGAAAAACCAAACTTGATCTGCGCGGCAACTTTATCACCGTCGGTGACTGCCACTTCACGCATGTTGTCGCCAAATCGCACCACTTTCAGATGGCGGGTATCCTGTTTGGAAACGGCCTGACGCATCCAGGAGCCGATGCGTTTCTGCGCATGTTGATCCTGCCAGTGTCCGGTCACTACGGCGTGCTGCTGACGCATACGGGCGCCGATGAAGCCGAACTCACGGCCGCCGTGTGCGGTCTGGTTCAGGTTCATAAAGTCCATATCAATGCTGTCCCATGGCAGGGAGGCGTTGAACTGGGTATGGAATTGCAGCAGCGGTTTGTTGAGGATAGACAGACCGTTGATCCACATTTTGGCGGGTGAGAAGGTGTGCAGCCACACCACCAGACCCGCGCATTTATCGTCGTAGTTCGCGTCACGGCAGATATGGGTGATCTCATCCGGTGTCGTGCCCAGCGGCTTCAGCACCAGTTTGCATGGCAGTTTGGCCTCAGCATTCAGCGCGTTCACGACGTGTTCCGCATGTTTCGTCACCTGTTGCAACGCTTGCGGTCCGTACAAATGCTGGCTGCCAATCACAAACCACACTTCATAATTATCAAAAATGGTCATCGTCGTGTCCTTAATGGGTCAGGGTTGCCGTCGTGTCCGCGGTGTGTTTTGACGGGGCGGCGACAGGGAGATAGTGAAGTTCGGCGCTTTTTGCCCATTGCTGGTAGCGCTGATAAAGCTGTTCAAAGCGTTGCGCCTGTTGAGCACGCGGCTGAAGGGTGTTTTCGACCGCGCTTGCCATATGCTGCTGTGCAGTCGGGATATCGGCGTGTACGCCCGCGGCAACGGCGGCGAAAATAGCCGCACCCAGCGCGCAGCATTGATCGGACGCGACAATCTGCAGCGGACGGTTCAGCACGTCGCAGCAGGCCTGCATGATCACCGGGTTTTTACGGGCGATACCGCCCAGCGCCATGACGTTATTGACGTCGATGCCCTGTTCGGTGAAGCACTCCATAATCGCGCGCGCGCCAAAGGCGGTGGCTGCAATCAGGCCGCCAAACAGGGCCGGGGCATCGGTCGCCAGATTGAGATCGGTGATAACGCCTTTAAGACGCTGGTTGGCAAATGGCGTACGGCGGCCGTTGAACCAGTCGAGCACCACCGGCAGGTGTTCAAGAGACGGATTTTTCGCCCACGCGGCGGTGAGCTGGGGCAGCAGCTGTTTCTTACTCTCGGCAATCTGGGTTTTCAGTTCCGGGTGCGCGGTCGCCAGCTGGTCCAGCGGCCAGCCCAGTACCCGACCAAACCAGGCGTAAATATCGCCAAACGCAGACTGCCCGGCTTCCAGACCGATAAAGTCCGGCACCACGCTGCCGTCGACCTGTCCGCAGATACCTTTCACTGCGCGGTCACCGACGCTGGCCTTATCCGCCGTCAGGATGTCGCAGGTGGAGGTGCCGATCACTTTCACCAGCGTATTGGGTTGGGCGCCAGCGCCCACCGCGCCCATATGGCAGTCAAACGCACCGCCGGAGATTGCCACGTTTTGCGGCAGGCCCAGGCGTGTTGCCCACTCTTCACAGAGCGTGCCCACCGGAATATCGGCGGTAAAGGTGTCGGTAAAGAGCGGGTACTTCAGGCTCTTGTTGATAATCGGATCGAGTTCATCGAAGAAGGCTGCCGGTGGCAGACCGCCCCAGCTTTCATGCCATAGGGATTTATGCCCGGCGCTGCAGCGGCCGCGGCGAATATCCTGCGGGCGGGTGGTACCTGAGAGCAGGGCAGGAACCCAGTCACACAGTTCAATCCACGATGCGGCTGCCTGTGCAACCGCTGCGTCAGCGCGGGTGACATGCAGGATCTTGGCCCAGAACCATTCACTGGAATAAATTCCGCCGATGTAGCGCGAATAGTCGGTTTTACCTGGCTGGTGGCACAACCGGGTGATGGCTTCGGCCTCTTCGACGGCGGTATGGTCTTTCCACAGCACAAACATGGCGTTCGGGTTGTCGGCGAACTCAGGACGTAGCGCGAGCACCCGGCCTTCCGCATCCACTGGCGCGGGGGTAGAACCGGTGCTGTCTACGCCGATCCCAACCACCTCTGCACGCTGGGCGTCAGTCAGTTCTGCCAGCACGGTTTTGATTGCCGCTTCCATCGACTCGATGTAGTCGCGTGGATGGTGACGGAACTGGTTGTTTGGCGCATCGCAGTAGCGCCCCTCTTGCCAGCGTGGGTACCACTCAACGCTGGTTGCTATCTCCTGGCCGGACGTACAGTCCACTGCCAGGGCGCGAACCGAGTCGCTGCCAAAATCGAGGCCAATCGCAATTGCCATGGTGTTGCTCCATCAGAAAACAGGTATGAGAGAACATTAGAGAATGGGGTCGAAAATCGTCAGGCAGGATCCGCTAATCTTATGGACTAAATTGCTGTTGAGATGGAAAGTGTGACGCCGTGCAAATATTCAATGTGGACATTTCTGCCGCACTTATAGACACTTTTGTTACTGCTTATCTGCCCACTCTGGCGGAGAAATCAGGGGGAAAGGCTGAAACATGGCGGACGTAAAAGAGACGTGATGCTTTTTGGATCTCGTCGCAGGCCATTTTTATACGGCTTTTAACGATATGGACAATTGGTTTCCTTCAGTACCGTTGGGAGAACTGAATCTATGGCCGAAACGCAAAACGATCCCTTACTGCCGGGTTATTCGTTTAACGCCCACCTGGTGGCGGGGCTGACCCCTATCGAGGCTGAGGGATATCTCGATTTTTACGTTGACCGTCCGCTTGGGATGAAAGGGTACATTCTGAACCTGACCGTGCGTGGGGAAGGGATAATCAAAAACAACGATCAGCAGTTCGTCTGTCGTCCCGGCGATATGCTGCTGTTTCCGCCTGGTGAGATCCACCATTACGGGCGTCATCCGGATGCCAAAGAGTGGTATCACCAGTGGGTCTACTTCCGCCCCCGCGCCTACTGGCAGGAGTGGCTTTCGTGGCCAGCCATTTTTGCGCACACCGGTTTTTACCGCCCGGACGACGCTCATCTGGCCCAGTTCCGCGAGCTGTTTGCCCAGATCATAGAGGCAGGACAGGCCGGTGGGCGCTACGCTGAGCTACTGGCAATTAATTTGCTTGAACAGGTGTTACTGCGCCGGATGGAGGCGATTAACGCGTCGCTTAATCCGCCGCTGGATAACCGTGTGCGTGATGCCTGCCAGTACATCAGCGACCACCTGGCCGACAGCCAGTTTGATATCGCCAGCGTGGCCCAGCATGTCTGCCTGTCGCCGTCGCGGCTATCGCATCTGTTCCGGCAGCAGTTGGGTGTCAGCGTGCTGAGCTGGCGCGAAGATCAGCGCATCAGCCAGGCGAAACTGCTGCTCAGCACCACCCGGATGCCCATTGCCACCGTCGGGCGCAATGTGGGCTTTGAAGATCAGCTCTATTTTTCCCGCGTTTTTAAAAAATGCACTGGCGCCAGCCCCAGTGAATTCCGGGCGGGTTGTGAATAAACGGTAAAAAAAGATAAACAAGCAGGTGAACTGTGGAAGCAACCTGTAAACTATTCAGACAATTGTTGTCTTGACGCGGTGCAGGGCGCTAAGCAGAATCCCTGATTCGTTTTCTGACCGGAATAGTTATGCAGGCATTGCTGGAACATTTTATTACCCAGTCCGTTATGTATTCGCTTATCGCCGTTGCGCTGGTGGCGTTTCTGGAATCGCTGGCGCTGGTTGGGCTGATCCTGCCTGGTACGGTGATGATGGCGGCGTTGGGCGCGTTGATTGGCAGCGGTGAGGTCAATTTCTGGCAGGCATGGCTGGCCGGTATGATTGGCTGCTTACTGGGCGACTGGATCTCCTTCTGGCTGGGCTGGCGTTTCAAGAAGCCGCTGCACCGCTGGTCTTTCATGAAGAAGAACAAAGCGCTGCTGGATAAAACCGAGCATGCGCTGCATCAGCACAGCATGTTTACGATCCTCGTCGGACGCTTTGTCGGGCCAACGCGTCCGCTGGTGCCGATGGTCGCCGGGATGCTGGATCTGCCCGTCGCAAAATTCATTTTGCCGAACATTATCGGCTGCGTCTTCTGGCCGCCGTTCTACTTCCTGCCGGGGATCCTGGCGGGTGCGGCAATTGATATTCCTGACGATGTGCAGAGCGGTGGCTTTAAATGGTTATTGCTGGCAACAGCGCTGCTGTTATGGCTCGCTGCATGGTTGTGCTGGCGGCTATGGCGCAGCGCGAAAGCGAATGTCGATCGTCTGACGCGCTATCTGCCTCGCTCGCGCTTGCTGTGGCTGGCGCCGCTGACGCTGGGCGTTGCCATCGTGGCGCTGATCGCGCTGATTCGCCACCCGCTGATGCCGGTGTACGGTGAGATCCTGCTGAAGGTGGTCAGCCGTTAAGGATCCCCAGCAGGTGCGACGCGCTTGCTTTACCACTCATCAACTCTTCGGTTTCACCCTCCCACACGATCCGACCTTCCGCGATCACCACCGATCGCGGGGCGATGCGTGCGGCATCTTCAATACTGTGTGACACCATCAGCATCGTCAGCTGCTGACGCTGGCAGACCTCCTGTACCAGGGCGAGCATCTCCTGGCGCAGCGCGGGATCGAGTGCAGAGAAGGGCTCATCCAGCAGCAGTATCGGCTGCTCGCGAACCAGACAGCGAGCCAGCGCCACGCGCTGACGTTGTCCGCCAGAGAGCTCTCCGGGGAGTCGGTCAATAAACGTGGTAATGCCCATCTGCCCGGCAATATGCTCCAGCTTCTGGCGCTGTGCGTCGTTCAGTTTCAGCCCCGGATCCATACCTAGCGCGATGTTTTGCCGCACCGTCAGATGGGTGAACAGATTATTTTCCTGGAACAGCATCGAGACCGGACGCCTGGCGGGCGGGGTGTAGGTATGGTCGTTGTTTTCAATCATTATCGATCCGCTTGCCGGTTGCAGAAAACCGGCAATCAGATTGAGTAAGGTACTTTTCCCTGCCCCGCTTGGACCAAGCACGGCAATCATCTCACCCGGGCGTACCGACAGGCTGAAACGCATAGGCAGGTGCTGGTAGAGCCAGGTGACATCAGTCAGTTTTAACATTGCGCCCCGGAAGTTTTTCGATAACGGTAAATAAGGCAAAGCACAGCAACAGCAGCAACAGCGCCGTGACGGCCCCCTCCTGACTGCGGTAGGAGCCGATCTGCTGATACAACCAGTATGGCAGCGTGCGGAAATCTTCATTGCCAAAGAGCGCCACCACACCAAAGTCACCAATGGAGAGCACACAAGCGAAGGCCAGCGCCTGAGCAAGCGGGCGTTTCAGCGCTCGCAGTTCAACCACCTTTAACCGGCGCCAGCCCTGTATACCAAGCGACTGACACAGCAAAGCGTAACGGCTGTTGACGTCGCGCATGGGGTTTTCCAGCACCTTCAGCGCATAGGGAATGGCCATCAGGGCGTTGGTAAAAATCACGATTCCGTCGGCGCTTTCCGGCAGACCAACCGTACTGTTGAACAATAAAAAGAAGCCGGTTGCCAGGACGATGCCCGGCATTGCGAGGATTAACATCCCCGTCAGCTCCAGCGCTTGTCCGGCTTTGCGCGCCTGGCGCGCATAAAGTTCGCGACTGCTCCACAGCAGCATCATGGTCAGCACGACACACAATAGCCCGGCAGCCAGTGCGATGCGCAAGGATGTCCAGGTCGCTTGCCAGAGGACGGGCTGTTGCAACACGGAGACGAGGTTAAGGTTAACGCCATCGACGATAACGGCCATCAGCGGCGGCAGAAGCAGCAGCAGGGCCAGTACGATCAACATCACATCCGCGATTCGGCTGTGCAGGCTGTCCTGTGGATCGCGCCAGCCTGTAATCTGATGACTGCCCGGTGGAATGGCTTTGCTCAGACGCTGACTCAGCAGGACCAGCACAAGACAGCACAGCATCTGCACCAGAGCCAGAAGCGCAGCGCGGCCGGGGTCGTAGTCGTAACTCAGCGCCTGGTAAATCGCCAGTTCGATGGTGGTCGCCTGTGGTCCACCACCAAGAGAAAGCACGGTGGCGAAACTGGCAAAACAGAGCATGAAGATCAGCGCCGCAACCGGAGGGATTTGACGGCGCAGCCACGGCCATTCGACAAAGCGGAAGAATGACCAGCCGCGCATATCCAGCTGTGCCGCAAGCTGACGCTGCTCGCCGGGGATAGCCTCCAGCGCCTGTAAAAAAAGCCTGGTCGCCATGGGCATGTTGAAAAAGATGTGCGCCAGCAGAATACCTTTGAGTCCGTAAGGGGAGAAGGTCCACTCCAGACCAAGCAGGTTAAAGAGGGCGGCCAGCCAGCCCTGACGACCATACACGCTCAGGATCCCAAACACCGCCACCAGGACGGGCAGGATCAGCGTCATGGCGCACAGTCTCAACATCGCCTCCCTGCCGGGGAAGCGTCTGCGGTAGAGCGCCCGCGCGAGAAAAATGGCCGGGATCACCGACAGCAGGGCAGAGAGAAACGCCTGCCAGAAAGAGAACCGGATGACGTGCCAGAGATAGCTGTCGTGCCAGAGGGAGAGCAGATCACTCTCTGGCGCGTTAAACCACAATGCCAGAAAAGCACCCAGACTGACCGCCACCATCACTACAGCGGCGAGCAGTCCGGGAAATAACCAGCCGGGAATTAGCGGCTGACGGCGCGTTGCCATTCACTTACCCATGCTGCTCGCTGCGCGGCGACCTGCTGCGGCGTAAACTCCAGCGAGGTTTGTGGTTTGGTCAGTTGCTCGAAGCCCGCAGGTAGCGTCACGTTGGTCACCGGATACATCCAGTTACCCGTTGGGATCGCATTCTGGAACGCCGGGGAGACCATGAATTTCAGGAACTTCTCGGCCAGTTCCGGCTGCTTGCTGGCGGCAGTGCGGGCAGCCACTTCCACCTGCAGGTAATGACCTTCAGCGAAATCAGCGGCGGCGTAGTTGTCTTTCTTCTCGGCGATAATGTGATAAGCCGGGGAGGTGGTATAGCTCAGCACCAGGTCGCTCTCCCCTTTCAGGAACAGGCCATAGGCTTCGCTCCAGCCTTTGGTGACGGTCACGGTTTTGGCGGCCAGCTTCTGCCACGCCTCCGGCGTTTTATCACCGTATACCTTCTGCATCCACAGCAGCAGGCCCAGACCCGGCGTGCTGGTGCGCGGATCTTCATAAATCACGCGCCATTTCTGGTCGCTTTCCACCAGCTCCTTCAGGCTTTTCGGCGGGTTCTTCAGCTTGTTTTTGTCGTAAACAAACGCAAAATAACCGTAATCGAACGGCACAAAGGTGTCGTTTTTCCAGCCGCCCGGCACGTTAACCGCATCTGCCGCTACGCCGCTTTTGGCGAACAGTTTCGTTTGCGAGGCCGCATCCAACAGGTTGTTATCCAGGCCGAGTACCACGTCGGCCTTGCTGTTTTTACCTTCCATACGCAGACGGTTAAGCAGCGAGACGCCATCTTCCAGCGCCACGAATTTCAGTTCGCAGTTGCAGTCGGCTTCAAAGGCTTTTTTGACGACCGGGCCTGGGCCCCAGTCGGCAGAAAAGGAGTCGTAGGTGTAGACCGTCAGGACGGGTTTTGCGAAAGCAGGCAGCGCAAACAGCGCCAGCAGGGGAAGCACTTTTTTTAACACTTTGCACCTCAAGGTTGAGTGGCAAAGGATTTTGAGCGACAGCCTCAAATCCCTTCGCCGGCGTTATCCGGATCAGGTTCGACGGGTATTATCTCAGCGCACATCAGTGATGCAGCACCCCGTTGAGAACGGCGGTATTGTAATGATTTGGCGAATATTACGAAAGTGTTATGGCTCCGGTGGCGCAAACCAGGCGGATTTAAAATCAAACCAGCCCAGCGTATTCATCCGTAACCCCCGCATACTGCGCTGGCCCTGGATCATCAGCCAGTGGTGGATCAGCGGCACGATCGCCTGTTCGGCCAGCAGCGCCTGACACCAGATGGCCAGGTTCATCTCACCCGCGCGCCACTGCGCCGCATCCTGCTGCCAGTCCCGATCGATACAGTGCTGGATCAGCGGGACTTCATACAGGTGTGAGAAGAGCGAGAAATCGAGCGGCAGGGTGAAGTTGGCGCTGTTCAGCCAGATATCGCTGGTCAGTTCCCCCTGGTGCCATTCGTCATAGTCCACTTCCCTGATGTCCAGCCGGACGCCTTCTGCGGCCAGCAGTCTGGTCATGATCCTGGCGATAAAACGGTGTTCCACGTGCTCGCGGTAGTAGGTCAGGGTGACAGACTCCAGCCCTGCCGGTTTGTCACAGTGGGCAGGTCGGGCATGATGCCAGCGAGGAAGCAACCCGTACGCCGGAAACCAGTACGTCTGATACTGTTCTTCCGCATGGTAAATCAGATTAGAGGGAGATAAGACGTGGCTGATCCATTTGCGTACCGCCTGATTGGCCCCGCGGTGGGTGCGGCTGTCAAACAGCAGGTAGTAGCATCCCTCCTCAAGGCGGCTTTCCACCGCCTTTTCGCCCGTTGTGGGGCCTTCAAGCGTCAGCCCGGCGCTGAGCTCTTCATTGAGATCCGGTAATACCCAGACGTTCACTTCGTCGATCAGCGCCCGGTAGCCAAAATAGTCATCAAACGCGCGAATTTTCAGCTGGTTATTGGTGTTACGCGACACGGCATAGGGCCCGGTGCCAATGGGCTGGCTGGCAAAATTGTGCAGCGATTCCCACTCTCCCGGCAAAATCATTGATGGGACATACCCCAGCAGCCAGGGAAGCCATTTATCCGGCTGAGACAGTTCAATATCCAGCGTCCAGGCGGTGGGGGAGTGAACGCGCGAAATATGCGAATAAAGCGGAAGCTTGCGGGCACGTTCCAGTGAGGCGATGACATCGCGCATTTCCAGCTCGCGGCCGTGGTGAAAGTGGATGCCGGGACGTAAGAAAAAGCGCCAGTGACGTGGGGAGAGTTGCTGCCAGTGGTGCGCGATATCAGCTTCCAGTTCCCCGTTTTCCTCATTTATTCGCGTCAGGCCACTGAATATTTGTCGCGCCATATGGGTTTCTGAGCGGCGCAAGGCCGTGCCGGGGAGCAGATTCTTCATCGGGCGATAGTAGAGCACCCGCAGAATGTGGCGGCCCTGACGAAAACTCCGCCCAAGATGGGAGACCAGCATCTGACGCACTGCGGCTTTATCGCCTACCAGTTGCACCAGTTGATCGATTCTGTCCTGTTCCAGCAGATCTTCCGCTCGCTGTTGCTGCAAGGCCAGCCCGGTATAGAGAAAGGTCAGACGTGAGCGTTTGCCGCGTCCCGCTTCGGCTTCCCAGTTTAACCAGCCCTGTTGCTGCATGGTGTTAAGCAGCGTGCGCATATGACGTCGGGAGCAGTTAAGGAGTTCAGCCAGTTCGTTAAGCGTGGTCTCCTGCGATTGCCCTTCGCAGCACTGCCAGAGGCGGATGAATTGTTGTTGCAGACGACCAGAAGGCATAAAAGGGGAACTCCTGACAAAAAATCAGCAATTTATTAATCCCTATATTAAGCCAATAATGATTCCCGATGAAGTGAGGAGGTACATTATGAAGAGGTCTACCGCACGTCAGTTTTATCAGCAGTACTTTTCAGCGACAAAAGGAACGTCCTGGCTGGCCCGTCAGTGTGCTGAGCAACGGCTGAAAATGTTAGAAGAACTGATGCAGTGGGACGTTACGAAACCGACCTCTTCTCGCTAACTCGCCTCGATCATGTGTGACTGAGTATTGGTGCTTATCACCCGCCAGCAAAATGTTTTTTGCTGGCTTTTTTCGTTTATTCTTTCACCCAATTTCGATTCGCTTTCACAAGGACTTGCAGATGCTCTGGTTAATGACGATGGGGCGACGCCTGAACGGCGTGTATGCCGCTTTTATGCTGGTGGCCTTTATGATGGGCGTGGCGGGGGCGCTGCAGGCACCGACGCTGAGTCTTTTTCTCAGCCGGGAGGTGGGGGCGCAGCCGTTTTGGGTCGGCCTGTTTTATACCGTGAACGCCATCGCCGGGATCCTGGTGAGCCTGGGGCTGGCGAAACGATCCGACAGCCAGGGCGATCGCCGCAAGTTGATCCTCTTTTGTTGCGCCATGGCCGTGGGTAACGCGTTGCTGTTTGCCTTTAATCGTCACTACCTGACGCTGATCACCTGCGGCGTGCTGTTGGCCTCGCTGGCGAACACCGCCATGCCGCAGCTGTTCGCGCTGGCCCGGGAATATGCCGACAACTCGGCGCGGGAAGTGGTGATGTTTAGCTCGGTGATGCGTGCGCAGCTCTCTCTTGCATGGGTCATTGGTCCGCCGCTGGCCTTTATGCTGGCGTTGAATTACGGTTTTACCGCCATGTTTTCCATCGCTGCGGGGATTTTTGCCATTAGCCTGGCACTGATTGCCTTCGTGCTGCCGTCAGTGGCGCGTGTCGAACAGACAGCGGATAAACCCATTACTCAGGTGAGCGGCTGGCAGGATAAAAACGTCCGTATGCTGTTTATCGCCTCCACGCTGATGTGGACCTGCAACACCATGTATATCATTGATATGCCGCTATGGATCAGCAGCGATCTGGGTCTGCCGGATAAGCTTGCGGGGATCTTAATGGGGACGGCCGCCGGGCTGGAAATTCCGGCGATGATTCTGGCGGGATACTACGTCAAACATTTCGGGAAACGCCGGATGATGCTGATAGCCGTAGCGGCCGGGGTGCTTTTCTACCTGGGGCTGATTTTCTTCCATACACGAGAGGCGTTGCTGGCCCTGCAGCTGTTTAATGCTGTGTTTATTGGGATCGTGGCCGGGATAGGGATGCTCTGGTTCCAGGATTTAATGCCCGGGCGGGCGGGGTCGGCGACCACACTCTTCACCAACAGTATCTCCACGGGGGTAATTCTGGCGGGGGTGATTCAGGGGGCGTTGTCGCAAAGCTATGGACATGGGTCGGTGTACTGGATGATTGCACTAACGTCGATTGTCACGCTGATGCTGACCTGGCGCGTAAAAGACGTCTGATTCTGGAAGGCGCCTTCACGAAATGAAACGATTTTCTGACAGAGTTTAAGAAGACACATAGAGTGCGTGGCGGGTGCTTGAGGCTGTTTGCCTCAGGCTTTCGCAAGAGGCAAACAGTGGAGAGTCCCACATCAAAAAACTGATGGGGAGACAAACTTCACAACCAACATTGCGAGGTTAGTCTCTTCATTGCCGAAAAGCAATAAGGAGGCTGGAATGCCAAAACGTACTCTGCTGTTAGGTTTGTTTCTGATCTGTACAACGCTGTTGATCTTCACCTGGATGGTGCGTGATTCACTGTGTGAACTGCATTTCAGACAGGAGAAAACAGAGCTGGCAGCAGTGTTGGCTTACGAAGCAAAACGTTAGCGGTATGGGCGGGGAAAGTTCCCCGCCTCTCCAGAGTGGTTGAGCCTCAACGCACCCTTATCAATGGCCCGCATCGTGCGGGCCATTGCCTTTAGCCCATAAACGCAGGCTGTTTTTTCTCGTATGCGGAGATGGCGTCTTCATGCTGAAGCGTCAGGCCAATGCTGTCCAGACCGTTCAGCATGCAGTGGCGACGGAAGGCATCGATGCTGAAGCTGTAGGTCTTATCTCCGGCTTTCACCACTTCCGCTTCCAGATCCACTTCAAACGACATGCCCGGATTTGCCTTAACCAGCGCGAACATTTCATCCACTTGCTCGTCACTCAGCGTCACTGGCAGCAGCTGGTTGTTGAAGCTGTTGCCGTAGAAGATATCCGCAAAGCTCGGGGCGATCACCACTTTAAAACCGTAATCGGTCAGCGCCCATGGTGCGTGCTCACGTGAGGAGCCGCAGCCAAAGTTTTCCCGTGCCAGCAGAATGGAGGCGCCTTTATATTCCGGGAAATTCAGCACAAATTCCGGGTCAGGTACCTGACCTTTATCATCCAGAAAACGCCAGTCGTTAAACAGATGAGCACCAAATCCGGTGCGAGTGACCTTCTGCAAAAATTGCTTCGGGATGATCGCATCAGTATCGACGTTAGCGGCGTCCAGAGGGACAACCCGGCCTGTATGTTGGGTAAATTTCTCTGCCATGATTGTCTCCTTATTTCAGGCTGCGAATATCGGCGAAATGGCCGGTAACTGCCGCAGCGGCGGCCATCGCCGGGCTGACGAGGTGGGTGCGTCCACCGCGGCCCTGACGACCTTCAAAGTTACGGTTACTGGTGGAGGCACAACGTTCGCCCGGATTCAGGCGATCATTGTTCATGGCCAGACACATGGAGCAGCCAGGCAAGCGCCACTCGAAGCCTGCTTCGATAAAGATCTTATCCAGGCCTTCGGCTTCCGCCTGCGCTTTTACCGGACCAGAGCCTGGCACAACCAGCGCCTGTACGCCGGGTGCTACTTTACGGCCTTTGGCGATTTCCGCCGCAGCGCGTAAATCTTCGATACGCGAGTTGGTGCAGGAGCCAATAAAGACTTTGTCGATGGTCACATCGGTCAACGGCACACCGGGTTTGAGACCCATATACGCCAGCGCTTTTTCGGCACTGGCGCGTTCGACCGGATCGGTAAATGAGGCCGGATCGGGAATGGTGTCATTCACGGAAATGACCTGACCCGGATTGGTTCCCCAGGTCACCTGCGGGGCAATCTCCTCCGCCTGCAGGGTAACAACGGTATCAAAAACCGCGTCATCATCGGTTTTCAGGGTTTTCCAGTACGCGACGGCGTCAGCGTAATCCTGATCTTTTGGCGCGTGCAGACGCCCTTTTACATAGTTGAAGGTGGTTTCATCCGGCGCCACCAGGCCTGCTTTGGCCCCCATCTCGATGGCCATATTGCACAGAGTCATACGACCTTCCATGCTCAGCGCCTGAATAGCGTCACCGCAGAACTCAACAACGTGCCCGGTGCCGCCGGCACTGCCCGTTTTACCGATGATGGCCAGCACGATGTCTTTCGCGGTGATCCCCGGCGCGGCTTTGCCTTTCACTTCAATCTTCATGGTTTTGGCTCGGCCCTGTTTCAGGGTCTGCGTAGCCAGAACATGCTCAACTTCAGAGGTGCCAATACCGAACGCCAGTGCACCAAACGCGCCGTGCGTTGCGGTATGGGAGTCGCCGCAGACGATGGTCATGCCGGGCAGGGTGATCCCCTGCTCAGGCCCCATCACGTGAACGATACCCTGATACGGATGGTTCAGATCGTAGAGCTCGACGCCAAACTCGTTACAGTTCTTGATCAACTCCTGCATCTGGATACGCGCCATTTCGCCCGACGCATTGATATCTTTGGTCTGGGTGGAAACGTTGTGATCCATTGTCGCGAAGGTTTTACCCGGCTGACGTACCGGGCGTTTGTGCGCACGCAGACCATCAAATGCCTGTGGGGAGGTCACTTCATGTACCAGATGCCTGTCGATATAGAGCAGTGGGGTTTCGTTTGGTGCCTCATAGACAACGTGTGCATCAAACAATTTTTCATATAACGTCTTCGCCATGATTACACCCCTTCAGCGACATAGCGGGCAATGATGTCGCCCATTTCATCGGTACTGACTGCCGCCGTGCCGCGTGCTAAATCACCGGTACGGACGCCTTCTTCTAACGCGCGATTAATGGCGTTCTCAATTGCGGTTGCCGCATCGCCTGCATCCAGGCTGTAGCGCAGCAGCAGAGCCAGGGAGAGGATCTGCGCAATCGGGTTAGCAATGTTTTTACCTGCGATATCCGGCGCGGAGCCGCCAGCAGGCTCGTACAGACCAAAGCCTTCTTCGTTCAGGCTCGCTGACGGCAGCATGCCCATAGAGCCGGTGATCATCGCGCACTCATCCGAGAGGATATCGCCGAACAGGTTGGAGCACAGCAGCACGTCAAACTGGGACGGATCTTTAATCAGCTGCATTGTCGCGTTATCGATGTACATATGCGACAGCTCAACGTCAGGATAATGCTTAGCAACTTCGCTGACGATCTCACGCCATAAGATGGATGACTGCAGCACATTCGCTTTATCGATAGAGGTCACTTTATGGCGGCGTTTGCGTGCAGACTCAAAAGCGATATGGGCGATACGTTCAATTTCGAAACGGTGATAGACCTCGGTGTCGAACGCTTTTTCATGCTGGCCGCTGCCTTCACGGCCTTTTGGCTGACCGAAATAGATCCCGCCGGTCAGCTCACGCACGCACAGAATGTCGAAGCCGTTAGCGGCGATATCCGCGCGCAGCGGGCAGAACTCTTCCAGACCCTGATACAGCTTTGCCGGACGCAGGTTACTGAACAGCTTGAAATGTTTACGCAGCGGCAGCAACGCGCCGCGCTCTGGCTGCTCTGCGGGTGGCAGGTGTTCCCATTTCGGGCCACCCACGGAACCAAACAGGACTGCATCGGCGTTCTCGCAACCCTCTACCGTTGCTTTTGGCAGCGGCGTACCGTGATTATCGATAGCAATACCGCCCACGTCGTAGTGGCTGGTGGTAATTTTCATCGCAAAACGCGAACGAACGGCTTCCAGTACTTTCAGCGCCTGTGCCATCACTTCCGGGCCAATACCGTCACCCGGCAACACAGCAATATGGTAATTCTTCGACATTACACGGTTTCCTTGTTGTTCTCTTTATTCTGAGCTTTGCGTTGCAACTCTTTTTCGACTTCAGCGGCGCGCCAGATATTGTTCAGGACATGCACCATCGCTTTCGCAGAGGATTCGACGATATCGGTCGCCAGACCCACGCCGTGGAAGCGACGGCCGTTATAATTGACCACGATATCCACCTGACCGAGTGCATCTTTGCCATGGCCTTTGGCCGTCAGGTCATATTTGACCAGCTCCACGTCGTATTCGGTGACGCGGTTAATCGCCTGGTAGATAGCATCGACAGGACCATTGCCGTTTGCCGCTTCCGCTTTTATCTCATCCCCGCAGGCCAGCTTGATGGATGCCGTGGCGATATCGCTGGAGCCGGACTGCACGCTGAAGTAATCCAGACGGAAATGCTCTGGCTCTTCCTGCTGCTTATTAATGAAGGCCAGTGCTTCCAGGTCATAGTCGAACACCTGACCTTTTTTGTCGGCCAGCTTCAGGAACGCGTCGTACAACTGATCCATGTTGTAATCGCTGTCCTTGTAACCCATCTCTTCCATACGATGTTTCACTGCCGCACGGCCGGAGCGGGAGGTCAGATTCAACTGAACCTGGTTCAGACCGATCGATTCCGGGGTCATGATTTCGTAGTTTTCGCGGTTTTTCAGTACGCCATCCTGGTGGATACCGGAAGAGTGCGCGAATGCGCCGGTACCGACAATCGCCTTGTTAGCGGGGATCGGCATGTTGCAAATCTGGCTGACGGTCTGGCTGGTACGCCAGATTTCATTGTGATTGATGCGGGTATTCACGTTCATGATGTCTTTGCGAACTTTGATCGCCATGATCACTTCTTCCAGGGAACAGTTGCCTGCGCGTTCCCCGATACCGTTCATCGCACCTTCTACCTGACGGGCACCGGCGTGAACAGCGGCGATGGCGTTGCCGACGGCCAGGCCTAAATCGTCGTGGGTATGAACTGAGATAATTGCCTTATCAATGTTTGGCACACGATCATACAAGCCAGTAATGATGTTGGAGAACTCAAACGGCATGGTGTAGCCGACGGTGTCCGGGATGTTGATGGTTTTGGCCCCGGCATTAATGGCGGCTTCCACCACGCGTGCCAGATCCTCAATTGGCGTGCGGCCTGCGTCTTCACATGAGAATTCAACATCATCCGTGTAGTTGCGCGCGCGTTTGACCATGTAGACCGCGCGCTCAATCACCTCGTCGAGGGTGCTGCGCAACTTGGTGGCAATATGCATGGGTGAGGTGGCAATAAAAGTATGAATACGGAATGCTTCAGCCACTTTCAGTGACTCGGCGGCAACGTCGATATCTTTCTCAACGCAGCGTGCCAGGCCACAGACGCGGCTGTTTTTGATGGTACGGGCGATGGTCTGTACCGATTCGAAATCACCCGGAGAAGAGACCGGGAAACCCACCTCCATCACGTCGACACCCATACGTTCGAGAGCCAGCGCAATTTGCAGCTTCTCTTTCACACTCAGGCTCGCCTGTAATGCCTGTTCACCGTCACGTAAAGTGGTATCAAAAATAATGACTTGCTGGCTCATGGGTTAGGTCCTTGTCAGTCTTAGGGCGCCTTGCTACGAGCATAAAAAAACCCGCGCAGTGGCGCGGGTTTTTAGTCTTACTGGTGACGATTCAACGCTGAATTTCGCCCGCCAGTCTACCGCGCACAGAGGATGCGTTTAGTAGTAGTAGACCGGTGAAACGAATGGTGCGAATCATGAATCGTGCTCCGTTAAATGCAATATGCTTTTAGTGGTACTGGATATGGGGGTTGATGTCAACCCCTGACAACAAAAACGACCCCGATCGCACGATGTTCCAGAGAATTTGATTTAGCTAATTGTGCTGGTTTTTATCTTTCATGCCTTTTGAAAAGTCTATTTTTGGACTGGAGATTCATCTCCGGAACGATTTAAATATAATTAGTATCAATTCAACATACGTCTGTAATGGATGAGCCCTGAGAAGAATTGTTTTTAATTTCATTGATTTATTAGTGCTGCAAATAAAAATGCAGTAAATAAAGCGTGAGCAATGATGCGAGTTTGTTAATTGTTTGGCATGGCTCACGTGAATAGTTTAATAATACTTAAGTTATCATTAACCGAAGGGCGATTGTGTATTTGTCTTGATTATGGTTTCATGCAAACCATAATGTCATTGATATCATTTATGCCGAATTTCATCTCACCATCAATGACCTGGGCGAAGTCACCCTTTTGATGATGCGCTCTTTATATTTTCCGAATTTTAAACAATTCTCTTTCGCTGGTTGTATCTGCATGGTAAATCATATTTTTCGAAATTATTACTGTAATTTGGCAAAGGGAGTTTAGCGTGACAGTGGAGCCAGGAGTGCCAGAAAATAATATTAATCAACCTCAGGGTTATAATGGGGTTAAACCTCAGTTACGCACCGTGGATCTCAATCTGTTGACCGTGTTTGACGCGGTAATGCAGGAACAGAATATCACGCGGGCAGCGCAGTCTCTGGGGATGTCGCAGCCTGCCGTCAGCAATGCGGTATCCCGGCTTAAAGTGATGTTTAATGACGAATTGTTTGTTCGTTATGGCAGGGGGATTCAACCCACGGCGCGTGCATTTCAGCTGTTTGGCTCTATCCGCCAGGCGTTACAGTTGGTGCAAAATGAGCTGCCGGGATCGGGTTTTGAGCCCTTAAGCAGTGAGCGTGTTTTCCATCTTTGTGTATGTAGCCCGTTAGATAATTATTTGACGTCCGTGATCTACAATAAAGTGGAAGAAATTGCGCCCAATATTCAACTGGTATTTAAATCTTCTCTTAATCAGAACACAGAACATCAGCTTCGATATCAGGAAACAGAATTCGTTCTGGGATACGAAGAGTTCCGTCGTCCGGAATTTTCCTGTGTGCCGCTGTTTAAAGATGAAATGGTACTGGTCGCCAGCAAAAAACATCCACGAATGAATATGCCGCTGCGAGAAAGTGATGTTTATAACGAGCAGCATGCTGTTGTTGCCCTCGACCGATACGCCTCATTTAGTTTGCCGTGGTATGACACTGCGGATAAACAGGCGAGCGTGGCTTATCAGGGAATGGCCATGGTCAGCGTCTTAAATGTGGTTTCCCAGACCCATCTGGTCGCTATTGCCCCGCGTTGGCTGGCAGAGGAGTTTTCGGAACCCTTAAATCTGCAAATTCTGCCGTTGCCGCTCAAGCTCAATAGCCGTACCTGTTATCTTTCCTGGCATGAAGCCGCAGGCCGGGATAAAGGCCATCAGTGGATGGAAGAGCTGCTTATTAGTATTTGCCGCCGATAAGCGCGTCAGGATAAATCACATCGGCGCGTGTGGTTTATCCTGCGTATTTTTTCATTTTCGGTATTTTGTGCTGTTGTTATTTTTTCTGGCTGCTGCCAGCCTCGCAAAAATAGATGATTTCCTGAAAGGTTGCGCTTTTCAGCGATGATTTATCACCTCACGAACGAATCACAGTGGAATTAACCATATCCTCCCTTTAACGTTGCTTTTTGTGCTTCTGACCCCGTTTGCCGCGTCCTGTTTGCTAATTGCCTGCCTCAAAACGAGCGGTTAAGGTAACGATCACTCTGCAATATATAAGATTGGTTCATCACGATCGTAAGACGGTGTGGAAATGAATTCTGCAGTTCGTCTATAACAAAATGCCTGGAGGCAAAGCATGGAGATGTTGTCTGGCGCGGAAATGGTCGTCCGATCGTTAATCGATCAGGGCGTTAAGCAGGTGTTCGGCTACCCTGGAGGCGCAGTTCTGGATATTTATGATGCGCTTCATACGGTAGGCGGCATTGACCATGTTTTGGTGCGCCACGAGCAGGCGGCGGTGCACATGGCTGACGGGCTGGCGCGTGCGACGGGTGAAGTGGGCGTGGTATTGGTCACCTCCGGCCCCGGCGCGACGAACGCCATTACCGGTATTGCGACAGCCTATATGGACTCCATCCCGCTGGTCATTCTATCCGGGCAGGTCGCAACGTCACTGATTGGCTACGATGCATTTCAGGAGTGCGACATGGTGGGGATTTCACGCCCCGTTGTGAAGCACAGTTTCCTGGTGAAGCAAACCGAAGACATTCCCGGCGTACTGAAAAAAGCCTTCTGGCTGGCAGCCAGTGGGCGGCCTGGTCCTGTGGTGGTCGATCTGCCTAAAGATATTCTTAACCCGGCAAACAAGCTGCCGTATGTCTGGCCGGAAACGGTAAGCATGCGCTCCTACAACCCAACGACACAGGGCCACAAAGGCCAGATCAAACGTGCGTTACACACGCTTCTGGCTGCGAAAAAGCCGGTGGTCTATGTCGGCGGCGGCGCGGTTAACTCAGCCTGTGAAGCGCAACTGCGTGAGCTGATCGAAAAACTAAACCTTCCTGTCGCCTCGTCACTGATGGGACTGGGCGCCTTCCCGGCAACGCACCGCCAGGCTCTGGGTATGTTGGGGATGCACGGTACCTATGAAGCCAACATGACGATGCATCATTCGGATGTGATCTTTGCCGTTGGCGTGCGCTTTGACGATCGCACGACCAACAATCTGGCGAAGTACTGCCCGAACGCCACCGTGCTGCATATTGATATCGATCCTACGTCTATTTCGAAAACGGTACCGGCGGATGTGCCGATCGTTGGGGATGCGCGACAGGTTCTGGAGCAAATGCTGGATCTGCTATCGCAGGAAACCCCTTCACAACCGTTGGATGAGATCCGCGACTGGTGGCAACAGATCGAGCAGTGGCGAGCACGTCAGTGTCTGAAATACGATACCCAAAGCGAAAACATTAAGCCGCAGGCGGTGATCGAAACCCTCTGGCGTCTGACGAAAGGTGAAGCCTATGTCACCTCTGATGTAGGTCAGCATCAGATGTTTGCCGCGCTTTATTATCCGTTTGATAAACCACGTCACTGGATCAACTCTGGTGGTCTGGGGACAATGGGCTTTGGGTTACCTGCCGCACTGGGGGTGAAGCTTGCGCTGCCGAATGAAACCGTCGTTTGCGTGACGGGAGACGGCAGCATTCAGATGAATATCCAGGAACTCTCCACCGCGTTGCAATATGAACTGCCGGTTCTGGTTCTGAACCTGAATAACGGTTATCTCGGTATGGTGAAGCAGTGGCAGGATATGATCTACTCTGGCCGCCATTCTCACTCCTACATGAAATCGCTGCCGGATTTTGTTCGACTGGCCGAAGCCTATGGTCATGTCGGGATGCGGGTGACCGAGCCGGCAGAGCTGGAAGCGAAACTTGCTGAAGCGCTTGAACACGTCAAAAATAACCGCCTTGTTTTCATGGATGTCATTGTTGATGGTACAGAGCACGTTTATCCGATGCATATTCGCGGTGGTGGTATGGACGAAATGTGGTTAAGTAAAACGGAGAGAACCTGATATGCGCCGGATATTATCTGTACTACTGGAAAACGAGTCTGGCGCACTGTCACGCGTTATTGGACTCTTTGCACAACGCGGCTACAACATTGAGAGCCTGACCGTTGCCCCTACCGAGGATCCTACGCTGTCGCGCATGACGATTCAGACCGTCGGCGACGCCAAGGTGCTTGAGCAGATCGAGAAACAGTTACACAAACTTGTCGATGTTCTGCGCGTGAGCGAACTGGGGCAGGGGGCCTATGTAGAACGTGAGGTCATGCTGGTGAAAATTCAGGCCAGCGGTTACGGCCGTGAAGAGGTTAAACGCAACGCGGATATCTTCCGTGGGCAGATTATCGACGTTACCCCTTCTTTATATACGGTTCAGTTGGTGGGAACGAGTGACAAGCTGGACGCATTCCTGGCGTCCGTAAGGGATGTAGCAAAAATTGTTGAAGTTGCGCGGTCGGGCGTTGTCGGTCTTTCGCGCGGCGAGAAAATCATGCGTTAGCAGGCAATAAGGTTCGCCTCTTTCAGCCCGGTCACCAAAGCCGGGCTTTTTTTTGCGTAATACGCCGATAACACAGATAAAAGCGGTTGCCGCGAAAGCTATTCTGCGTTTAGATGTTAAAAGATTTAACCATAACCTTGACAGGGCCATGGACTCTTTTCTTTTTTTAAGGGGCAATTGTGAAACTGGATGAAATCGCCCGGCTAGCCGGCGTGTCACGAACTACGGCCAGCTATGTGATTAACGGTAAAGCAAAGCAGTACCGTGTCAGCGACAAAACCGTTGAGAAAGTCATGGCGGTGGTTCGTGAGCACAACTACCACCCGAATGCTGTCGCAGCGGGCTTACGTGCCGGGCGCACCCGATCGATTGGTCTGGTGATCCCCGATCTGGAAAACACCAGCTACACCCGCATCGCTAACTATCTTGAACGTCAGGCTCGCCAGCGTGGCTATCAGCTCCTGATTGCCTGCTCTGAAGATCAGCCTGATAACGAAATGCGCTGTATTGAGCATCTGCTCCAGCGTCAGGTTGATGCGATCATCGTTTCGACCTCCTTGCCACCCGAGCATCCCTTCTATCAACGCTGGGCGAACGATCCGTTCCCAATCGTTGCACTGGATCGCGCCCTGGACAGAGAGCATTTTACCAGTGTCGTCGGTGCCGATCAGGATGACGCGGAAATGCTGGCCGCGGAGCTGAGAACCTTTCCGGCTGAAACCGTGCTCTATCTTGGGGCGTTGCCTGAGCTTTCTGTGAGTTTCCTGCGTGAGCAAGGCTTCAGAACGGCGTGGAAAGACGATCCGCGCGAGGTTCACTACCTTTATGCTAACAGTTATGAACGCGAAGCCGCTGCGCAGCTGTTCGAGAAATGGCTGGAGACGCACCCGATGCCTCAGGCGCTGTTCACCACTTCATTTGCGTTGCTGCAGGGGGTGATGGATGTCACTTTGCGTCGGGATGGTAAGCTGCCTTCCGATCTCGCTATCGCCACCTTCGGTGATAACGAACTGCTCGACTTCCTGCAATGTCCGGTCCTGGCCGTCGCGCAGCGCCATCGTGATGTGGCGGAGCGCGTGCTGGAGATCGTTCTCGCGAGCCTTGATGAACCACGTAAACCGAAGCCGGGGCTGACGCGCATCAAACGTAATCTCTACCGTCGCGGAATTTTAAGCCGCCATTAATGAAATGAGACGGGGCAGCGAAAACTGCTCCCTCTTTTTTCTGGATAATTCTGTCAAATAATTCCCGGAGAAAAATTAGGACGATTCCTTAGGAATCAGAACCTGCTATTTTTTTTATTCTTTCAGGCGTTTTAAAATGCCTTTGAAAGAACATTTATACGATTTATAAAGCCTGTCTTTGTATTGTTTTGTTACAAAGCTGCCCGGTCGATGAATATTCAGACGTTTTTCCCCTGCTCCAGCGTGCTTGCCTGCCAGCCGGTTCGTTCATTGCGCATTGTGGTGAATGTGGCGCTGTTATCCCCTGTGAATATGTCTTAAAATGCTGCCCGCGTCGCAAACTGACACTTTATATTTCGATGCGATGATATTGAGTGAGCCTTAACGCTAGTGTGCATATTCGGTTTTTTTCTTACAAATATTCATAACGTTAATTTTGCCTCGCCAGTTGTGCAGTTATTAACCAGGACTGTTTATCTCTGTAAATAGAGCCCTTTCGGGTTCGTATAGAGAGAGTCCTGGCTTGACAAGCTTTTCCCTCGCTCCGTAAACTCCTTTAGGTGGGAATTTGTGGGTTAAAGTGGTGAGGAGGGGTGAGACTGGCATGTTCCGTGGAGCAACGTTAGTCAATCTCGACAGTAAGGGGCGTTTATCGGTACCAACCCGATACCGCGACCAGCTGATCGAGAACGCTTCGGGTCAACTGGTTTGCACCATTGACATCAACTCCCCCTGCCTGCTGCTTTACCCTTTACCTGAATGGGAAATTATTGAGCAAAAGCTGTCGCGACTGTCGAGCATGAACCCACAGGAACGCCGCGTGCAGCGGTTGTTATTGGGGCATGCCAGTGAGTGTCAGATGGATAGTGCAGGGCGATTACTGATTGCGCCCGTGCTGCGGCAGCATGCCGGTCTGACCAAAGAAGTGATGCTGGTCGGTCAGTTCAACAAGTTTGAACTGTGGGACGAAACGACCTGGTATCAACAGGTCAAGGAAGATATCGACGCTGAGCAGTCTGATTCCGCTACCTTGTCGGAACGGCTGCAGGACTTGTCTCTATAAATATGATGGAAAATTATAAACATACAACGGTGTTGCTGGATGAGGCCGTCAACGGCCTGAATATTCGTCCGGACGGCATCTACATTGATGGCACTTTTGGTCGCGGTGGCCACTCGCGTTTGATCCTCTCCCAGCTTGGAGCGGAAGGACGTCTGCTGGCAATTGATCGCGATCCGCAGGCGATTGCTGTTGCGCAAACCATCGATGACCCACGCTTTTCCATCGTGCATGGACCTTTCTCTGCGCTGGCGGATTACGTTGCTGAGCGCGGCCTGACGGGCAAGATCGACGGGATTCTTCTCGATCTTGGCGTCTCTTCACCCCAACTTGATGATGCTGAACGCGGCTTCTCCTTTATGCGCGACGGCCCGCTGGACATGCGCATGGATCCCACGCGCGGTCAGTCTGCCGCCGAGTGGTTACAGACCGCAGATGAAGCCGATATCGCCTGGGTGATCAAAACCTTTGGCGAAGAACGTTTTGGCAAGCGCATCGCGCGCGCCATTGTTGAACGCAATCGTATTGAGCCGATGACCCGCACGAAAGAGCTGGCCGAGGTGATTGCGGCGGCAACACCGGTGAAGGATAAACACAAACACCCCGCGACCCGTACCTTCCAGGCGGTTCGCATCTGGGTAAACAGTGAACTGGAGGAAATAGAGCTGGCGCTAAAAAGCTCGCTCGACGTGCTGGCCCCGGGAGGGCGGTTGTCCATCATCAGCTTCCATTCGCTGGAGGACCGTATTGTGAAACGCTTTATGCGTGAACAAAGCCGCGGTCCACAGGTGCCAGCAGGGCTGCCGATGACGGAAGAACAACTCAGGAAGCTGGGTGGCCGTCAGTTGCGAGCATTAGGCAAGTTGATGCCGGGCGAAGAAGAGGTGGCAGAGAATCCACGCGCCCGTAGTTCAGTGCTGCGTATTGCAGAGAGGACGAACGCATGATCGGCAGAGTGACAGAGACCCTAAGCAAAGTTAAGGATTCGTTAGGAAGCAACGAGCGCCATGCCTTGCCTGGCGTGATCGGCGACGATCTTTTGCGGTTTGGGAAGCTGCCACTCTGCTTGTTCATTTGCATCATTGTGACGGCAGTAACGGTGGTGACGACAGCCCACCACACACGTTTATTGACTGCGCAACGCGAGCAGATGGTACTGGAACGCGATGCGCTGGATATTGAATGGCGAAACCTGATCCTTGAAGAAAACGCCCTCGGCGATCACAGCCGGGTCGAGCGGATCGCAACAGAAAAGCTGCAATTGCAGCATGTTGATCCTTCCCAGGAAAATATCGTAGTACAAAAATAAGGGAAAACGCGACGCATGAGAGCAGCGGCAAAAACGCTAAAACCAAAACGTCAGGAAGAACAGGCCAACTTTATCAGTTGGCGTTTTGCGTTGCTTTGCGGCTGCATTTTACTCGCGCTGGGCTTCCTGCTGGGACGTGTGGCGTGGCTACAAATCATCGCGCCTGACATGCTGGTGCGCCAGGGCGATATGCGCTCTCTGCGCGTACAGGAAGTCTCCACATCTCGCGGGATGATCACCGATCGTTCCGGTCGTCCGCTGGCGGTGAGCGTACCGGTGAAGGCGATCTGGGCCGATCCGAAAGAGCTGCACGATGCCGGTGGTATCACGCTCGACAACCGCTGGAAAGCGCTGTCTGACGCCCTGAAAATGCCGCTGGATCAGCTTGCCTCCCGCGTTAACGCCAACCCGAAAGGGCGCTTTATCTATCTGGCGCGTCAGGTTAACCCTGACATGGCCGATTACATCAGAAAATTGAAGCTCCCGGGTATCCATCTGCGCGAAGAGTCTCGCCGTTACTATCCTTCCGGCGAAGTAACCGCTCACCTCATTGGTTTTACAAACGTCGACAGCCAGGGGATTGAAGGGGTTGAAAAAAGCTTCGATAAGTGGCTTACCGGTCAGCCGGGTGAGCGAATCGTGCGTAAAGACCGCTATGGTCGCGTGATTGAAGATATCTCTTCCACAGACAGCCAGGCCGCGCATAACCTGGCGTTGAGCATTGATGAACGCCTGCAGGCGCTGGTGTATCGAGAGCTGAACAATGCCGTGGCCTTTAACAAGGCGGAGTCGGGCAGCGCCGTGCTGGTGGATGTCAGCACTGGCGAAGTGCTGGCGATGGCCAACAGCCCGTCCTACAACCCGAACAACTTTACTGGTACCGCAAAAGATGCAATGCGTAACCGGGCCATTACCGACGTGTTCGAACCTGGCTCCACGGTGAAGCCGATGGTGGTGATGACGGCGCTGCAACGCGGCATCGTCAATGAGAACACGGTTCTGAACACGATCCCTTACCGAATCAACGGCCACGAGATTAAAGACGTGGCGCGCTACAGCGAATTGACCCTGACCGGGGTATTACAGAAGTCGAGTAACGTCGGTGTTTCAAAGCTGGCGTTAGCGATGCCGTCCTCAGCGTTAGTAGAGACTTACTCACGTTTTGGGCTAGGAAAGGCGACCAATTTGGGGTTGGTCGGAGAACGCAGTGGCTTATATCCTCAAAAACAACGGTGGTCTGACATAGAGAGGGCCACCTTCTCTTTCGGCTACGGGCTAATGGTAACCCCGTTACAGTTAGCGCGAGTCTACGCAACGATTGGCAGCTATGGCGTCTATCGCCCACTGTCGATTACCAAAGTTGATCCACCGGTTCCGGGCGAGCGTATCTTCCCGGAATCTATCGTTCGTACCGTTGTGCATATGATGGAAAGTGTGGCGCTACCTGGCGGTGGCGGCGTGAAGGCGGCGATCAAAGGCTATCGCATCGCCATTAAAACCGGTACGGCGAAAAAAGTGGGGCCAGACGGCCGCTACATCAACAAATACATTGCCTATACCGCAGGCGTTGCGCCTGCAAGCAATCCGCGTTTTGCGCTGGTGGTTGTCATTAACGATCCACAGGCGGGTAAATACTACGGCGGCGCCGTTTCAGCGCCTGTGTTCGGCGCCATCATGGGCGGCGTATTACGCACCATGAACGTTGAACCGGACGCGCTGGCAACGGGCGAAAAAAGTGAATTTGTAATTAATCAAGGCGAGGGTACAGGTGGCAGATCGTAATTTGCGCGACCTTCTCGCTCCGTGGGTGCCAAACGCACCTGAGCGAGCGCTACGGGAGATGGTACTGGACAGCCGTGTGGCTGCTTCCGGCGATCTTTTTGTGGCTGTAGTTGGTCATCAGGCGGACGGGCGTCGATATATCCCGCAGGCGATTGCGCAAGGTGTAGCTGCCATTATTGCTGAGGCTAAAGATGAGGCAACCGACGGTGAAATCCGTGAAATGCACGGTGTGCCGGTTATCTACCTTAGCCAGTTGAATGAGCGACTCTCCGCACTGGCAGGACGTTTTTATAACGAGCCTTCAGACCAGCTGCGTCTGGTGGGCGTGACGGGTACTAACGGAAAAACGACGACCACCCAATTGATGGCGCAATGGGCGCAACTGCTGGGAGAAACCGGCGCCGTAATGGGCACCGTGGGGAATGGGCTGCTGGGTAAAGTGAGCCCGACGGAAAACACCACCGGCTCCGCGGTTGACGTACAACATGTGATTGCCGGTCTGGCAGGGCAGGGTGCGACCTTTGCCGCGATGGAAGTCTCCTCTCATGGTCTGGTACAGCATCGTGTGGCGGCGTTGAAATTTGCCGCCTCCGTGTTCACGAACCTGAGTCGCGATCATCTTGATTATCATGGTGATATGGAGCATTACGAGGCCGCGAAATGGCTGCTCTTCTCCACGCATCACTATGGACAGGCCATCATCAACGCTGATGACGAAGTGGGGCGCCGCTGGCTTGCGAAGCTGCCGGATGCGGTTGCGGTGTCGATGGAAGACCATATCAATCCGAACTGCCATGGCCGCTGGCTGAAGGCGGTTGAGGTTAATTATCACGACAGCGGCGCGACGATTCGCTTTGCCTCTTCCTGGGGTGAAGGCGAAATTGAAAGCCGCCTGATGGGGGCGTTTAACGTCAGCAACCTCCTGCTGGCGCTGGCAACGCTGCTGGCGTTGGGCTATCCGATGGCCGAACTGCTCAACACCGCAGAGCGTCTGCAGCCCGTCTGTGGCCGTATGGAAGTGTTCAGTGCACCAGGTAAACCGACCGTTGTTGTCGATTATGCCCACACGCCGGATGCGCTGGAAAAAGCGCTTGAAGCGGCACGTCTGCACTGCGCCGGTAAGCTCTGGTGTGTGTTTGGCTGTGGGGGCGATCGTGACAAGGGCAAGCGTCCGTTGATGGGTGCCATCGCCGAACAGTTCGCGGATATTCCGGTTGTGACCGATGACAACCCGCGTACTGAAGAGCCGCGCGCCATTATAAACGATATCCTGGCCGGTATGCTGGACGCAGGACGTGCCCGCGTGGTGGAAGGCCGTGCGGAAGCCGTGACCAACGCCATCATGCAGGCGCAGGAGAACGACGTCGTGCTCCTGGCGGGTAAAGGCCATGAAGATTATCAGATTGTTGGCAATCGTCGTCTGGACTATTCGGACCGTGTAACGGCAGCGCGTCTGTTGGGAGTGGTGGCATGATCAGCTTAACGCTCGGCAAGGCGGCAACCCTCCTGCAGGGTACGTTGCATGGTCAGGATCTGACCATCGACGCCGTGACGACAGATACCCGCAAAGTGACCGCCGGGTGCCTGTTTGTGGCGCTGAAGGGCGAACGTTTTGACGCCCACGATTTTGCTGAACAGGCGAAAGAGAATGGTGCGGGTGCGCTGCTGGTGAACCGCAAACTCGATATCGATTTACCGCAGATTGTGGTGAAGGATACGCGCCTTGCCTTTGGTGAACTGGCAGCATGGGTTCGTCAGCAGGTGCCAGCTCGCGTTGTTGCTCTGACGGGGTCTTCGGGCAAAACGTCAGTAAAAGAGATGACGGCGGCGATCCTCAGTCAGTGCGGTAACACGCTTTACACCGCAGGCAATCTAAATAATGACATCGGCGTGCCGATGACATTGCTTCGCCTCACCAAAGAGCATGACTTTGCGGTGATTGAATTAGGGGCAAACCACCAGGGTGAAATTGCCTGGACGGTCAGCCTGACGCGTCCGGAGGCTGCGCTGGTGAACAACCTGGCCGCCGCGCATCTGGAAGGTTTCGGTTCACTTGAAGGCGTGGCGAAAGCCAAAGGTGAGATCTATACCGGCCTGCCGGATAACGGTATCGCCATTATGAATGCCGATAATAACGACTGGTTGAACTGGCAGAGCATCATCGGTTCACGTAAGACGTGGCGCTTCTCGCCTAATGCGGCAGACAGTGATTTTACCGCGACCCATATCCATGTGACTTCGCATGGCACGGAATTCACGCTCAATACCCCAACGGGAGGCATTGAGGTTCTGCTGCCGCTGCCGGGTCGCCATAACATCGCCAATGCGCTTGCTGCCGCGGCGCTGTCGATGGCCGTCGGCGCAACACATGACGCGATCAAAACTGGCCTTGCGAATTTAAAAGCCGTACCGGGACGTCTGTTCCCAGTCCAGCTTGCAGAAAACAAACTGCTGCTGGATGACTCCTACAACGCGAACGTCGGTTCGATGACGGCAGCCGTACAGGTGTTGTCCGAAATGCCAGGCTATCGCGTGATGGTGGTTGGCGATATGGCCGAGCTGGGCGATGAGAGCGAAGCCTGTCATACCCAAGTGGGTGAAGCTGCGAAAGCGGCCGGGTTGGATTGCGTACTGAGCGCAGGAAAACTGAGCCAGGCGATTAGCCATGCCAGCGGTGTTGGCGAACATTTTGCCGATAAAGCCGCACTGATTGAACGTCTGAAGACGTTGATTGCTGAAAAACAAATTGTGACTGTGTTAGTGAAAGGTTCACGTAGCGCCGCCATGGAAGAGGTAGTGCACGCATTACAGGAGAACGGGACATGTTAGTTTGGCTGGCCGAACATTTGGTCAAATATTACTCAGGCTTTAACGTCTTTTCCTATCTGACGTTTCGCGCCATCGTCAGCCTGCTGACTGCGCTGTTCATCTCGTTGTGGATGGGCCCGCGCATGATTGCCCGTCTGCAAAAACTCTCTTTTGGCCAGGTTGTGCGTAACGATGGTCCGGAATCGCACTTCAGCAAGCGCGGTACGCCAACCATGGGCGGGATTATGATCCTGACCGCGATCGTGGTTTCCGTGCTGCTGTGGGCCTATCCATCCAACCCGTACGTCTGGTGTGTGCTGACTGTGCTGGTGGGCTACGGAATCATTGGGTTTGTTGATGATTACCGCAAAGTGGTACGTAAAGACACGAAAGGTCTGATCGCCCGCTGGAAATATTTCTGGATGTCGGTGATTGCGCTGGGCGTGGCCTTCGCGCTGTATCTGGCCGGAAAAGACACTCCCGCTACCGAACTGGTGGTGCCGTTCTTTAAAGACGTCATGCCGCAACTGGGGCTGTTCTACATTCTGCTGGCGTACTTCGTGATTGTGGGCACCGGTAACGCGGTGAACCTGACCGATGGTCTGGATGGCCTGGCCATTATGCCAACGGTCTTCGTGGCCGCAGGTTTCGCGCTGGTGGCGTGGGCGACCGGCAACATGAATTTTGCCAACTATCTGCACATTCCTTATCTGCGTCACGCGGGCGAGCTGGTGATCGTCTGTACGGCCATTGTCGGGGCAGGGCTGGGCTTCCTGTGGTTCAACACCTATCCGGCCCAGGTCTTTATGGGTGACGTCGGTTCACTGGCTCTGGGTGGCGCGCTGGGTATTATTGCCGTGCTGCTGCGCCAGGAGTTCCTGCTGGTCATCATGGGCGGGGTATTTGTGGTTGAGACCCTGTCGGTGATCCTGCAGGTCGGTTCCTTTAAGCTGCGCGGTCAGCGCATCTTCCGTATGGCACCGATTCACCATCACTATGAACTGAAAGGCTGGCCAGAGCCGCGTGTCATCGTGCGCTTCTGGATTATTTCGCTGATGCTGGTGCTGATTGGCCTGGCAACGCTGAAGGTACGTTAATCATGGCAGATTACCAGGGCAAAAAAGTCGTTATCATCGGGTTGGGCCTTACTGGCCTGTCCTGCGTGGACTTTTTCCTTGCGCGCGGCGTGACGCCGCGGGTGATGGATACGCGTGTTTCTCCGCCGGGTCTGGACAAACTGCCGGAACAGGTTGAACGCCACCTTGGTGGTCTGAATGATGACTGGCTGCTGGCAGCCGATCTGATTGTGGCCAGCCCCGGTATGGCGCTGGCGCACCCTTCACTGAGCGCCGCGGCGGATGCGGGCGTTGAGATTGTCGGTGATATCGAGCTGTTCTGCCGCGAAGCGCAGGCGCCTGTTATCGCCATTACCGGCTCTAACGGAAAAAGCACCGTCACTACCCTGGTGGGTGAGATGGCGAAAGCGGCGGGCAGAAATGTCGGCGTTGGCGGCAACATTGGTTTGCCCGCGCTGATGCTGCTGGACAAAGGCTGCGAGCTGTACGTGCTGGAACTCTCCAGCTTCCAGCTGGAAACCACCTCCAGCCTGCATGCTGCCGCGGCCACAATCCTGAACGTGACCGAAGATCATATGGACAGGTATCCGTTTGGTCTACAGCAGTATCGCGCAGCCAAATTGCGTATATATGAAAATGCCAAAGTCTGCGTCGTTAACGCCGATGATGCCCTGACCATGCCGGTACGCGGTGCCGATGACCGCTGCATCAGCTTTGGTATCACTATGGGT
Source organism: Enterobacter sp. SENG-6 (assembly GCF_001605945.1). Lineage (NCBI taxonomy): Bacteria > Pseudomonadati > Pseudomonadota > Gammaproteobacteria > Enterobacterales > Enterobacteriaceae > Enterobacter > Enterobacter sp. SENG-6. Next base: position 196,358 of record NZ_LOMM01000011.1, read on the forward strand.
GATTATCATTTGAACCGTCAGCTGGGTGAAACCTGGCTGCGGGTGAAAGGTGAGAAAGTGCTGAACGTGAAGGAGATGAAGCTTTCCGGTCAGCATAACTACACCAATGCGCTGGCGGCGCTGGCGCTGGCGGATGCCGTCGGTCTGCCACGCTCCTCCAGCCTGCAGGCGCTAACCACCTTTACCGGTCTGGCGCACCGTTTCCAGCTGGCGCTGGAGCATAACGGCGTACGCTGGATCAATGATTCCAAAGCCACCAACGTAGGCAGTACAGAGGCCGCGCTGAATGGTTTGCAGGTGGAAGGTACTCTGCATCTGCTGCTGGGTGGCGACGGTAAATCCGCCGATTTCACCTCCCTGAAGCAGTATCTCTCCGGCGATAACATCCGTCTCTACTGCTTTGGTCGTGATGGCAGGGAACTGGCGGAATTGCGTCCTGAGATCGCCGAGCAGACCGAAACCATGGAACAGGCAATGCGCCTGATTGCTCCTCGCGTGAAGCCGGGCGATATGGTGCTGCTCTCTCCGGCATGCGCCAGCCTTGATCAATTCAAGAATTTCGAACAGCGTGGTGATCTCTTTACCCGCCTGGCGAAGGAGTTAGGCTGATGCGTTTATCTCTCCCTCGCCTGAAAATGCCGCGCTTCCCAGGATTTGGTGTCCTGGTGTGGTTGTTTGCGGCACTGAAAGGCTGGGTGATGGGCTCTCGTCAGAAAGATAACGACAGCCTGATCATGTACGATCGCACGCTCTTCTGGCTCACCCTGGGGCTGGCGGCGGTCGGCTTTATTATGGTGACGTCAGCATCAATGCCCGTCGGGCAGCGACTGGCGAACGATCCTTTCCTGTTTGCCAAGCGTGATGGTCTGTACATCATCCTGGCGTTCTGTCTTGCGCTGATAACCTTACGTCTGCCGATGGCGTTCTGGCAGCGACACAGTACCGCGATGCTGATCGCCTCGATCATCATGCTGCTGATCGTGCTGGTGGTGGGGAGTTCCGTAAACGGGGCATCGCGCTGGATCGCCTTTGGTCCGCTGCGTATTCAGCCTGCAGAATTTACCAAACTGTCCCTGTTCTGCTACCTGGCGAACTACCTGGTGCGCAAAGTAGATGAAGTGCGTAACAACCTTCGCGGCTTCCTGAAACCGATGGGCGTGATTCTGGTGCTGGCGGTCTTGCTGCTGGCGCAGCCTGACCTTGGTACCGTGGTGGTACTGTTTGTGACGACGCTGGCGATGCTGTTCCTGGCGGGGGCGAAACTGTGGCAGTTCATCGCCATTATCGGGATGGGTATTTCAGCGGTTGTCCTGCTGATCCTTGCTGAACCATACCGTATCCGCCGTGTGACCTCGTTCTGGAACCCGTGGGAAGATCCGTTTGGCAGTGGCTATCAGCTGACGCAGTCACTCATGGCGTTTGGCCGCGGTGAAGTCTGGGGACAAGGCCTGGGCAATTCGGTTCAGAAACTGGAGTATTTACCCGAAGCGCATACTGACTTCATCTTCTCCATTATTGCAGAAGAACTGGGTTATATCGGTGTGGTATTAGCGCTATTAATGGTATTCTTCGTCGCTTTCCGCGCCATGTCGATTGGGCGGAAAGCGCTGGAGATCGATCACCGCTTCTCAGGTTTCTTAGCCTGTTCAATTGGTATCTGGTTTAGCTTCCAGGCATTGGTTAACGTCGGGGCCGCAGCGGGTATGCTGCCGACCAAGGGCCTGACGTTGCCGTTGATCAGTTATGGTGGTTCCAGTCTGTTGATCATGTCGACGGCCATCATGATGTTGTTACGTATAGATTATGAAACGCGTCTGGAAAAAGCCCAGGCGTTTACACGAGGTTCACGATGAATCAACCGAAGCGGTTAATGGTGATGGCAGGCGGTACCGGTGGACATGTGTTCCCGGGGCTGGCGGTTGCGCACCATTTAATGGATCAGGGCTGGCAGGTACGCTGGCTGGGAACCGCAGACCGCATGGAGGCCGACCTGGTACCGAAGCACGGTATTGAGATCGACTTTATTCGTATTTCTGGCCTTCGTGGCAAAGGCATTAAGGCCCAGCTTCTGGCGCCGGTGCGCATTTTCAACGCATGGCGTCAGGCACGCAGCATCATGAAGCGCTTTCAGCCGGATGTGGTGCTGGGCATGGGCGGTTATGTTTCCGGTCCGGGTGGACTTGCCGCGTGGTCGTTGGGCATTCCCGTTGTACTGCATGAGCAGAATGGTATTGCCGGACTGACCAACAAGTGGCTGGCGAAAATCGCCACCAAAGTGATGCAGGCATTTCCTGGTGCGTTCCCGAAAGCGGACGTCGTCGGGAACCCGGTGCGTGTGGATGTGCTGGCGCTGCCGTTGCCGGATACCCGCATGGCTGGCCGTGAAGGCCCTGTTCGCGTGCTGGTCGTCGGCGGATCGCAGGGCGCACGCATCCTGAACCAGACGATGCCGCAGGTTGCCGCAAAGCTGGGTGATGCCGTGACCATCTGGCATCAAAGCGGAAAAGGCGCTCAGCAGACCGTTGAGCAGGCTTATGCGGCAGAAGGTCAGCCGCAGCACAAAGTGACGGAATTTATCGACGATATGGCGGCAGCGTACGCCTGGGCCGATGTCGTGGTGTGTCGCTCCGGTGCATTAACGGTGAGTGAAATTGCCGCCGCGGGTTTACCGGCTCTGTTTGTGCCGTTCCAGCACAAAGATCGTCAGCAGTACTGGAATGCGCTGCCGCTTGAAAAAGCCGGTGCCGCGAAAATATTCGAGCAGCCACAATTTACCGCCGATGCGGTCGCCACCACCCTGGCGGGCTGGAACCGGGAAACATTAATGGAGATGGCGCAACGCGCACGTGCGGCGGCCATTCCTGATGCAACGGAACGGGTGGCAAAAGAAGTGAGCCTGGCAGCCCAGGCTTAACCCTCGCAGCGCGTGTTGCGCTGCACGATTTTTTTAAGTAGTCGATGGCGTTTAGAGAATGAATACACAACAACTGGCAAAACTGCGTTCAATCGTGCCCGAGATGCGTCGCGTCCGGCACATTCACTTTGTTGGCATCGGTGGTGCTGGCATGGGCGGTATTGCCGAAGTGTTAGCTAACGAAGGCTATCAGATCAGCGGGTCTGACCTGGCGCCAAACCCTGTTACGCAGCAACTGGCGTCGCTTGGGGCGACTATCTATTTCAACCATCGCCCGGAAAATGTGCGCGATGCGAGTGTGGTGGTGGTATCCAGCGCCATCTCCTCTGATAACCCGGAAATTGTGGCCGCGCATGAAGCGCGTATTCCGGTGATCCGCCGCGCGGAAATGCTGGCAGAGCTGATGCGTTTTCGTCACGGGATTGCGATTGCCGGGACGCACGGTAAAACCACGACCACGGCGATGGTTTCCAGTATTTATGCCGAAGCGGGTCTCGACCCGACGTTCGTCAACGGCGGTCTGGTAAAAGCAGCAGGTGTGCATGCGCGTCTGGGCCACAGCCGTTATCTGATAGCGGAAGCGGATGAGAGCGATGCGTCGTTCCTGCATCTGCAGCCGATGGTGGCGATTGTCACTAACATCGAAGCTGACCACATGGATACCTACCAGGGCGACTTCGAGAACTTAAAGCAGACCTTTATCAACTTCCTGCATAACCTGCCGTTCTATGGACGCGCGGTAATGTGTGTGGACGATCCGGTCATTCGCGAGTTGTTGCCGCGGGTTGGTCGTCAGATCACCACCTATGGTTTCAGTGAAGACGCGGATGTTCGCGTGGAAGAGTACAAACAGATTGGTGCGCAGGGGCATTTCACCCTGGCGCGTCAGGACAAAGAGCTGCTGCACGTGACGCTGAACGCACCAGGCCGTCATAACGCCCTGAACGCAGCCGCGGCGGTGGCCGTCGCAACAGAAGAAGGCATTGATGACGATGCAATCCTGCGTGCTCTGGAAAGCTTCCAGGGAACCGGGCGTCGTTTCGACTTCCTTGGCGAATTCCCGCTGGATGCGGTGAACGGTAAACCGGGCACCGCCATGCTGGTGGACGACTACGGTCACCATCCAACCGAAGTAGACGCGACCATTAAGGCCGCACGTGCGGGATGGCCAGAGAAGAACCTGGTGATGATCTTCCAGCCACACCGTTTTACGCGTACGCGCGATCTGTATGACGATTTCGCCAGCGTGCTGTCCCAGGTGGACACATTGCTGATGCTGGATGTTTATTCTGCAGGTGAAACGCCGATCCCAGGCGCGGACAGCCGTTCTCTGTGTCGAACCATTCGCGGACGCGGTAAAGTAGACCCTATTTTGGTTTCGGATCCTGCTCAGGTCGCCGAGATTCTGGCGCCGGTACTGACAGGTAACGATTTGATTCTGATTCAAGGCGCGGGAAATATCGGCAAAATCGCCCGTACCTTAGCTGAAATCAAACTGAAGCCGCAAACTCAGGAGGATGAGCATCATGGCTGATAAGATTGCTGTCCTGTCTGGCGGCACCTCCGCCGAGCGCGAGGTTTCCCTGAATTCAGGCGCTGCGGTACTGGCGGGCCTGCGTGAGGCTGGCGTTAATGCACATCTGGTCGATCCGAAAGAGGTCGATGTAACGCAGCTGAAAGCAATGGGCTTCGATAAAGTCTTTATTGCTCTGCACGGTCGTGGGGGAGAAGACGGTACCCTGCAAGGGTTGCTGGATCTCATCGGTATGCCCTACACCGGCAGCGGCGTGATGGCCTCCGCCATCTCAATGGATAAACTGCGCAGTAAGCTGCTGTGGCAGGGAGCGGGTTTGCCGGTTGCGCCGTGGGTTGCATTGACGCGCCGCGAATTTGAAATGGGCCTTCAGGATAGCGTTAATGCACGCATTGCTGAGCTGGGCTTACCGGTTATTGTAAAGCCCAGCCGTGAAGGGTCGAGCGTTGGGATGTCCAAAGTTGATAAAGCTGACGATTTATCGTCTGCTTTAGCGCTGGCATTTCAACACGATGAAGAAGTTCTGATTGAAAAATGGCTCAGCGGACCGGAATTTACCGTGGCGATGCTTGGTGAAGAAATTTTACCGTCGATTCGCATCCAACCTGCTGGCGTCTTCTATGATTATGAGGCGAAGTATCTCTCTGACGAGACGCAATATTTCTGCCCAGCGGGTCTTGAAGCAGAACGTGAAGCGGATTTACAGTCCCTGGTGCTTAAAGCCTGGCATGTTCTTGGTTGCAGTGGCTGGGGACGCATTGATGTGATGCTCGACAGCGATGGGCAATTTTATTTGCTGGAAGCAAATACCTCTCCAGGCATGACCAGCCACAGCCTTGTGCCGATGGCCGCGCGTCAGGCGGGGATGAGCTTCTCGCAGTTAGTCGTACGTATTCTGGACCAGGCGGGCTGATATGTCTCAGGCTGCATTGAACACGCGCAACCGCGATGACGAGGAAGAATATTCTTCTTCACGCCGGAGTAATGGAACGCGTCTTGCAGGGATTATTTTCCTGCTCGGGGTGCTGTGCACCGTGTTTATCAGCGGCTGGATGGTACTGGGCTGGATGGAAGATGCGCAGCGGTTGCCGCTGTCGAAGCTGGTGGTCACCGGTGAACGCCATTACACGCGTAACGATGATATTCGCCAGTCGATTCTGGCACTGGGGTCGCCTGGCACCTTTATGACGCAGGATGTCAACATTATCCAGAGTCAGATTGAACGTCTGCCCTGGATAAAACAGGCGAGTGTAAGAAAGCAATGGCCTGATGAATTGAAGATTCATCTGGTTGAATATGTGCCCATTGCGCGTTGGAATGATCAGCACATGGTTGACGTAGACGGAAATTCCTTCAGCGTCCCGGCCGATCGTGTCAACAAGCAAAATTTACCGATGTTGTATGGTCCTGAAGGCAGCGAAAACGAAGTGTTACAGGGTTTTCGCGAGATGGGGCAAGTGCTGGCGAAGGACAGGTTTACGTTAAAAGAAGCTGCGATGACGGCGCGCCGTTCGTGGCAGCTCACCTTAACGAATGGCATTAAGCTCAACCTTGGCCGCGGCGACACGATGAAGCGTCTGGCGCGTTTTGTAGAACTTTACCCGGTTTTACAGCAGCAGGCACAGACTGACGGCAAACGGATAAGCTACGTTGATTTGCGCTATGACTCAGGCGCAGCAGTCGGTTGGGTACCGGCTCCGGTCGAGGAACCTAATCAGCAACAGAATCAGGCACAGGTACAGGCAGAACAACAATGATCAAGGCGACGGACAGAAAACTGGTAGTTGGACTGGAGATTGGCACCGCGAAGGTTGCCGCTTTAGTAGGGGAAGTTCTGCCCGACGGTATGGTCAATATCATTGGCGTGGGCAGCTGCCCGTCCCGTGGTATGGATAAAGGTGGGGTAAACGATCTTGAGTCGGTGGTGAAATGCGTACAGCGCGCCATCGATCAGGCTGAATTAATGGCAGATTGCCAGATTTCCTCTGTCTATCTGGCCCTCTCTGGTAAGCATATCAGCTGCCAGAACGAAATCGGCATGGTGCCCATTTCTGAAGAAGAAGTGACGCAGGAAGACGTTGAAAACGTAGTGCATACGGCGAAGTCCGTGCGCGTGCGCGATGAGCATCGCGTGCTGCACGTGATCCCGCAGGAATATGCGATCGACTACCAGGAAGGGATCAAGAACCCGGTTGGTCTGTCTGGCGTGCGTATGCAGGCAAAAGTGCACCTGATCACATGTCATAACGATATGGCGAAGAACATCGTAAAAGCCGTTGAACGTTGTGGCCTGAAAGTTGACCAACTTATTTTCGCAGGTCTGGCGGCTAGTTATTCCGTGCTGACCGAAGATGAACGTGAACTGGGCGTCTGTGTGGTCGATATTGGTGGTGGTACAATGGATATGGCCGTGTATACCGGCGGTGCCCTGCGCCACACCAAAGTGATCCCTTACGCGGGGAACGTGGTGACCAGCGATATTGCCTACGCGTTTGGTACGCCGCCAAGCGATGCAGAAGCGATTAAAGTGCGCCACGGTTGTGCGCTGGGGTCTATCGTTGGCAAAGATGAGAGCGTTGAAGTGCCAAGCGTGGGCGGCCGTCCGCCGCGTAGCCTGCAGCGCCAGACGTTGGCAGAGGTGATTGAGCCGCGCTATACCGAGCTGCTCAACCTGGTCAACGAAGAGATTTTGCAGTTACAGGAACAGCTTCGCCAGCAGGGCGTAAAACATCATCTTGCGGCGGGGATTGTATTAACCGGCGGTGCAGCGCAAATTGAAGGTCTTGCGGCCTGTGCGCAGCGTGTGTTCCATACGCAGGTGCGTATTGGCGCACCGCTGAATATTACCGGTTTAACGGATTATGCCCAGGAGCCTTACTATTCAACGGCTGTGGGCCTGCTCCACTACGGGAAAGAATCCCATCTCAGTGGTGAAGCAGAAGTGGAAAAACGCGTCTCAGTGGGGTCGTGGGTCAAACGACTGAACAACTGGCTGCGAAAAGAGTTTTAATTTTTTTAAGAGACCGGAGAGAATTAACGGTCTCGGGCGACAGGCACAACGGAGAGAGAAATTATGTTTGAACCTATGGAACTGACCAACGACGCGGTGATTAAAGTCATCGGCGTCGGTGGCGGCGGCGGTAACGCCGTAGAGCATATGGTGCGCGAGCGCATTGAAGGTGTTGAATTCTTTGCGGTTAACACCGATGCACAGGCACTGCGTAAGACGGCAGTCGGCCAGACTATCCAGATCGGTGGTGGCATCACCAAAGGTCTGGGCGCAGGAGCTAACCCGGAAGTAGGTCGCAATGCGGCTGAAGAAGATCGTGAAGCGCTACGTGCTGCACTGGAAGGTGCGGACATGGTCTTCATCGCAGCAGGAATGGGTGGCGGTACAGGTACCGGCGCAGCACCTGTTGTGGCTGAAGTGGCTAAAGATTTAGGTATCCTGACCGTTGCTGTCGTGACCAAGCCTTTCAATTTTGAAGGCAAGAAACGTATGGCCTTCGCGGAGCAGGGTATCACCGAGCTGTCCAAGCATGTGGACTCGCTGATCACCATCCCGAACGACAAGCTGCTGAAAGTGCTGGGTCGCGGTATCTCTCTGCTGGATGCCTTTGGCGCAGCAAACGACGTGCTGAAAGGCGCGGTTCAGGGTATCGCTGAACTGATTACCCGTCCTGGCCTGATGAACGTTGACTTTGCTGACGTTCGCACCGTGATGTCCGAAATGGGCTACGCGATGATGGGCTCCGGCGTGGCGAGCGGTGAAGACCGTGCGGAAGAAGCGGCTGAAATGGCTATCTCTTCTCCGCTGCTGGAAGATATCGATCTGTCGGGTGCGCGTGGCGTGCTGGTCAACATCACCGCTGGCTTTGACCTGCGTCTGGATGAGTTCGAAACCGTGGGTAACACCATCCGTGCGTTCGCCTCTGACAACGCGACCGTGGTAATCGGTACCTCCCTTGACCCGGAAATGAACGACGAGCTGCGTGTAACGGTTGTTGCGACCGGTATCGGTATGGACAAGCGTCCTGAAATCACTCTGGTGACGAACAAGCAGACTCAGCAACCGGTAATGGATCGTTACCAGCAGCACGGTATGTCTCCTCTGACTCAGGAGCAAAAACCGGCCGCGAAAGTGGTTAATGACCCAACGCCGCAAACGGCGAAAGAGCCTGATTATCTGGATATCCCGGCGTTCCTGCGTAAGCAAGCTGACTAAGAATTGGCTGGAATTTGGGGATTTCCGCTCTTTGTGCTAAACTGGCCCACCGTTAGTGATATACACTCTCGGTTGGATAGTTAATTTGGCGAGATTATACGATGATCAAACAAAGGACACTTAAACGTATCGTTCAGGCGACGGGTGTCGGTTTACATACCGGCAAGAAAGTCACCCTGACGTTACGCCCTGCGCCGGCCAATACCGGGGTCATCTATCGTCGCACCGACTTGAATCCACCGGTAGATTTTCCGGCCGATGCCAAATCTGTGCGTGATACTATGCTCTGTACTTGTCTGGTGAACGAGCATGACGTGCGGATTTCTACCGTAGAGCATCTGAACGCCGCCCTGGCGGGTCTGGGTATCGACAACATTATTGTTGAAGTCGATGCGCCAGAAATCCCGATCATGGATGGTAGTGCTGCTCCGTTCGTTTATCTGTTGCTGGATGCCGGCATCGAAGAACTGAACTGCGCGAAGAAATTTGTTCGCATCAAAGAGACCGTTCGCGTCGAAGATGGCGACAAGTGGGCTGAATTCAAACCGTACAATGGTTTCTCGTTGGACTTCACCATCGATTTTAACCATCCGGCGATTGATGCCAGTACCCAGCGCTATGCGATGAACTTCTCTGCTGATGCGTTTATGCGCCAGATCAGCCGTGCTCGTACTTTCGGCTTCATGCGTGATATCGAATATCTGCAGTCCCGCGGCCTGTGCCTGGGCGGCAGCTTCGATTGTGCCATCGTTGTTGACGATTATCGCGTACTGAACGAAGACGGTCTGCGTTTCGAAGATGAATTCGTTCGCCACAAAATGCTTGATGCAATTGGCGACCTGTTCATGTGTGGTCACAACATTATTGGTGCATTTACCGCGTTCAAATCCGGTCATGCGCTGAATAACAAACTCTTGCAGGCCGTCCTGGCAAAACAGGAAGCCTGGGAGTATGTGACCTTCGAAGACGAAGCTGAACTGCCGCTGGCCTTCAAAGCCCCTGGCCTGGTTCTGGCGTAACGGTTCAAGCCGTTCCGTAAAAAATCGACTGGTTAACCTGGTACTCTCTCCGACCAGGGAAACCAGTCGTTTTTATTTTTACCTTTCTTCATTTTGCCCCAGCTTCCCCTTTCGCTTAGCAGGCGTAGAAAATCTGTGCGTTAGCTGCATTCTTGACCGTTTTTCCCCGCTGCAGTACGTCATTCCTGCTGCTGTGTATTGGCTTTAGTGGTAATATCTGGGCGCTTAAAAGAATAACTGAAATCAGCCTGTGTAAGACGGGCTTATGTGGTGGAGCAAGTGAGCGGAATTCTGACGCGCTGGCGACAATTTGGCAGACGTTACTTCTGGCCGCATCTCTTATTAGGGATGGTCGCGGCGAGTTTCGGCTTGCCTGCGCTCAGCAACAGCGCTGAAGCTGCCACACCGGCAAAGACGTCAACCACCAAACACGATCTCACCGCGCGCGTTAACTTCACCAATCTTGCGTGGCTTGAAGCCAGCCGCCGTCCTAACTTTTCGGTAGATTACTGGCAGCAGCACGCCATCCGCACGGTTATCCGCCATCTGTCATTTGCAATGGCGCCGCAGGCCATACCGGTTGCTGAAGAGACGCTGCCGGTTCAGGCGCAACACCTTGCGCTGCTGGATACGCTCAACGCGCTGTTGACGCAGGACAGCCAGCCAGCTGTTAGCGCTCCGCAGACAGCGCAATCCGTCGTTGTTTCACCCGCCACATTCTCTGTCTCGACGTGGATAAGCCAGGTTCATGGCATCCGCGCCGGGCCTCAGCGCCTCAGTTAAATTAACCGTTTTCAATACCTTAATTTATCTGCCCGTTATGGGGCGTTTGAGAATTTATTATGCTAATCAAATTATTAACCAAAGTTTTTGGTAGTCGTAACGATCGTACCCTGCGCCGTATGCGCAAAGCTGTCGCTGTCATCAACGGTATGGAACCGGCGATGGAAAAGCTGTCTGATGACGAGCTGAAAGCGAAAACCGCAGAATTCCGCGCACGCCTGGAAAAAGGCGAAACCTTAGAAAGCCTGATCCCGGAAGCCTTCGCGGTTGTGCGTGAAGCGAGTAAACGTGTATTCGGCATGCGTCACTTCGACGTGCAGCTGCTGGGCGGTATGGTGCTTAACGAGCGCTGCATCGCGGAAATGCGTACCGGTGAAGGTAAAACCCTAACCGCGACGCTGCCTGCCTATCTGAACGCACTGACCGGCAAAGGCGTGCACGTCGTGACCGTCAACGACTATCTGGCACAGCGTGACGCCGAAAATAACCGTCCATTGTTCGAATTCCTGGGGATGACCGTCGGCATCAACATGTCCGGTCTCCCTGCGCCAGCCAAGCGCGAAGCGTATAACGCCGATATCACCTACGGTACCAACAACGAATACGGCTTCGACTACCTGCGTGACAACATGGCGTTCAGTCCTGAAGAACGTGTGCAGCGTAAATTGCACTATGCGCTGGTGGATGAGGTGGACTCCATTCTGATCGATGAAGCGCGTACCCCGCTGATCATCTCCGGCCCGGCCGAAGACAGCTCTGATATGTACCGTAAAGTCGACAAAATCATTCCACACCTGCTGCGTCAGGAGAAAGAAGATTCCGATACCTTCCAGGGTGAAGGCCACTTCTCCGTTGATGAAAAAGCGCGCCAGGTGAACCTGACCGAACGTGGTCTGGTTAAAATTGAAGAGCTGTTAGTGGCTGAAGGCATCATGGAAGAGGGTGAGTCTCTCTATTCCCCGAGCAACATCATGCTGATGCACCACGTGACTGCCGCACTGCGCGCCCATGCGCTGTTCACTCGCGATGTCGACTACATCGTCAAAGACGGCGAAGTCATCATCGTTGATGAGCACACCGGCCGTACCATGCAGGGTCGTCGCTGGTCTGACGGTCTGCACCAGGCCGTTGAAGCCAAAGAAGGCGTGGATATTCAAAACGAAAACCAGACGCTGGCGTCTATTACCTTCCAGAACTACTTCCGTCTGTACGAGAAGCTGGCAGGGATGACCGGTACAGCAGATACCGAAGCGTTTGAATTCAGCTCCATCTACAAACTGGATACCGTTGTCGTTCCAACCAACCGTCCAATGATCCGTAAGGACATGCCGGACCTGGTCTACATGACCGAAGCGGAAAAAATTCAGGCAATCATCGAAGATATTCGTGAACGTACTGCTAAAGGCCAGCCGGTTCTGGTGGGGACCATCTCCATCGAGAAATCCGAAGTGGTGTCTAATGAGCTGACTAAAGCGGGTATCAAGCACAACGTACTGAACGCCAAATTCCACGCCAAAGAAGCAGATATCGTTGCGCAGGCGGGTTATCCGGCGGCCGTGACCATCGCCACCAACATGGCGGGTCGTGGTACCGATATTATGCTGGGCGGTAGCTGGCAGGCCGAAGTGGCTGAGCTGGAAAACCCAACGCCGGAACAGATTGCGCAGATCAAAGCCGACTGGCAGGTGCGTCATGATGCGGTTCTGGCATCTGGTGGTCTGCATATCATTGGTACCGAGCGTCACGAATCACGTCGTATCGATAACCAGCTGCGTGGTCGTGCAGGTCGTCAGGGGGATGCCGGTTCTTCCCGCTTCTACCTGTCGATGGAAGATGCGCTGATGCGTATCTTCGCCTCTGACCGTGTTTCCGGCATGATGCGTAAGCTGGGGATGAAACCAGGTGAAGCCATTGAGCACCCATGGGTGACCAAAGCGATTGCCAACGCGCAGCGTAAAGTGGAAAGCCGCAACTTCGATATTCGTAAGCAGCTGCTGGAATATGATGACGTCGCCAACGATCAGCGTCGTGCTATCTATACCCAGCGTAACGAACTGCTGGACGTATCCGACGTGAGCGAAACCATCAACAGCATTCGTGAAGATGTGTTCAAAGCGACTATCGATGCGCACATTCCGCCTCAGTCTCTGGAAGAGATGTGGGATATCGAAGGCCTTCAGGAGCGCCTGAAAAACGACTTCGACCTCGACCTGCCAATCAAAGAGTGGCTGGATAAAGAGCCTGAGTTGCACGAAGAGACCCTGCGCGAGCGTATCTACGAAACCGCGCTGGAGGTATACAAGCGTAAGGAAGAGGTTGTTGGCGCTGAGATGATGCGTCACTTCGAAAAAGGGGTGATGCTGCAGACGCTGGACTCACTGTGGAAAGAGCACCTGGCGGCGATGGACTACCTGCGTCAGGGGATCCACCTGCGTGGCTATGCGCAGAAAGATCCTAAGCAGGAGTACAAGCGCGAATCCTTCTCGATGTTTGCCTCCATGCTGGAGTCGCTGAAATATGAAGTTATCAGCACCCTGAGCAAAGTGCAGGTGCGTATGCCGGAAGAAGTGGAAGCGATGGAGCAACAGCGTCGTGAGGAAGCCGAGCGTCTGGCACAGATGCAGCAGCTTAGCCACCAGACTGACGATAGCGAAGCCGCTGCGGCAATCGCCGCGCAAACTGGCGATCGCAAAGTGGGGCGTAACGATCCGTGCCCATGCGGTTCCGGTAAAAAATATAAGGCGTGCCACGGCCGTCTGAGCTAAGTTCATAAAAAACGAAAAGGCGCAGAAATCTGCGCCTTTTTTATGGAAGTGACAATATGAAAATACTGCAAATTGCTGTCGGGATAATTCGCAACCCGCAAAACCAAATCTTCATTACGCAACGTGCCGCTGACGCCCACATGGCAAACAAGTGGGAGTTTCCTGGCGGGAAAATCGAGTCCGGTGAAACGCCGGAGCAGGCGCTGGTGCGTGAGCTTCAGGAAGAGGTCGGCATTACTCCGATTGGCGCAACGCTGTTTGATAAGCTGGAATACCAGTTTCCGGATCGTCACATCACGTTGTGGTTCTGGCTTGTGGAAAGCTGGGAGGGGGAACCCTGGGGGAAAGAGGGACAACCGGGTGGCTGGGTTTCGCTTCACGCGAGTGATGCCGAAAAATTTCCTCCGGCAAATGCGCCCGTCATATCCCGGCTAACGGGCAACCTGTAGGCCTGCTAAGCGAAGCGCCAGCAGGCTTTGAACTCTACTGCTGGTTCTCGCTCCAGTCATCGCTGTCCGAGAGATCGCCTTCACTTGGAATGCGTTTCTCTTCCGCCGCCCATTCGCCCAGGTCAATTAACTGACAGCGCTTACAGCAGAATGGGCGAAACGGACTCACCTCTCCCCAGACAACAATTTTGCCACAGGTTGGGCAGTTTACGGTGGTTACATCAGACATAGGCACTCCTTAACAACAGGCCAGTTCAAAATCGAGGCGTTCCGGCACGGTGCCATTTTCACTATCCAGCGGCATAAAGCGAATCGCAAAACGACTCTTATGCCCGGAGATTTGCGGGTAAAGCTGTTCACCTAAAGAGAGGTTCAGACGCAGCAGATCCGCATCATCACCGTTGTCCTGGTAGAAACCGTTCAGGCTGGTTTGCTTGCGGAATGGCGCCGAGTTACGGATGAGATCGAGGATCAGGGATAACGTCTGATGCATCGGCTCCAGGCTGTCCAGCCAGCTTTTCACCTGTGCATCACGCTGGACCTGCGGCATATGCAACCACATATGCAGTGTCGGCAGGTCAAAGCTGCAGCAGCCGCCCGGGATACTCAGGCGCTGGCGCACCAGCCCGATTAAGCGGTCTTCACGCAAAAACTGCCCAACGCGGGGAGCGGCCATCAGCGTACTGCTGCTGTTTTTAAGCTGTTGACGGAGTGAATCAATGCGGCTCTGGTCAACGCCCGGAACTTCGGCCCAGGCCTGTAATTTACGCTGCTGGCGCTCCAGCTCTTTCAGTAGCTCGGTGCGAACGTCGCCTCGTTCAATTACATCCAGAAGATCGCCCACATTGCGGAAGAAGTGCAGCGCCGTCGCATGATCGTTGATGGGCAAATGTTGTGAGAGTTGTTGAATCAGAAATTCGATACGCAGCCAGGTACGCATTTTTTCGTTGAGCGGATGCTCAAAAAGGATGTGGGTCGACATTATGGTTTTTCCTGTGCAACGGCCTGCGCGGCATACGTCAGATACTGCGCGTGCAGGCGGGCAACATCCGATGCAATGGCATCTGGTGCGCCGTTATTATCAATAACATCATCCGCAACGGCAAGGCGCTGAGCGCGCGTGGCCTGAGCGGCAAGAATTTGTTCAGCCTGTTCGCGCGAGACATGGTCGCGCGCCACGGTGCGCTGGATTTGCGTTTCGGGTGAGACATCAATGACCAGTACCCGGTCGGCTTTATTGTGCAGTTGATTCTCTACCAGCAGCGGAACCACCCACAGAACATACGGCGAGCGGGCTGCGGCAATCTGACGCTGGGTTTCCTGGTGGATAATGGGGTGGAGCAGAGCATTAAGCCAGGCCTTTTCTGAAGAATCAGAAAAAATGCACTCACGAAGCTTGCGGCGATTTAGCGTGCCATCCGCGTTGATAATTGCCTGACCAAAATGTGCCTTAATGGCGTTTAGTGCGGGTGTATCTGGCTCTACCACCTGACGGGCAATGATATCGGCATCGATTATGGTGATACCCAGACGAGAAAATGCGTCCGCAACGGTACTTTTCCCGCTGCCGATGCCGCCGGTTAATGCGACGATATACCCCATTAAATCAAATCCTGGGAATTATTCATTATTAAAATCAGTTGGTTAAAATTCAAACGTGCGCCAGCCACTGTTTGGCTCTCTTTACCGGCTTTTTACCAGGTAAATTTATAGGATTGTAGCGTAAAAAAAGAGAATTTCGCAGTCTTGCGGAGCAGGTATTAGTGCGTATGATAACGTCACTGGAGTTGTGCTTTTAACATATTTGCCTCTAACCCCAGGAATCCGCACATGCGTATCGAAGAAGATCTGAAGTTAGGTTTCAAAGACGTTCTTATCCGCCCTAAACGCTCTACACTGAAAAGTCGCTCAGACGTTGAACTCGAACGTCAATTCACCTTTAAACATTCCGGTCAGACCTGGTCTGGCGTGCCGATCATCGCAGCCAATATGGATACGGTGGGAACCTTCGAGATGGCGACCGCGCTGGCGAAATTCGATATCCTTACCGCTGTGCATAAGCACTACAGCCCGGAAGAGTGGAATGCCTTTATCGCCTCTGCATCGGACGATGTGGTGAAGCATGTCATGGTTTCCACCGGTACCTCCGATGCCGATTTCGAGAAGACCAAACAGATTCTTAACGCTAACCCGGCGCTCAATTTTGTCTGTATTGATGTGGCAAATGGTTACTCCGAGCACTTCGTGCAGTTTGTCAGCAAGGCGCGTGAGGCCTGGCCCACCAAAACCATTATCGCGGGCAACGTGGTAACCGGTGAAATGTGTGAAGAGCTGATCCTTTCCGGTGCCGACATCGTAAAAGTGGGCATTGGCCCGGGTTCCGTGTGTACCACGCGTGTGAAGACCGGTGTGGGTTACCCGCAACTTTCTGCGGTGATTGAGTGTGCTGATGCCGCGCACGGTCTGGGCGGCCAGATCATCAGCGACGGCGGTTGCACCATGCCGGGTGATGTCGCGAAAGCCTTTGGCGGCGGCGCGGATTTCGTGATGCTCGGCGGCATGCTGGCGGGTCATGAAGAGAGCGGCGGTACCGTGGTTGAAGAGAACGGCGAGAAGTTCATGCTGTTCTACGGCATGAGCTCAGAATCAGCAATGACTCGTCACGTAGGTGGCGTGGCAAAATACCGTGCTGCGGAAGGCAAAACCGTGAAGCTGCCTCTGCGTGGCCCGGTCGAAAACACGGCTCGTGACATCCTGGGCGGCCTGCGTTCCGCATGTACCTACGTTGGGGCATCCCGTCTGAAAGAGCTGACAAAACGTACGACGTTTATCCGCGTTCAGGAGCAGGAAAACCGCGTTTTCAATAGCCTGTAATGTTTCCGCTGGCGTATGTCCGTACGCCAGCGTTATCCCGAGCTCATTGCATCCCCGAGATGGAAAATGGGCAGATACATCGCCACCACCAGCGTACCGATAATCACCCCCGTCACAATCAGCAGCACTGGCTCCAGAAGCGCGGCCAGATTATCTGCCAGTTGAAAGGTTTGCTCCGTATGATGGCGGGCAAGGTTTTCCAGCATAATGTCGAGTGACCCAGAGACCTCCCCGGTGCGTATGAGTTGAATGCACAGCGGGGTAAAGACGGCCGCTTTCTGAAATGAAGACCAGATGGTAAAGCCTTGTTCAATGTCCCCACGAACGCTGCGCAATATGCCTTGCCAGTACCGGCTATCAACAGTCTCTTCCGCGCTCTGTAATCCCTGTAAAAAGGGGATGCCCGCCTGCTGGGTGAGTGACAGTACGGTAAAGATCTGCCCCAGTTTTTGCCCTCTTGCCAGCCTTCCCGTCACGGGAATATGCATCAGGATACGTTGCCAGCGCGGATCCTGTCGCAGCGCCCAGGCGATGGCCACGGGAATAAGCAGCAGCACGAACAGGGCGATGGCGTATGTCTGGATAAACGCCGACAGGCCCATGACCATCTGTGTCAGCAGCGGCAGGGGAGTATTAAACGTTTTGTAGATGGCCGCGAACTCCGGCAAGACCAGGGTGACCATGGCCAGAACGACAAGAACGGCCAGCGCCAGGATGATCGTCGGATAGCGCAACGCCTTCTTCACTTTTGCCGTGAGTTGCTGCTGGGATTGTTGCTGCTGAGCGAGCTGGCGGCAACACGTTTCCAGCTTCCCCGTTAGCTCCCCTGTTTTTACCATCGAGACATACAGCGGGCTAAATACCGCAGGCCATTGCTTCAGCGCCTCTGAAAAGGCGCATCCCTCGCTCAGATCATCATTCATGTTTTCCAGCAGCGCCTGCCAGTGTTTGACAGGATGCTGGTCGGCCAGCATTTGCAGACTTTGCGATAACGTCAGGCCAGCCTGCAGTAGCGTGGCAAGCTGGCGAAACATCTCATAGCAATGATGGGGTTGCCAGCGGTGCGTCAGCGAGCATCGGGTGAGCGAAAGTGGGTGTAACTCTTTACGCATCAGCCTGACTAAGGCCGTTTCGCGATCTGGTGCCCACAGCACCCCACACAGAGATTCGCCTTCACTGGATAGCGCCCGCCAGCGCCAGAGATGATTAACACTCATTGGGCATTCCCAGCACGCGCAGCAACTCTTCGAGCGTGGTCAGTCCTTGCTCTACGGCCAGACAACCCTGCTCAAATAACGATGTCATTCCCGCCTGACGGGCGCTGGCTTCGATGACCTCTATCGAGGCACCACTGGCGATGGCCTGCCGGAGCGTGGTGTCGATGGCGAGGACTTCAAAAATGGCGACGCGGCCATAAAAGCCGTGATAGCAGCGATCGCAGCCGCCAGGTTGCCAGCGAGGAAGCGGCCGGGGCCATACGGTGCGCGGTAATTCTGCGCGGCTGTTGGCTTCCTGCCGACAGTGAGGACACAGACGACGCACCAGTCGCTGGGCAATCACCAGCGAAAGCGCAGAGGAGATCATCCAGCGTGCGACCCCCATCTGCTGCAGGCGAATGACGGTTTCCGTCGTGGAGTTGGTGTGCAGCGTCGACAGCACCAGATGCCCGGTCTTTGCGGCGTTAATGGCGATCTCTGCCGTTTCACTATCGCGGATTTCGCCTACCATAATGATGTCCGGATCCTGGCGCAGGAGCGCTCGCAGAACGCTCTGAAAGGTTAAGCCCGCACGGGGATTAATCTGCGTTTGGTTCAGCCCCGCAAGCGGGATCTCGATCGGATCTTCCACGCTGCAGATGTTAACGTCAGGGGTATTACGCGCCTGCAATGCGCTATAGAGCGTGACCGTTTTTCCGCTGCCAGTGGGGCCCGTGACCAAAATCAGCCCCTGCGGTTGATGAAGGATCTCGTTAAAGCGGGCCAGCTGTTTCGCACTCATTCCCAGTTTATCGGGTTCCAGCGCCTGATGAACCTGATGCAGCAGGCGCAGCACAATTTTCTCTCCGCCGCTGCAGGGAAGCGTGGCGATGCGAAAAGAGACCGGCTCGCTTGCCAGTTCAATCGTAAATTGACCATCCTGCGGTAAGCGGCGCTCCGCAATATCCAGTTGGCCCAGCACTTTTAAGCGAGCGGTGAGGGTATTTGCCACCGCTGCAGAAAGCGGTGGCAGCGGGCAAAGCACACCGTCAACACGCAAGCGGACCTGACAGATATCCCCCATCGGTTCGATATGAATGTCAGAAGCGCGCTGGTTGATCGCCTGCTGCAGGGTGTGGTTGAGAATATTCACCGTGTTGTGCGGCGTTAAAACAACCGGGAGGTGTGATTGCGCGGTTAACTGCCGGTGTTTTTCCATGCGCTCCGCTGTCCAGCATTCAATATCAATACGTTTTTGCGTGGCGAAACGTAGCGCTTCCATCATTTCAGCGGCGGGATTGCCCACGACGGCGATGCTAATCATGTCGGCGTCGCTGGTCAGCAGCAAAGCATGGTGGCGCTGGCACAGGGTGACGAGTTGATCTGAATTCATTGTCCGCTCCTGTCAGTTACTGTCGAAACGGAAAACGTCTTCGCAGGCCTCTTTGAGCGTACCGTCATTGCTGATATTGCAGCTACGTTTCCAGCCCGTCATACCGTTGCCACTGCTCCATTGCGGCGTCACCACCACCTCAAGTCCGTTAAGGCTCTCCTGCCCGGTTAACGACACGACGCCCTGCGTCACGCTCATTCCCGAGACATAGCGTGTTGTCGTTGGAGAAGGGATACCGTTACTGCCGCCGTCGCAGCTCGTCACGCCGCCATGTTCCAGGGCACAAAGTTCAATCGCCGTGCGATAGGGCACGAACGTTGGCAGCATGTCGGTCAGGGCCGCTTTTCGCAGGTAGTTCTGGTAGGCGGGAATACCAATGGCGCTCAGGATGGCAATAATGCCGATTACCACCATCAGCTCAATGAGCGTGAAGCCTTGTTGTCTGTTCATATCTGCTCCTCAGGGTTAAGTGGCGCTACTCTGACAGCGGGGAAAAAAGCAGACGAGGGGCAAAAAATGGAACGTGAAGCGGCGTTCAGGGAATTTGTACTTACTTGCAGAGAAGAACAGAGAGATTGCGAGGAGGGCTGAAATTTCCCCTCTCCAGGCAGAGAGGGGAGACGACGTTATTTGAAGCGCATGGAGAGATCGAGGGCGCGAACGTGCTTGGTCAGCGCCCCGACAGAAATGTAGTCCACGCCGGTTTCGGCGAATTCACGGATCGTTTCGAAGGTGACGTTTCCTGAAACTTCGAGCTGTGCCTGGCCGTTGGTGAGCTTCACCGCCTCGCGCATCTGTGCTGTTTCAAAGTTATCGAGCATGATGATATCGGCACCGGCCTTGATGGCCTGCTCCAGCTCTTCGAGGTTTTCAACTTCCACTTCAACCGGCACATCCGGGTGCAGCCAGAAGGCTTTCTCCACCGCCTGACGCACGGAGCCAGAGGCAATAATGTGGTTCTCTTTAATCAGGAAGGCGTCGGACAACCCCAGACGGTGGTTGGCTCCCCCGCCACAAAGCACCGCGTACTTTAATGCCGTGCGCAGACCCGGCAGCGTTTTACGGGTGTCCAGCAGTTGCGTATGGGTACCGGCCAGCAGGTCAACGTAACGACGCACTTCGCTTGCCACCCCTGAAAGGGTCTGAACAAAGTTAAGCGCGGTACGTTCACCGGTCAGCAGCACGCGGGACGGGCCTTCAAGCTCAAACAGCGGCTGGTTTGCGGTAATGGCGTCACCGTCTTCAACATGCCAGGTGATTTGCACCTCATCGCCAGCCAGTTGAGTAAATACCTCTTCAACCCAGCGCTTGCCGCAAAACACGCCATCTTCACGGGTGATGATCACGGCGTGTGAGCGTGTCTCTTTCGGCAATAATTGTGCGGTAATATCGTTGTCCGCGCTGACGTCACCGCCCAGATCTTCTTTCAAAGCATGGGCAACGCTTGCCGGAATATCCATATTAATACGTTCCAGAAGCGCTTCACGTCGGTGGTCGGGGTTGTAGCGGCGAGGCGGCATGATAAAACTCCAAATTGGTAACGAATCATAATATTGAAACATGCTACTCTGAACCGAGTAACAGCACCATACATAAGGAGTTCCAGCATGTTGTTAGAAGACGGATGGCTGGTGGATGCGCGGCGTGTACCCTCGCCGCACCACGATGGCCGCCCGGAGGATGAAAAGCCCACACTGCTGGTGGTTCATAACATTAGTCTCCCGCCGGGTGAGTTTGGCGGTCCGTGGATCGATGCGTTATTCACGGGAACGATAGATCCCGATGCCCATCCTTTCTTTGCTGAGATTGCGCATCTGCGCGTATCGGCGCACTGCCTGATCTGTCGCGATGGCGAAGTGGTTCAGTATGTTCCTTTTGATAAGCGCGCCTGGCATGCGGGTGTCTCGATGTATCAGGGGCGCGAGCGTTGCAATGACTTCTCTATTGGGATTGAACTGGAAGGCACGGACACCACCCCTTATACCGATGCACAGTACCAGCGGTTGGCGGATATCACCCAAACGCTCATCAGGCTTTACCCTGCGATTGCAGAGAACATTACGGGACACTGTGATATCGCCCCGGCGCGAAAAACCGATCCTGGCCCTGCATTTGACTGGCCCCGGTTTCGCGCCATGCTTACCGCGTCGTCAGAATAAGGAGATAACATGACGTTGTTTACCATGCTGCTGGTTATCATCGCTGAACGCTTGTTCAAACTCGGTGAGCACTGGCATCTGGATCACCGGCTGGAGGTGCTTTTCCGCCGGATTAACCATTTTTCCATGCTGCGTACGCTGCTGATGACCGCGGGCGTGATGGTGATTACGTTCTTGCTGCTGCGCTCGTTATACGGCCTCTTTTTCAACGTGCCGCTACTGGTGGTGTGGATCCTGCTCGGCGTGCTGTGTATTGGCGCAGGCAAGGTGCGTATGCACTATCACGCTTATCTGAAAGCCGCTTCCCGTGATGATGCGCATGCACGTAGCGCCATGGCCAGCGAGCTGACGATGATCCACGGCGTGCCGCCGGATTGCGATGAACGCGAGTTCCTGCGTGAACTGCAAAACGCGCTGCTGTGGATTAACTTCCGCTACTACCTGGCGCCGCTGTTCTGGTTTGTGGTGGGGGGCCCGTGGGGGCCGGTACTGCTGATGGGATATGCGTTCCTGCGCGCCTGGCAGACCTGGCTTGCCCGCTATCTCACCCCGCATGAACGTTTGCTCTCCGGCATTGATGCGATCCTGCACGTGCTCGACTGGCTTCCGGTTCGTCTGGTGGGTGTGGTCTACGCGCTTATTGGCCATGGCGAAAAAGCGCTCCCGGCGTGGTTCGCCTCGCTTGGCGACCGTCATACCTCGCAGTACCAGGTGCTGACACGCCTGGCGCAGTTCTCTCTGGCGCGTGAGCCGCATACCGACAAGATAGAAACGCCGAAAGCGGCGGTCTCGATGGCGAAGAAAACGTCGTTTGTGGTGGTCGTTATCGTGGCGTTGCTGACCATTTACGGCACGCTGGTCTGAACCCGCGTGCCGTAGCGGTTACGGCGTATCGGCAGGCGGGATGCCAAAATCAGGCATCCCGTTTTCGTGCCAGCGGACGAGCTTCAGGCGGGTATGACGATTGGGGTCATAAAGCGGATCGCCTTCAATTTCGGTGTAATTTCGCGCGTGATACACCAGCACATCTTCTCCTTCCGGCGTTTGTGTAAAGCTGTTATGGCCTGGCCCATACTGGCGGTTTTCGTAGCTGGTGACGAAGACCGGGCGCGAGGCCTTGTGCCAGTTGGCAGGATTTTGCGGATCGGCATTGATCTCTGTCCACAGCAGCCCCATGCAGTAGTTCTCGTCGGTCGCGCTGGCGGAATAGCTGATAAACAACTTGTCGCCGTGGAACAGCACCGCCGGGCCTTCGTTGACCCAGAAGCCGCGGCACTCCCAGTCATATTCCGGTTTACTGAGCATCACCGGCTCGCCTTTCAGCGTCCACGGGTTCTCCATTTCACATAAATAGAGATTGGAGTTGCCGGAGATATCCGGGGCTTTTTGCGCCCACAGATACCAGCGTTTCCCCTGATGCACGAACGTGGTAGCGTCCAGCGCAAAGGTGTCGAAGGGCGTTTTTACCTGGCCTTTTTCAGTCCACGTGCCGGTTAGCGGGTCGCGGTCGGCACACTCCAGCACAAACATGCGGTGCTGGAACATGCCCAGACCATCCAGCGCCTGGGTGTGCGCGGCGGCAAAATAGATGTACCACTTACCGTCGATATGATGCAGTTCCGGTGCCCAGATAAGCTGGCTCATCGGGCCGGTCTCCGGTTTGCGCCATACGACCACCTCGTCGGCACTGCGCAGCCCTTCCAGCGACGCTGCCCGGCGGATCGCCAGTCTGTCGTATTGCGGCACGGAGGCGATAAAATAATATTGCCCTTCATGACGCAGAATGTACGGGTCAGCGCGTTGTTCTATAAACGGGTTAGGCCAGTTATGCATGCGGCGTTCCTTCTTTTGTTTCGGCTCTCGTTTCCTGCCAGGCGTTCAGTTCGCTGTAGTTGGTGCGGCGTTTCTCCAGGTCGAGCTGGATCTGTTTCATGGTTTCCCGATCCACTTTCAGCAGTCGCACTACGCCCGCAGTGATCAAATACCCCACGCCCGGGATCACGGTAAACAGCAGAACGATCCCGTTAATGGCCTCTGCGCTTTGCGCTTTCGCACCGGCGTCGTAGCCATACCAGGAGAGCAGGAAGCCCACCATCGCGCCAGCAATCGCCAGCCCCAGCTTGAGGAAGAAGATATTGCCCGAGAAGCTGATCCCGGTGATGCGTTTACCGGTTTTCCACTCGCCATAGTCATCCACATCGGCCATTAGCGACCAGTGCAGCGGAGATGGGATCTGGTGAAGAATGTTAAGCAGGAAGTAGAGCACCACGATGGTGACGGTCGCTTTCGGGTCGAAGAAATAGAACGCGCAGGAGAAAAGCGCCAGCACGATGTTGGTCCAGAAGAACACTTTCAGTTTACACCAGCGGTCGGTCAGCACTTTCGCCAGCATACTGCCGAGCATCATTCCCACCACGCCCAGGCTGATAAACAGGGTGGCAAAGTGAGTGCTCTGGCCCATTACCCAGGTGACGTAATACATGGTGGCCGCCATGCGGATAAAGCCCGGGCAGACGTTGCAGAGGGTCAGCAGCAGAATGCGTACCCACTGGTCGTTTTTCCATACGTCCTTCAGATCGTTTTTCAGCTCATCATGGGTCTGCACCGCCGGACGTACGCGCTCGCGCACGGTGGCGAAGCAGAACAGGAACATACAGGTACCAATCAGCGCCAGCACGGTCATCGCCATCTGGTAGCCTTTGGCTTTGTTATCGCCACCAAACCAGTCCGCCATCGGCAGGAGCGTGAGCGACAGCAAAAGTGTGGCAATACCCACCATCACAAAGCGATAGGACTGGCAGGCCACGCGCTCTTTTGGGTCATTGGTGATCACGCCGCCCAACGAGCAGTAGGGAATGTTGATGGCCGTATAGGTTAACGAGAGCAGGAAGTAGGTCACAAAGGCATAGATAACTTTGCTGTTATAGCTCCAGTCTGGTGTGGTGAACATCAGGATACTGAACAGCGCATAGGGGAACGCAATCCACAAAAGCCATGGACGAAACCGCCCATATTTACTGCGGGTACGGTCCGCGATGGCCCCCATGATCGGGTCCGTAACGGCATCAATGACGCGCACAGACAGCAGCAACACGCCGACCAGCGCAGGTGCCAGCCCAAAAATATCGGTATAAAAATAATTAACAAACAACATGATGGCGCCGAAGATGATGTTGCATCCTGCATCGCCCATCCCATAGCCGATCTTCTCTTTTACTGACAGTTTATTGTTATCCATTGACTGCTCTCCGGGTGACGGTATGGAGAGAATTATTTGCTGGCTAATCGATATATGCGTTGCAGTATCAGGGCGGTGATATGGATAAAGCGGCTGACGAGGTGAATTTGTGAGGAAGGTAACAAACGCTCAGCACCCGCGAAACGAGTGCTGAGCTGAGGGGCTATTAATGTGCTTTTACGGTTTTACCGTTTTTCTGTTTTACCAGATACCCCACGCCGAGGATCGCAATCCAGACCGGGATCAGGTAAACGGAAATCGCCATGCCTGGGGTGAGTAGCATAATCACCAGCACGCCCGCCATAAACAGCAGGCAAACCCAGTTACCCAGCGGATAGAGCAGGGCAGGGAAGCGGGTGGTTACGCCCTGCTGCTGTTTAGCGCGGCGGAACTTGATGTGCGCCAGGCTGATCATCGCCCAGTTAATCACCAGAGCCGAGACCACCAGGGCCATCAGCAGGCCAAACGCCGATTCGGGGGCCATGTAGTTAATCAGCACGCAAAGCGCCGTCACGATAGCCGAAACAATGATGGTATTGACCGGCACGCCGCGCTTATCGACGTTCAGCAGGGCTTTTGGTGCGTTACCCTGCTGCGCAAGGCCGAACAGCATGCGGCTGTTGCAGTACACGCAGCTGTTGTAAACGGAAAGCGCCGCCGTCAGCACGACGATATTGAGCGCATTCGCCACGAAGGTATCGCCCAGTTCGTGGAAGATAAGGACGAACGGGCTGGTGTCGGCCGTGACGCGTGTCCACGGCAGCAGCGAGAGCAGAACGGCCAGTGAACCCACATAGAAGATCAGAATTCGGTAGATAACCTGATTCGTCGCTTTCGGGATGCTTTGCTCCGGGTTGTCGGCTTCAGCGGCGGTGATCCCCACCAGCTCCAGCCCCCCGAAGGAAAACATAATAATGGCCATCATCATCACCAGACCGGTCATCCCGTGAGGCAGGAATCCACCTTGCTCCCAGAGGTTACGCACTGTGGCCTGTGGGCCACCGTTGCCGCTGAACAGCAGCCAGCCGCCAAAGATAATCATCGCCACCACGGCAATGACTTTGATGATGGCAAACCAGAACTCCATCTCACCGAACACTTTGACGTTGGTCAGGTTGATGGCGTTGATAATGACGAAGAACGCTGCCGCAGAAACCCAGGTTGGGATCTCGGGATACCAGAACTGAATGTATTTCCCCACGGCGGTCAGTTCTGCCATGGCCACCAGAACGTAAAGCACCCAGTAGTTCCAGCCGGAAGCGAAACCGGCAAAACTGCCCCAGTATTTGTAGGCAAAGTGACTGAACGAGCCTGCAACCGGCTCTTCAACGACCATCTCACCTAACTGGCGCATGATCAGAAACGCAATAAAACCTGCGATAGCGTAACCCAAAATAATGCCTGGACCGGCCGACTGGATGACGGATGCGCTTCCCAGAAACAGGCCTGTGCCGATAGCACCACCCAATGCGATGAGCTGTATATGGCGGTTTTTAAGGCCGCGCTTAAGCTGATCGCCGTGCTGTTGAGCTTCCATTTGAAACCTCGTGTGTGGTTGTTATGTTCACGCTGTGCGTGTGTAATTATGAATATCCGTTTTCTGTATTTATTTCTTTACGGTTAATAAGACCGAAAAAAGCGGAGATGTCTTCCGTAAGCGCAAGAATAGTGGTAAGCGCCTGTGAATGCACCTGCTTTATGAAGGGCTGATGACGAGTTGAATAAAAAGAAAGCATTTGTAAATCGCACCGTTAATTCTTACTACCCCAACCTATAGAATAGAAATGCCTTAAAAGTGGGCGAATTTTCATTTTTTGCGTTGTTGAATCGCTTCAGATTGCAAAAGCCCTCGTTTCATTATGGTTAAAACTCCCTCTTTGGTAGTAATCAGCTCATTTGTGCAAAGTTACATTTCTGAAACGTTATTTCTGTAAGGTTGTTAAAATGTGCAGGGTTTACTGATTTCAATCAAAACCAATATGGACAGAAGGTGAATACTTTGTTACTTTAGCGATACGAACTTGAAATTGGTAAGACCAATTGACTCCGGGCAAAAAGGCGTAAGACAGGGAATATGGCCTACAGCAAAATTCGCCAACCAAAACTATCCGATGTGATTGAGCAGCAGCTGGAGTTTTTAATCCTCGAGGGGACACTGCGCCCGGGTGAGAAACTTCCGCCAGAACGCGAGCTGGCTAAACAGTTCGACGTATCCCGCCCCTCTCTGCGTGAGGCGATTCAACGCCTCGAAGCAAAGGGCTTGCTGCTTCGTCGCCAGGGCGGCGGAACCTTTGTTCAAAACAGCCTGTGGCAGAGCTTCAGCGATCCGCTGGTAGAACTTCTCTCTGACCACCCAGAATCCCAGTTTGATCTGCTTGAGACCCGTCACGCGCTTGAAGGTATCGCGGCCTATTACGCCGCCCTTCGCAGCACTGATGAAGATCGCGTGCGTATCCGCGAACTGCATCAGGCCATTGAACGGGCACAGCAGTCCGGCGATTTAGACGCCGAGTCCAATGCCGTCGTCCAGTATCAGATTGCCGTCACCGAAGCGGCACACAACGTAGTGCTCCTCCATCTGCTACGCTGCATGGAGCCGATGCTGGCCCAGAACGTTCGTCAAAATTTTGAATTGTTGTATGCCCGTCGGGACATGCTCCCGCTGGTAAGCAACCATCGCACCCGAGTATTCGAGGCGATAATGGCCGGGGAACCGGAGCAGGCGCGCGAAGCGTCGCACCGACATCTGGCTTTCATTGAGGAAATCTTGCTGGACCGCAGCCGAGAACAATCGCGTCGCGAACGTTCATTACGCCGCATACAGCAACGAAAGGATTAAGCGCCAGGTACTTTTAGAGCGCGGCAACTAAACGCAGAACCTGTCTTATTGTGTTTTCTGACGAAAATACAATGGGACAGGTTCCAGACAAATCAACGTATTAGATAGATAAGGAATACCCCCATGTCAGAACGTCTCCAAAATGACGTGGATCCGATCGAAACTCGCGACTGGCTACAGGCGATCGAATCGGTCATCCGTGAAGAAGGTGTTGAGCGCGCTCAGTATCTGATTGATCAGCTGCTTTCTGAAGCCCGCAAAGGCGGCGTGAAGGTTGCTTCAGGTGCAGGGGCTAGCAACTACGTAAACACGATTGCCGTTGAAGACGAACCGGAATACCCGGGCAATCTGGATCTGGAACGCCGTATCCGTTCTGCCATCCGCTGGAACGCCATCATGACCGTTCTGCGTGCGTCCAAGAAAGATCTGGAGCTGGGTGGCCACATGGCGTCCTTCCAGTCCTCTGCGACCGTTTACGAAGTGTGCTTCAACCACTTCTTCCGTGCTGCTAACGAGAAAGACGGCGGCGACCTGGTGTACTTCCAGGGCCACATCTCTCCGGGCATCTATGCACGTGCATTCCTGGAAGGTCGTCTGACTGAAGAGCAGATGAACAACTTCCGTCAGGAAGTTCACGGTAAAGGTCTGTCTTCTTACCCGCACCCTAAACTGATGCCTGAATTCTGGCAGTTCCCGACCGTATCCATGGGTCTGGGCCCAATCGGTGCAATCTATCAGGCGAAATTCCTGAAGTACCTGGAACACCGTGGTCTGAAAGATACCTCTGAGCAAACCGTTTACGCCTTCCTGGGCGACGGTGAGATGGATGAGCCAGAATCTAAAGGTGCGATCACCATCGCTACCCGTGAGAAGCTGGACAACCTGTGCTTCATCATCAACTGTAACCTGCAGCGTCTGGATGGTCCGGTAACCGGTAACGGTAAGATCATCAACGAACTGGAAGGCATCTTCGCAGGTGCTGGCTGGAACGTTATCAAAGTAATGTGGGGTTCCCGTTGGGACGAACTGCTGCGTAAAGACACCAGCGGTAAACTGATCCAGCTGATGAACGAAACCGTTGACGGTGACTACCAGACCTTCAAATCCAAAGACGGTGCCTACGTTCGTGAGCACTTCTTCGGCAAATATCCTGAAACCGCCGCACTGGTTGCAGACTGGACTGACGAGCAGATCTGGGCGCTGAACCGTGGTGGTCACGATCCGAAGAAAATCTACGCTGCACTGAAAAAAGCGCGCGAAACCAAAGGTAAAGCGACTGTAATCCTGGCCCACACCATCAAAGGTTACGGCATGGGTGATACCGCAGAAGGTAAAAACATCGCTCACCAGGTTAAGAAAATGAACATGGACGGCGTGCGCTATATTCGCGACCGTTTCAACGTGCCAGTGACCGATGAGCAGGTAGAAAACCTGTCTTACATCACCTTCCCGGAAGGTTCTGAAGAGTACAAGTACCTGCACGAACGTCGTCAGGCGCTGAAAGGCTACCTGCCAGCTCGTCAGCCTAACTTCACCGAGAAACTGGAACTGCCAG
The DNA here is from genome assembly GCF_001605945.1 of Enterobacter sp. SENG-6. Classification (NCBI taxonomy): domain Bacteria; kingdom Pseudomonadati; phylum Pseudomonadota; class Gammaproteobacteria; order Enterobacterales; family Enterobacteriaceae; genus Enterobacter; species Enterobacter sp. SENG-6. The sequence goes on from NZ_LOMM01000011.1 coordinate 225,301, forward strand.
CGCTGGAAGACTTCTCTCAGTTGCTGGAAGAGCAGAACAAAGAGATCTCCACCACTATCGCTTTCGTTCGTGCCCTGAACGTGATGCTGAAGAACAAGTCGATCAAAGATCGTCTGGTGCCAATCATCGCTGACGAAGCGCGTACTTTCGGTATGGAAGGTCTGTTCCGTCAGATCGGTATCTACAGCCCGAACGGCCAGCAGTACACCCCGCAGGACCGTGAGCAGGTTGCTTACTACAAAGAAGACGAGAAAGGTCAGATCCTGCAGGAAGGTATCAACGAGCTGGGCGCAGGCGCATCCTGGCTGGCTGCTGCGACCTCTTACAGCACCAACAACCTGCCGATGATCCCGTTCTACATCTACTACTCCATGTTCGGGTTCCAGCGTATCGGTGACCTGTGCTGGCAGGCAGGCGACCAGCAGGCTCGCGGCTTCCTGATTGGTGGTACTTCCGGTCGTACGACCCTGAACGGTGAAGGTCTGCAGCACGAAGATGGCCACAGCCACATTCAGTCTCTGACTATCCCTAACTGTATCTCTTACGACCCGTCTTACGCGTACGAAGTGGCAGTCATCATGCATGACGGTCTGCAGCGCATGTACGGCGAAGCGCAAGAGAACATTTACTACTACATCACCACCCTGAACGAAAACTACCACATGCCGGCAATGCCAGCAGGTGCCGAGGAAGGTATCCGTAAAGGTATCTACAAACTCGAAACCATCGAAGGTAGCAAAGGTAAAGTTCAGCTGCTGGGCTCCGGTTCTATTCTGCGTCACGTTCGTGAAGCAGCGCAGATCCTGGCGAAAGACTACGGTGTGGGTTCCGACGTGTACAGCGTGACCTCCTTCACTGAACTGGCGCGTGATGGCCAGGATTGTGAGCGCTGGAACATGCTGCACCCAATGGAAACCCCACGCGTTCCGTACATCGCTCAGGTGATGAACGACGCGCCAGCGGTGGCGTCTACTGACTATATGAAACTGTTCGCTGAGCAGGTTCGTACTTACGTTCCAGCTGATGATTATCGTGTACTGGGTACTGACGGCTTCGGTCGTTCTGACAGCCGCGAAAACCTGCGTCACCACTTCGAAGTTGATGCTTCTTACGTGGTTGTAGCAGCACTGGGCGAACTGGCTAAACGTGGCGAAATCGATAAGAAAGTGGTTGCGGACGCAATTACCAAATTCAACATCGATGCAGAAAAAGTTAACCCGCGTCTGGCGTAAGAGGTAAAAGAATAATGGCTATCGAAATCAATGTACCGGACATCGGGGCTGATGAAGTTGAAATCACCGAGATCCTGGTCAAAGTAGGCGACAAAGTTGAAGCTGAACAGTCGCTGATCACCGTAGAAGGCGACAAAGCCTCTATGGAAGTCCCGTCTCCTCAGGCTGGCATCGTTAAAGAGATCAAAGTCTCTGTTGGCGATAAAACCGAGACTGGCAAACTGATCATGATTTTCGATTCCGCCGACGGTGCAGCAACTGCTGCACCTGCGCAGGAAGAGAAGAAAGAAGCTCCGGCCGCCGCTGCTCCAGCAGCTGCCGCGAGCGCGAAAGAAGTTAACGTGCCTGACATCGGCGGTGACGAAGTTGAAGTCACTGAAATCCTGGTGAAAGTGGGCGATACCGTGGCAGCTGAGCAGTCTCTGATCACCGTAGAAGGCGATAAAGCGTCTATGGAAGTGCCGGCACCGTTCGCGGGCACCGTTAAAGAGATCAAGATCAACACCGGTGACAAAGTGTCTACCGGCTCTCTGATCATGATCTTCGAAGTGGCGGGTGCTGCACCTGCTGCTGCGCCAGCTCAGACTGCTGCTCCGGCTCCTGCGGCTGCACCAGCAGCAGGCGGCGTGAAAGACGTTAACGTTCCTGACATCGGCGGTGACGAAGTCGAAGTGACCGAAGTGATGGTGAAAGTGGGCGACAAAGTTGCCGCTGAACAGTCACTGATCACCGTTGAAGGCGACAAAGCCTCTATGGAAGTGCCTGCGCCGTTCGCGGGTACCGTTAAAGAGATCAAAATCAGCACCGGCGACAAAGTCTCTACCGGCTCTCTGATCATGGTCTTCGAAGTGGAAGGCGCTGCGCCTGCAGCCGCTCCGGCTGCCGCGGCTGCTCCAGCACCGGCTGCTGCACCGGCTCAGGCTGCTAAACCAGCGGCACCTGCTGCAAAAGCGGAAAGCAAATCTGAGTTCGCTGAAAACGACGCTTACGTCCACGCGACCCCGCTGATTCGTCGCCTGGCGCGCGAATTCGGCGTGAACCTGGCGAAAGTGAAAGGAACTGGCCGTAAAGGTCGTATCCTGCGCGAAGACGTTCAGGCTTATGTGAAAGACGCGGTGAAACGCGCTGAAGCTGCACCAGCTGCAGCCGCAGGCGGCGGTATCCCGGGCATGCTGCCATGGCCGAAAGTGGACTTCAGCAAGTTCGGTGAAATTGAAGAAGTGGAACTGGGCCGCATCCAGAAAATCTCTGGTGCTAACCTGAGCCGTAACTGGGTCATGATCCCGCACGTTACGCACTTCGACAAAACCGATATCACCGATCTGGAAGCGTTCCGTAAACAGCAGAACGCCGAAGCTGAGAAGCGTAAACTGGACGTGAAATTCACCCCAGTGGTCTTCATCATGAAAGCCGTTGCCGCTGCCCTGGAGCAGATGCCACGCTTCAACAGCTCCCTGTCCGAAGATGGCCAGAAGCTGACGCTGAAGAAATACATCAACATCGGTGTTGCGGTTGATACGCCAAATGGTCTGGTTGTTCCGGTCTTCAAAGACGTGAACAAGAAGAGCATCACTGAGCTGTCCCGTGAACTGACCACCATCTCCAAAAAAGCGCGTGATGGTAAGCTGACTGCCGGCGAAATGCAGGGCGGCTGCTTCACTATCTCCAGCATCGGCGGCCTGGGTACTACCCACTTCGCACCGATTGTTAACGCGCCGGAAGTGGCTATCCTCGGTGTGTCCAAGTCCGCGATGGAGCCGGTGTGGAATGGCAAAGAGTTTGTGCCGCGTCTGATGATGCCAATCTCTCTGTCCTTCGACCACCGCGTGATCGACGGTGCTGATGGTGCGCGTTTCATCACCATCATCAACAACATGCTGAGCGACATTCGCCGCCTGGTGATGTAAGTGAAAAGCCGGCCAGTCGGCCGGCTTTTTTCTGTTAATCTCATGTGGTTTGTGAGGTTATTGGCGAAAGCGACAATTCGTGAGCCGTTTGTTGTTTCAAAATTGTTAACAATTTTGTAAACTGCGGGCGGATAGAACGTCCCGGTGGATGAAGGGCGACAAGTACCTGGACCGCCGGAAATCAATAAGAGGTCATGATGAGTACTGAAATCAAAACTCAGGTCGTGGTACTTGGGGCAGGTCCCGCAGGTTACTCTGCAGCCTTCCGTTGCGCTGATTTAGGTCTGGAAACCGTCATCGTAGAACGTTACAACACCCTTGGTGGTGTTTGTCTGAACGTAGGTTGTATCCCTTCTAAAGCGCTGCTGCACGTAGCGAAAGTTATCGAAGAAGCCAAAGCGCTGGCTGAACACGGTATCGTCTTCGGCGAGCCGAAAACCGATATTGATAAAATCCGTACCTGGAAAGAGAAAGTTATCACTCAGCTGACCGGTGGTCTGGCTGGCATGGCGAAAGGCCGTAAAGTGAAAGTGGTTAACGGTCTGGGTAAATTCACCGGCGCGAACACCCTTGAAGTGGAAGGCGAAAACGGCAAAACCGTAATCAACTTCGACAACGCGATCATCGCGGCGGGCTCTCGTCCAATCGAACTGCCATTCATTCCACATGAAGATCCACGCGTGTGGGATTCCACCGATGCCCTGGAACTGAAAACCGTTCCAAAACGTCTGCTGGTTATGGGCGGCGGTATCATCGGTCTGGAAATGGGTACCGTGTACCATGCACTGGGTTCAGACATTGACGTGGTTGAAATGTTCGACCAGGTTATCCCGGCTGCGGATAAAGACATCGTTAAAGTCTTCACCAAGCGTATCAGCAAGAAATTCAACCTGATGCTGGAAACCAAAGTGACTGCCGTTGAAGCGAAAGAAGACGGTATTTACGTTTCCATGGAAGGTAAAAAAGCGCCATCCGAACCACAGCGTTACGACGCCGTGCTGGTGGCGATCGGCCGTGTGCCGAACGGTAAGAACCTCGACGCGGGCAAAGCTGGCGTGGAAGTGGACGACCGTGGCTTCATCCGCGTTGACAAGCAGCTGCGCACTAACGTGCCGCACATCTTTGCTATCGGCGATATCGTCGGTCAGCCAATGCTGGCGCACAAAGGTGTTCACGAAGGTCACGTTGCCGCTGAAGTTATCGCCGGCATGAAACACTACTTCGATCCGAAAGTGATCCCATCTATCGCGTACACCGAGCCAGAAGTGGCATGGGTCGGTCTGACCGAGAAAGAAGCGAAAGAGAAAGGCATCAGCTACGAAACCGCCACCTTCCCGTGGGCTGCTTCTGGCCGTGCTATCGCTTCCGATTGCGCAGACGGTATGACCAAACTGATCTTCGACAAAGAGACTCACCGCGTTATCGGTGGTGCGATTGTCGGTACCAACGGCGGCGAGCTGCTGGGTGAAATCGGTCTGGCGATCGAAATGGGTTGCGACGCGGAAGACATCGCGCTGACCATCCACGCTCACCCAACTCTGCACGAGTCCGTGGGCCTGGCGGCAGAAGTGTTTGAAGGTAGCATCACCGACCTGCCAAACGCGAAAGCGAAGAAGAAATAAGTTTCTTCAGACAAAAAAAGCGGCCTGTGGCCGCTTTTTTTATGTGCTGGATTCAGGGAGCCACAGGCTGCCAGGTTTTATCCGGGTTATAGGTAGTTAACGCCCGGGCTTTCTGCTCAGAGTCATTGCCGAGATCGGCCTGGTACACTTTGTCATCCTGGTTTATCACAAAGCTCATGACGCCTGTCTGGCCATAGCTGACGGGCCATGCCACCATCGCAAAGCCTTTCTCATCAGGCAGGATACGGAACCGATAGCCGTGATAGCCTGCACCGGGCTCTTTGGGGCTGAAGGCCGGCCCCAGCGGGCTGGGGGCTTCACCCGGCGAAACGGGCCAGTAGAGACCATCTTTTTTCCCTTCAGAGCTGACAATTTTCTGCGCGTATTTTTGATTCATGGCGAAATAGCTCTGCTGGGCATCCACATAGGCATGTAATGCTTCGATGGCGGCAAGCTCGTTACGCCCGATCTCGCGGGTCAGGATCTCCTCGGCGCCCTCCTTGATATCGAATTGCCATCCGGCAGCGGTTTTGACAACCGGGATGGGCAACTGCCAGTCGTTATTTCCGACGACCAGATGCGCCGTATTACCATCGATAACCGTGTTGTGCCGCACCTTCCAGTCGCGGAGGAAACGATCGACGGCATCAGGATCGACCCCTTCTGGCGGCAGAAAATCGCGCCAGTTCTCTCCAAGCAGATTGTTCATCGCCGTTTCATTCTGCTCACTGATGGCATGCGCCAGCGCATCGGTCGCCTGAGCGGGCGTGCTGAAGGATTGCTGTGCCATCGCAGCGGCGGACATCATGAACAACACCATTCCACAGACAAGATTCTTTTTCATGTTGGCTCCCTTAACGATGACGGAATTCACGGTGTTCAGCACGTCCGGCAGGGGCCTGACGCGGCTGCTGATGACGGGCAGCCAATTGTCTGCTTTGCGCCCCCCGTTGCTGCTGGGCTTGCCAGTTGGCAGAGCGGCTGTCGTTGCCGCTCAAGGCATTTGCGCGAGGCTGGCTGGTTCGCTGCGGGATATGGCGTTGCTGAGCAGGCTGCGCGATCCGTTTCTCCTGCCGCTGGGTTACGGCAGGGTGATTATCACGCTGCTGCGAGGTGGTTCGCTTTGCCGTTTGCGGTCTGGTGTCGTAGCCACGGTAGTTGTTGCGCTGGGATATCTGCTTCAACTGTTCGCCTGAAGCCTGGCGCTGTGCATCTTTGGTTCCCGGACGCGCGGTTTGCGGGAAGGTTTTACCCGTCGATTTCTCCATCTGGCTCAGGGCCGCCTGACGCTGGCTGTCGCGGTTAACCGGTTTTTGCTGCGTAGAACTGAGCCCCGTTACCGTGTTAGTGGGATGGAAGCGGTTATTAAGCTGGCTGGTGGGGTAGGGCACACCTTCCCGATACGCCGGGTTATGCTGCCAGGTGCGGTTGGCATCCGTCAGGCGTTGCCCACTGATTTTGTTGAAATTCTCAACGTTAATATTGATATTGTTATCACCGTTGCGGTTATAGCCGCCGTGATTCCAGTCATCGTCATGATGGTGGTCCCAGTCGTCGTCATCATCCCAGTCGATGTTGCTGAAGATGGCGTAGGTTGTCGCCACACCCAGGCTGAAGCCTAAGCCTTTGACCAGACTGTCCGTAAACTGCTCTCCCGGAGAAGGAGGAAGATAGGTTGGCGGGTAAGCCGTGTTTGGCCAGGTACCGTAAACGGTATTGGGGTTATAGGTGGGGACGTAAACGACCTGCGGATCCGCGGATTCAATTTTGATCACCGTCGGGGCAGGCGTGGTGGAAGTCGTCGATTCGCTGGTGGCCGATTTGGCCGGGGCAGGTTTCGTCACGGTGGTGACCGTCTGCTGAGGCGTCGATTGTAAGGCGCCGGTCTTTTGAGCCAGCGCGCGCAGGCGTTGGACGGAATCCATGACATCCTTCGGTTGCGCGAGAAACGCATCCCCCAGATTTTGTACCCATGGCGGGTTTTCACCCATCAGCGACATCAGTTGAGGAAACGCGACCAGCGATTTTACGCTGGGATCCCAGGGCTGGCTGGCAACGGCCTGGATAGCGGCGTCTCCTTCCATTTTAGGGTTGTCTTTGGACCACTGCGCCGCCTGGATGACGTTGGCCGGGTAGGTCGAGGCCATTAAAATTTGGGACAGCAGGGCATCCGGATAGAGCGCGATGGGAGCAACCCACTGATCGATTTGCGCGGCCGTATAGGCTGGGGCGACGACAGGGGCGGGTTGCGCTGCTGCGGGGGTTACCGGTTGCTGTGCGACGGGAGCGGGGACGACAGGCTCTGTCGCCCGACTTTTGACAAACATGACGCCTGAGGCGGCAAACAGCCCGGCACTGCACAGAAGAACAAGCAGATGTGGTTTAAAGGGCAACTTCATAAAATGACTCCAACGAGACAGGCGCTGTGCCGTGAGGCGTTACGGTTGGCGTGAGTATTATTCACTCGCCTTTTACTGTTTTGACTTTTGTTGGGGAACTGCCGGTACGTCCGGATAAAGAGTGTGAGTATTTATTACACAATTATATGTGATAGCTGAAAAGCCGCTGGGATTTCAGAAGGCCGCTCTTGCGAGCGGCCAGCAGCTAGTTGCCGAAGTTGACAACAAACAGCACTGTGATGTCGGATATGTTCCAGCCACCGTGCAGTGCCGTAAGCAGTAAACCGAGCGCAACGATCAGCGCAGTGATTCGCATCTCCATTGCGTGCGTTCCTGTACAGGCTACGCGGGTTCATTCTTCACCGGGAAAGGCAGAACCTGGCAAGTTGATGTTGCCGCGTAGATGAAGGAACTGCTCCCGGGCCCGGTGACTGGTTGCTACACCAGCGGAGCAGGCCGCGGAGAAGAATAGTCAATTCAATGGATCTGAAGAAGGCAAAAAATGCAATTACATGGGCTTTCATACGAAATGGGAAGGCGCTACGCAAAATCGTGATAGCAGCTTGCAAGCCCACAGGGAGTGATGCACAATATTTCACGTTGGTGTTGCCGCAAATCTGCCAACCCGGTGTGCTACCACCGCAAGGCAACAAATAAACCGCTTTCAGGCGGTTTTTTTGTTGCCAAAATTCCCCCCGTCTGCCCTCTACACCATGCTTAACGATTCAGCAAATTTTTTAATGTTGCTTTTTTGTAAACGGATTAACACTGTGCAGAAATCCTGCTATGCTGCCCGACGCGGTATCGGGCATTTACCCTACAAACTGCTGTCTCACAGGAGCGTGAAGAGAACGCCCGCCGCATATGACAATGAGAGCGAGGAGAACCGTCGTGCTAGAAGAATACCGTAAGCACGTAGCAGAACGTGCCGCCGAGGGAATTGTACCCAAACCGTTAGATGCAACCCAAATGGCCGCGCTCGTCGAGCTGCTGAAGAACCCGCCTAAGGGCGAAGAAGAATTCCTGTTAGATCTGCTGATCAACCGCGTACCGCCTGGCGTAGATGAAGCTGCCTACGTAAAAGCCGGATTCCTTGCTGCTATCGCCAAAGGCGAAGCCACCTCCCCACTGGTTACTCCTGAAAAAGCCATTGAACTGCTCGGCACCATGCAGGGTGGTTATAACATTCATCCGCTGATTGACGCGCTGGATAACGACAAGCTGGCACCGATTGCCGCTAAAGCGCTCTCTTCAACGCTGCTGATGTTCGATAACTTCTACGATGTGGAAGAAAAAGCCAAAGCAGGCAACGTCTATGCGAAGCAGGTGATGCAGTCCTGGGCCGATGCAGAATGGTTCCTGAACCGTCCTGCGCTGGCTGAAAAAATTACCGTTACCGTATTCAAAGTCACGGGTGAAACCAACACCGATGACCTCTCTCCGGCACCGGATGCATGGTCTCGCCCGGATATCCCGCTGCACGCACTGGCGATGTTGAAAAACGCCCGTGAAGGCATTGAGCCGGATCAGCCAGGCGTTGTCGGCCCGATCAAACAGATCGAAGCGTTGCAGAAAAAAGGGTTCCCGCTGGCTTACGTCGGTGACGTAGTCGGTACCGGTTCTTCCCGTAAATCCGCCACTAACTCCGTCCTGTGGTTTATGGGTGACGATATTCCGCATGTGCCGAACAAACGCGGTGGCGGCCTGTGCCTGGGCGGTAAGATTGCCCCAATCTTCTTCAACACCATGGAAGATGCTGGCGCACTGCCAATCGAAGTGGATGTCTCTAACCTGAACATGGGCGACGTGATTGACGTTTACCCGTACAAAGGTGAAGTCCGTAACCACGACACCAACGAGCTGCTGGCGAGCTTCGAGCTGAAAACCGACGTACTGATCGACGAAGTGCGTGCCGGTGGCCGTATCCCGCTGATCATCGGTCGTGGCCTGACCACCAAAGCGCGTGAAGCGCTGGGTCTGCCGCACTCAGACGTGTTCCGTCATGCGAAAGACGTAGCAGAAAGCAATCGTGGCTTCTCGCTGGCGCAGAAAATGGTTGGCCGTGCGTGCGGCGTGGCCGGTATCCGTCCTGGCGCTTACTGCGAGCCGAAGATGACCTCTGTGGGCTCTCAGGACACCACTGGCCCAATGACCCGTGACGAGCTGAAAGACCTGGCGTGCCTGGGCTTCTCGTCCGATCTGGTCATGCAGTCCTTCTGTCACACGGCGGCGTATCCGAAGCCGGTTGACGTAACCACGCACCACACGCTGCCAGACTTCATCATGAACCGTGGCGGCGTCTCCCTGCGTCCGGGCGACGGTGTTATCCACTCCTGGCTGAACCGTATGCTGCTGCCGGATACTGTAGGTACCGGCGGTGACTCCCATACCCGTTTCCCGATTGGTATCTCCTTCCCTGCGGGCTCCGGTCTGGTGGCGTTTGCCGCAGCGACCGGCGTGATGCCGCTGGATATGCCGGAATCGGTACTGGTGCGCTTCAAAGGTAAAATGCAGCCGGGTATCACCCTGCGCGACCTGGTTCACGCTATCCCGCTGTATGCCATCAAACAAGGCCTGCTGACCGTTGAGAAGAAAGGTAAGAAAAACATCTTCTCTGGCCGCATCCTGGAAATTGAAGGGCTGCCGGACCTCAAAGTTGAGCAGGCATTCGAGCTGACCGATGCGTCTGCAGAGCGTTCCGCCGCGGGTTGTACCATCAAGCTGAACAAAGAGCCGATCATTGAGTATCTGAACTCTAACATCGTCCTGCTGAAGTGGATGATTGCGGAAGGCTACGGCGACCGTCGTACGCTGGAGCGTCGTATTCAGGGGATGGAGAAATGGCTGGCGGATCCGCAGCTGCTGGAAGCCGATGCTGACGCAGAATATGCGGCGGTGATCGACATCGATCTGGCAGACATTAAAGAGCCAATTCTCTGTGCGCCGAACGATCCTGACGATGCGCGTCTGCTGTCTGACGTGCAGGGCGATAAGATCGACGAAGTGTTCATCGGTTCCTGTATGACCAACATCGGTCACTTCCGTGCTGCCGGTAAACTGCTGGATACTCATAAAGGCCAGCTGCCAACCCGCCTGTGGGTTGCGCCACCAACCCGTATGGATGCGGCGCAGCTGACTGAAGAGGGTTACTATAGCGTGTTTGGTAAGAGCGGTGCGCGCATCGAAATCCCGGGTTGTTCCCTGTGTATGGGTAACCAGGCGCGCGTGGCAGACGGTGCGACGGTGGTCTCCACCTCTACCCGTAACTTCCCGAACCGTTTAGGTACCGGTGCGAACGTCTACCTGGCTTCTGCTGAGCTGGCGGCGGTTGCGGCGCTGATTGGCAAACTGCCAACGCCGGAAGAGTACCAGACCTTCGTTGCTCAGGTTGATAAGACGGCGGTGGATACCTATCGCTATCTGAACTTTGACCAGCTCTCTCAGTACACTGAGAAAGCTGACGGGGTGATCTTCCAGACGGCGGTATAAAAGCAAAACCGTCTCCACGAGACGGTTTTTAGTGTTTGCACCCTCTCCCGTGGGAGAGGGCCGGGGTGAGGGCATCAGGCCGCAGGGCCTTGCTCTCACCTTTTTATTTTCATTCCTCCCACCTCACACGCTTTTTTTCTTCCTCTCTGCTGCGATAATTACCGTAATGGCTTTGCAGAGGAAAACACTATGGATTACGAATTTCTGCGCGACATCACCGGGGTGGTGAAAGTGCGTATGTCGATGGGCCACGAAGCCGTTGGACACTGGTTTAACGAAGAAGTGAAAGAAAATCTTGCGCTTCTTGATGAAGTTGAACAGGCGGCGAATGCGATAAAAGGCAGTGAACGCTCCTGGCAACGTGCGGGTCATGAATACACGCTGTGGATGGATGGCGAAGAGGTGATGGTGCGGGCCAATCAGCTGGAATTCTCGGGCGACGAGATGGAAGAGGGGATGAGCTACTACGACGAAGAGAGCCTGTCGCTGTGCGGCGTGGAGGACTTTCTGCAGGTCGTGGCGGCGTACCGGGAGTTTATGAAACAGAAATAAATGAAATTCCCTCCGAAGCGTGTCGGAGGGAATCCGCTGGTTTCGCTCTACAGCAAAAATCTCACAAAATTAGCGGTCGGGTTGGTCGCCGCAACGGGTGACGCCCCCCTGGCGCTGAACGACCACGCCTGACATTGGGAAACGCCTGGCATACCATCGTTGCGTACAAGGAATTGTACGCCGCCAGGGTTTTGCGGCGGATCGCCAGCCGGCATTCCGCAGGCTATCAGGAAATCAATGTCACTTTGTTTACTCCGCAGCTCCGCTACCCGCTGTTCCCAGCCCGCCGGGCGAACACCGTTCTGGGTAAAATAATCCAGGCAGATATCAATGCTAAATGGCTTATCGTCAGCATAAGTATTGGTGAAGTAATCGGTGATGACGATCCCATGCACTGATTCTGCCGACACTTCACTGCTGCTGCCAATATGAATGATTTGACCATTCGGTAATTGGGCTGAAATATGACCTGGGATCGCGTGACCGTTCACCTGAGGAAAGAAATCAATTGTGGAAACGTAGCGTTTTGGCCACATCGTCAGAGATTTATCGCTACGGGTATTCTGCCCGCACAGCAGCCAATTCACAGCGTGAAAAACGGGATCGTGGCAGGGCGTCTTCTCACTCTCTTTATCGTCGCGGTAGAGGATGGCACATGTTCCCGCCAGAAACGTGATGGCAGAAGAGGGATCCCCGGAACGGGCCGGGAAGGCATCAATCAGCCTGTTAACGTAGTCGCTGACATGGTCCATGTAGAAGTCACCGAGTTGCATGAGTTCATCTTCACTGAGCACATTACTCCAGCGGGTATTCCAGAAAAATTCCGGAAGCGTGACAAAGGTATGGTCCCAGCTACCGGTGTCAGTTTCCAGCACCGCTTTGAGCTCAGCAATAACCTGGTTCAGGCGAAACTCCATCCGCTCTTTGGCGTGAGTCAGAAGATCGTTATCCACACTTCGCAGGTCGTCTGCCTCATGCGTAAAGGAGTCAGCACGCCAGGAAAGAATTCGAATTGTCATTTTACACCTCGTGATTGATCAGGATAAAAAAAGAGTTTTTTCAGCGTTACGACGTGCTGTCAGGCCCGCCAGGACCTGACCACCCGCATGGTTCCATTTCAGAAATTCGTCGGCGGCGCCGTTAACGTCTCCGCTGTTCACTTTGCGTAACAGGGTTGAACTCTTCAGATTGGCCGGGCCCAGATTGAAGGCGAAGCTCACCAGAGCATCGAACTGGTTCTGCGTCACCTCCGCAGTCAGCATGTTGTTAACCTCGTGCTCAAAACGCTGCAGGTCATCACGAAGGAGCTGTTCTGCGGCTTCTGCGGTGATGGTCCGCGTGCCGCCTGGCGGGATCGGGTTTTCGACGTGACCGTAACCGATAGTCGGAATACCGACTGCGTCTTTGTAGGTGGTTAAACGCAGGCCTTCGTACTGTTTGATAAGGGCAATGCCGCCATTGCCGGTTGTTTTCAAGGCATTACTCATGGCTATTCTCCTTTACGGGGACGGGGGTCATACGGTGGATAAATTCATCAAGCAGGCGCAGCACCGCTTCCGGCGGTTCCTGAGCGACAAAATCAATTTCAATATCAATGTTCTGGCTGTCCGTTTTGCCCTCATGGGGCTGGGGCGCCATCGTGACGTGGAAGTGACCCCGCTCTCCCTGTCCTGTCAGCGTGCTGATGGCTTCTGTGGCATCACCGCGAACGGTCAGGCGCATCTTCATTCTCTCCATTGACAGATTGCGCGGTGGAGCAAGTGTCACCAGCGGTACGTTCAATCGATGCCCGTCATCCAGCTGAAGCTCGGCATAGTCGGGTTTGTAGCTGCCGTCCGGGGCCTGCTCAAATAGCTGCGAGAGCACGGCAACGTACTGATGGGCCATATACTGGTTGGCGCTAAAGGCGGCGTGCTGGAGCCCTTGTATCAGGGCATCTAATCCCATCGCGTGGTTGCCCTTGTTGCCGGCAGGGGGGGGCGGCGTTCCGTCATCGCCCCCGCCGCCACCTCCGTCATTGCTTCCGGCGTTCTCCTCCTCCCCAGCGGGAGAAGGAGACGGAGTTGCGGCAGAGGGGGGATCTGACGATACCGTCGTCGGTTTATCTGCCGGGGGTTCGGTACTGGCTTCAGGCTTTACATCGCCGGGCGTTTTACGGCTGAACCAGAATCGACGTGAATCAGGCATATTTTTTCTCCATCAGGCAGGTGCCCGTTAACCGGACACCTGTTAGGGGTAATAAATGCGTTTGAATGCATTGTACGGGTTAGCCGTTACCCCCCTGAGCAGGCGCGGCTGGGGCTGGTGCTGGTGCTGGTGTAATCAGACCTGAACTGTTGGTTGCAGGCAGCTCAGCGGGTTGATCTCCAGCGCGTTGTGCCGGTTTGGTAGCAGCATTGGTCAGATAATCGACCACGCGGCTAAGTGCTTCCGGCATCGGCTGACGTTTAACGGAGGTGTGGATGGAGTATTTGGCACGGGTATCGGTCGAACGGGTCTGTTCTGACTTATGGCTCACGCTGCCCTTGACGCTAACGGAGAATGGACCCCAGCCGATTTTGCCCTCCAGGGAGCCTTCCTGGCTGCTGCTTTCATTGCTGGCTGCGCTCTGATGGATCTCAAGCTCGAAGTCGATGGTCCCTTCTTCGATACAGATGATGGGGTGTACCACTGCCGCCAGCAGAGGAATACGCATGACTTTGGTTTGCGTACCGGTCGTCACGCCTTTCTCATCGACGAGGGTCTCCTCATAATCAAACTGTACCGAAACGGCTTTGCCATCTTTAATACAGACGCTTAATAAGAAATCGGTATAACTTTTGGCTGCCTGGGTTTGGGCTTTAATCATTGCCTGTAATGGCGCGGAAATCATACTGTCTAGCGGCAATGAACTAATAACTGAACCAATAAATCCGGCATCAACATTTGCATCTGGCATAATTCATTCCTCGATGTTTGGGGGGAGCAGAATATGTCTGCCCATTAATCATGGATATCGATTAAAAAAGCATCCATGCGCTTAAAGTTATGTTTTCGGAAATCATTGTGTCTGTATGGAATGGTCTGTATCGAAAGTTACATGGCGAAATGGGGCGGGCTGTGCTTAATAAATTAAACCGGCATTACTCCTGCAATTGAAAGTTTCTCCTGGTGTTATTACTTTTCATCCCGCAGCAACCGTTGTTTAAGGTTTGTTTGAAGGGTTTAAGTGCCGCTAACAAGATAACGATTATTTAAGTGGGACGACAATGAATATACTTATTTATGATGAATTGCCGCTGTTCATTCATGGCATCCGATGCCGTTGGGCGGAACTTGCGCCCGCATTACACATCACAGCAGCACATACCGAAGATGAGGTCTGGAAAGGTTTAATAAAAGTCAGGACGGATGTTGTTATTCTGGATGCGGATTATGAAATAGAGAAAAAAAGAGCGTTATTAACCCAGTTAAAATCGCAGGCGGACACTATTTTAGTGTTGATGAATTTTTCACGGCTGGATAATGTCAACCCGATTTATTTTCTGGAATGTGGTGCGGCAGGGATTTTAACCAAGAAAATGGAGTCGGAAGAGTTATTGCAGGCAATTGAATGGGTGCGGCAAGGGAGAATATATTTACCGGATAGTTGCCTGCGCGAACATAAATTAATACGCATGCAGAATTATCCATCCCCGCTGTGCACACTATCACCCCGACAACGTGAGATTCTGCATCTTGTTGTTCAGGGAAATAGCAATAAGCAAATTTGTCGTGTACTCGGGATTGCGGAAGGGACGGTTAAAAATCACCTTCACGCCCTGTTTCGTCAACTGGGAGTCAGAAACCGCACGGAAGCGGCGATGATACTGGCCCAAACGACTGTTTAGGAAAATAACCAGCATGATAAAGAAGGAAAAATCATTACTTTTCCTTCTTTGTCTGCTTACCTGCGTCTTACACGGCCGGAATATTGCGGCCGTAGTAGATTTCGCGCATCTCTTTCCAGAGCAGGTCGGTAATGACCTTACGCTCTTCTTCGCTTAAATCTTCTGGCTTTGTGTGGAACATGTAGTGCTTAAGGTCAAACTCCTTAAGCAGCATCTTGGTGTGGAAGATGTTCTCCTGGTACACGTTCACGTCCATCATGTCGTACAGCGATTTCATGTCCTCGGACATAAAGTTCTGAATGGAGTTGATCTCGTGATCGATAAAGTGCTTCATGCCGTTGATATCGCGCGTAAAACCACGCACACGATAATCAATGGTGACGATATCGGATTCCAGCTGGTGAATTAAATAGTTCAGCGCGTTTAGCGGGGAGATCACGCCGCAGGTGGATACTTCGATATCGGCGCGGAACGTGCACAGGCCGCCTTCCGGGTGGCTCTCCGGGTAGGTGTGCACGCAGATATGGCTTTTATCGAGGTGGGCGACAACCACTTCAGGCAGCGGGCCCGGATGCTCGGTTTTGTCGATAAGCTTAGGATCGACCGGCTCTTCGCTGACCAGAATGGTCACGCTGGCGCCTTGAGGCTCATAATCCTGGCGGGCGATATTCAGAATATTTGCGCCGATAATAGAACAGGTTTCCGACAGGATCTCGGTCAGTCGGTTGGCATTGTAGAGTTCATCGATATAGGCGATGTAGCCATCGCGCTCTTCCGCTGTTTTGGCGTAGCAGATATCGTAAATACAAAAACTCAGGCTTTTGGTCAGGTTGTTAAAGCCATGCAGTTTAAGCTTTTTCAATTAGTTCACCCCTGGGAGGACAGTGCATCTTGCAGGTACTGCGGCAAGGCGAAGGCTGCGGTATGGACCGCCGGATTGTAGTAACGGCACTGGAGACCTGCCTGATGGAAGCGCGCCTGGATAATCTCCGTGGAGAGATGACGCAGGACGTCGTTATCCGTCGCCCAGGCAAAGGTCATGATCCCGCCGTAGTAGGTCGGAATGGCAGCCTGATAGAAGCTAACATCGCCAAAATAGGTGCTCAGTTTGCGGTGGCTGTCGAGCGCTTCATCCTGCTGCAGGAAGCAGACGCCATTTTGCGCCACGAAGATACCGCCAGGGTTCAGACAACGCTTGCAACCCTCGTAGAACGATGAGGTAAACAGCGAGGCGCCCGGGCCGATAGGGTCGGTACAGTCGGAGATAATGACGTCAAACGTCTGAGTTGTCTGGTTGACGAAGTTCACGCCATCGTCAATCACCAGCTTAAAGCGCGGATCGTCGTAGCTACCCGCGTTATGGTTAGGCAGGTACTGACGACAGAATGAGACCACGCCCGCGTCGATCTCTACCATGGTGATGGTTTCAATGGACTGGTGGCGGGAGACTTCGCGCAGCATCGCCCCGTCGCCGCCGCCGATAATCAGCACGTGCTTCGCGTGGCCATGGGCCAGCAGCGGGACGTGGGTCATCATCTCATGATAGATAAACTCATCTCGCTCGGTGGTTTGCACCACGCCGTCCAGCGCCATTACGCGGCCAAAAGCGGCATTCTCGAAGATGATCAGATCCTGATGATCGGTTTTCTCATGATATAGCACGTTATCAACGGCAAAGTACTGACCAAACTGGTCATGCAGTGTTTCATGCCACAACGTGTGGTCGGCCATACGCGGACTCCTCTTCGTTAACATCCGTTACACTCACGAAAAATGAGCGAAACATGATAGCTAACTATAACCGTGGTTGCACTGTTCCAGGCGAAACAAGAGGCGTCGGGAAGGTTATTTCACGTAGGCGAGCAGGCTAAGCGAATCGCGGGCCAGCGCTTTGCATTTTTTTGCCGTTGGGATGCCAATACCGCTTAAATCACGGTAACTGTCTTCACCGAGCGCTTTCATGTCGAAGCTGTCGTAGTTGCTGAGGTCCCATTGGTTCTGCTGGGCAAAAAAGACCAGTGCGCGACGAATTTGCCCGTTGGGTAAATTCTGGTAGCCACAATCATTTTTCAGGAATACAAAAACCGCCGTCAGATCGGCCATATCTTCCGCTTCATTTTCACTGAGCGCATAGCTGTTCGCACACATTGCCATCAGGCTGGTGAACAAAATTGTCCTGAAAAACGTCTTCATTGCTTCTACCACTGCATCACGGAAAATCAACGTTAGCATATTTGGTGCCAGTGCGACGATCTTTATTATTGCCGCGTTACTTGACCTTCCGGTAAGGGGAGGGTTTATGCTCAAAAGATCGTCTGCACGAAATAAGGAAATGAATATGCAACGTCGTGAATTTCTAAAATATTCCGTTGCGTTGGGGGTTGCCAGCGCATTACCACTGTGGAGTCGCGCGGTTCTGGCGGCTGACAGACCTGCCTTACCCATTCCTGATTTATTGACCGCTGATGCCCGTGGCCGTATCCAGCTGGTGGTTCAGTCCGGTAAAACGGCGTTTGGTAAAAATAACGCCACCACCTGGGGCTATAACGGCAATGTGCTTGGCCCGGCGTTGCAACTGCGCAGAGGAAAAGCCGTCACCGTTGATATTCACAACACGCTGACAGAAGAGACGACGCTGCACTGGCACGGGCTGGAAGTGCCGGGCGAGGTCGACGGCGGCCCGCAAGGGATTATAAAAGCGGGCGGGAAGCGCACCGTGACCTTTACCCCCGAGCAGCGGGCGGCGACCTGCTGGTTCCACCCGCATCAGCATGGTAAAACGGGCCATCAGGTGGCCATGGGGCTGGCAGGTCTGGTGCTGATTGAAGATGACGAAAGTCGCCTGCTGCGTCTGCCCAAACAGTGGGGTATCGACGATGTGCCGGTCATTGTGCAGGACAAAAAATTCTCCGCAGACGGTCAGATTGATTATCAGCTGGATGTGATGACCGCGGCGGTAGGCTGGTT
This sequence comes from Enterobacter sp. SENG-6, assembly GCF_001605945.1. Lineage (NCBI taxonomy): Bacteria > Pseudomonadati > Pseudomonadota > Gammaproteobacteria > Enterobacterales > Enterobacteriaceae > Enterobacter > Enterobacter sp. SENG-6. Next base: position 243,338 of record NZ_LOMM01000011.1, read on the forward strand.
TGGCGATACGCTGCTGACCAATGGCGCGATCTACCCCCAGCACGCTGCACCAAAAGGCTGGCTGCGGTTACGTCTGCTCAACGGATGCAACGCGCGCTCGCTGAACTTTGCCACCAGCGATAATCGTCCGCTGTACGTCGTGGCGAGCGACGGAGGACTGCTGCCTGAGCCGGTCAAAGTGAATGAACTCCCTGTGCTGATGGGCGAGCGCTTTGAGGTGCTGGTGGACATCAGCGACGGTAAGTCATTTGACCTGGTGACGCTCCCGGTCAGCCAGATGGGGATGGCCGTTGCGCCATTCGATAAGCCGCACCCGGTTTTACGTATTCAGCCGCTGCAGATCACCGCCTCCGGTACGCTGCCGGACACCCTAACCACGCTGCCGGCGCTTCCGTCGCTGGATGGGCTTACGCAACGTAAGCTGCAGCTCTCCATGGATCCGATGCTCGACATGATGGGCATGCAGGCGCTGATGAAAAAGTATGGCGATCAGGCAATGGCGGGGATGCACCACGGGCAGATGATGGGCCATATGAACATGGATCACGGCAAGATGGGCGGTATGAATCACGGCGGTCACGGGTTTGATTTCCACAATGCCAATATGATCAACGGCAAAGCGTTCGATATGAACACGCCAATGTTTGCTGCTACAAAAGGGCAGTTTGAGCGCTGGGTGATTTCAGGTGAAGGCGACATGATGCTGCATCCGTTCCATATTCACGGTACCCAGTTCCGTATTCTTTCAGAGAACGGCAAAACGCCGGATGCGCATCGCGCGGGCTGGAAAGATACAGTGAGAGTGGAAGGCGGCGTCAGCGAGGTGCTGGTGAAGTTTGACCACGAGGCGCCGAAGGAGTTTGCCTATATGGCGCACTGTCATCTGCTGGAGCATGAAGATACGGGGATGATGCTGGGTTTTACCGTATAAAAAAGCCGGGTGGCGGCTTCGCCTTACCCGGCCTACATTTCGCAGGTTCGGCCTGATGCCCTCACCCTGGCCCTCTCCCATAGGGAGAGGGAACAAACATAAAAAACGGCAACCGAGGTTGCCGTTTTGCATTTATTTTGCGTCATCCGGCAACGCATACGCGACAATATAGTCGCCCATCTTCGTGCCAAACGAACCGTGACCGCCCGCAGAGATGACAACGTACTGCTTGCCATTCACTTCATAGGTCATCGGCGTTGCCTGTCCACCGGCTGGCAGACGGCCTTGCCACAGTTTCTCACCGTTGGTCATGTTGTACGCGCGCAGGTAGTTATCTGCGGTTGCCGCGATGAACAGCACGTTACCGGCGGTGGAAATTGGGCCACCCAGCATTGGCATACCCATGTTGAACGGCACCGGAACCGGCATCGGGAACGGCATGCTGTCCTGCGGGGTACCAATACGTTTTTTCCACACGATCTGGTTGGTTTTCAGATCCAGACCGGAGATATATCCCCAGGCAGGCTGTTTACACGGCAGACCAAACGGAGACAGGAACGGATTCAGGGTCACGCCAAACGGTACGCCATACTGCGGCTGAATACCGGCTTCGGTACCGCTGCCTTTCGCGTCTTTCGGCTGCTCCATCGGGTTACCCGGACCACGTGGGATCAGTTTAGAGACAAACGGCAGCGCCATCGGGTTGGCGATCGCTACCTGGCGGTTAGGGTCAACGGAGATCCCGCCCCATTCGAACATCCCAAGGTTACCCGGGAAGACCAGCGTGCCCTGCTCAGAAGGCGGGGTAAAGATGCCTTCATAACGCAGCTGATGGAACATTACGCGGCACACCAGCTGGTCAAACATGGTGGCACCCCACATGTCTGCGCCGCTGAGGTCTTTCTTCGGACGGAAGCTCAGTTCGGAGAACGGCTGCGTTTTAGTGACGTAATCGCCTTTTGCCGCGCCCTGAGGAACCGGTTTTTCCGGTGCAGGCACAACCAGCTCGCCGTTACGACGGTCCAGTACGAAGATGTTACCGGTTTTCGCCGGAGCATAAATCACCGGAACGGTTTTGCCGTTAACGGTAATGTCCGCCAGCGTTGGCTGGGACGGCATGTCCATATCCCACAGATCGTGGTGTACGGTCTGGTAGCTCCACGCCAGTTTCCCGGTGGTCGCGTTCAGCGCCAGAATGGAGCTGGCATAACGTTCCTGCTCAGGGGTACGGTTACCGCCCCAGATATCAGGCGTGGTCACGCCCATTGGCAGGTAGACCAGATCCAGCTTCGCATCATACGCAGCCGGTGCCCAGGAGTTTGGCGAGTTGAAGGTAAAGGTGTGTTCATCAGACGGGATCGCGTTAGGATCTTTCGCGCCCGGATCGAAGGCCCACAGCAGTTTACCGGTATTCACGTCGAAACCACGGATAACGCCAGAGGTTTCGCGGGTAGAGAAGTTATCCGTGACCGAACCAGCAATCACGATGGTTTTATCAGTGATGATTGGCGGTGAGGTGGGTTCATACAGACCCGGCGTGGTGTCCGGCATGTTGGTCTGCAGGTTCAGGATACCTTTGTTGGCGAAGGTTTCGCACAGCTTGCCGGTTTCGGCGTTAATCGCGAACAGGCGGCCATCGTTCACCGGCAGCATAATGCGGCGAGGACAGTCGGCAATGACGTCCGGACTGGCATTATCCGCACGCGCTTCGTGGTAAGAGACACCGCGGCAGGTGATGTGCTGGAACGACGGGTTGGAGTTCAGCTGCGGATCGAAGTGCCATTTCTCTTTACCGGTGGCCGCGTCGAGCGCGAACAGACGCTGGTGCGCCGTACACAGATAAAGCATGTTGCCCACTTTAATTGGCGTCACTTCGTTGGTCAGTTCACCCGGATCGTTTGGCATCTTCAGATCGCCGGTACGGAATACCCAGGCTTCTTTGAGGTTTTTCACGTTGTCCGCGTTGATCTGCTTCAGCGGGGAGTAGCGCTGACCTTCCTGGTTACGGCCATACGCTGGCCAGTCGCCGTCAGCCACCTGCGAGATAGCCGCCGCAGGGGTGGATTCTGCATTCAGCGTACCGTTGATCTCCTGCGGGTCGTTAAAGCCGGCCCAGGTCAGGATACCGCCACTGATTAGCAGAGCGACAAGCAGCGCTGCAACGGCACCGCTGGAAGGCACAATCAGGCGACGCCAGACGAACGGCAGGATCAGCCAAATACCGAAGAAGACCAGAATGTCGCTGCGTGGCGTCAGTGCCCAGAAGTCGAACCCAACTTCCCAGACGCCCCAGATCATGGTTGCGAGGAGTAATGCCGCATAAAGCCACAGTGCGGATTGTTTTCTACGCCAGAGCAGAACAGTTACGCCAAGCATAACCAGGCCCGCAATGGGGTAGTACCAGGAGCCGCCAATTGCGACCAGCCAGACGCCACCGATTAACAGGTACAGGCCGCAGAAGGCGGCGAATAACGCTGTTAGTGTCACCAGTAGACGCGGCTGTTTAGAGTTTGTTTCAGCCATAGAAAGTGTACTCGTCAGTTTTTGTTAATAATTTGCTAGCAACTAATTATAGGTATTAACAAGTGTGATCGGAATCACAATATTTGCTTTTTATAACTCATACGCCAGGCTTAGCCATTTGCTGATATAATGGCTGGCTTGCGTATCGATGCCGGAATAACATTCATCCGCATTGAGAGATTTTCATTAAAATCATATGGTTAGTAATATGAAACATACTGTTGAAGTGATGATCCCGGAAGCCGAGATCAAAGCGCGTATCGCCGAACTGGGTCGTCAAATCACCGAACATTACAAGGACAGCGGCAGCGAAATGGTGCTGGTTGGTCTGTTGCGTGGCTCTTTCATGTTCATGGCAGACCTGTGCCGTGAAGTGCAGGTTTCACATGAGGTCGATTTTATGACCGCCTCCAGCTACGGCAGCGGCATGTCCACAACCCGTGATGTGAAAATCCTGAAAGATCTGGATGAAGATATTCGTGGCAAAGATGTGTTGATCGTCGAAGACATCATCGACTCCGGTAACACGCTTTCTAAAGTGCGCGAGATCCTGAGCCTGCGTGAGCCGAAATCCCTGGCCATCTGTACTCTGCTGGATAAACCAGACCGCCGTGAAGTGCAGGTGCCGGTGGAGTTTGTTGGTTTCTCTATTCCGGACGAGTTCGTCGTCGGTTACGGTATTGACTACGCGCAGCGTTATCGCCATCTGCCGTATGTTGGGAAAGTGGTATTGCTGGACGAGTAATTGCGGCCTGATGCCTTCACCCCGTCCCTCTCCCACAGGGAGAGGGCGAAAATCCCCGCTTTATTTATGGTTCACATGCTTAAGCTTGAGGTTGGCAATGCCCGAACGGTAACGCTGCTCCAGCGTTTCGCGGTTGGTGGCGGTCACTTCCAGATTGCGCAGCAGGCCGTCGTGAATGCCGTACGCCCAGCCGTGGATAGAGACCTTCTGCCCGCGCTTCCACGCTGACTGCATGATCGTTGAATGACCCAGGTTATACACCTGCTCCATCACGTTCAGTTCACACAGCGTGTCCATCCGGCGCTCCTGCGGCATTTCACCCAGCAGTGAGCTATGTTTGAACCAGATATCGCGGATGTGCAGCAGCCAGTTATCGATGAGCCCCAGTTCCGGGTTTTCCACAGCGGCTTGCACACCGCCGCAGCCGTAGTGACCGCAAATAATGATGTGCTCGACCTCCAGGACGTCTACGGCGTACTGAACGACAGACAGGCAGTTGAGATCGGTATGAATCACCAGGTTGGCAACGTTACGGTGAACAAACAGTTCGCCGGGCTCAAGGCCCGTCAGTCGCTCAGCCGGAACACGGCTGTCGGAACATCCAATCCAGAGAAAGCGTGGATTCTGCGCTTGCGCGAGCTTTCCAAAAAAACCGGGGTCTTCCTCCACCAGCATTTTTGACCATAGTGCATTGTTGCTGATGAGTGTATCTATGTTGTTCATGGAGGTTAGCGACCTGTAACCAAGTGATTGCGTTGCGCTACTATAGGGTAACCCGACTTTTAATGAAACCACACAACGTGTGTCAGAACCTAAGGTAAGTTTAATTCATGGCGATTGCACTGGAGCTTGAGCAGCTTAAAAAAACCTATCCGGGCGGCGTTCAGGCGCTACGCGGGATAGATCTCAAAGTAGAAGCGGGGGATTTCTATGCGCTTCTGGGGCCGAACGGCGCGGGGAAATCGACGACCATCGGCATTATCAGCTCGCTGGTCAATAAGACCTCTGGCCGGGTCTGCGTGTTTGGCTACGATCTGCAAAAAGATGTAGTCAACGCCAAACGTCAGCTCGGTCTGGTACCGCAGGAGTTCAACTTCAACCCGTTTGAGACGGTGCAGCAGATCGTCGTCAACCAGGCGGGCTACTACGGCGTTGAGCGAAAAGAAGCGTTAGCTCGCAGCGAAAAGTACCTGAAGCAGCTTGATCTATGGGAAAAACGTAACGAACGTGCGCGTATGTTGTCTGGCGGCATGAAGCGCCGTCTGATGATTGCCCGTGCGCTGATGCATGAGCCAAAACTGTTGATCCTCGACGAGCCCACCGCCGGGGTAGATATTGAGCTTCGTCGCTCAATGTGGGGGTTCCTGAAAGATCTCAACGACAAAGGCACCACCATTATTCTGACGACGCACTACCTTGAAGAAGCGGAAATGCTGTGCCGCAACATCGGCATCATTCAGAACGGCGAGCTGGTGGAAAACACCTCAATGAAGGATCTGCTCTCGAAGCTCAAATCAGAAACGTTCATTCTGGATCTGGCGGCAAAAAGCGCGCTGCCGAAGCTTGAAGGGTACCAGTATCGCCTGGTCGACACCTCCACGCTGGAGGTGGAAGTATTGCGGGAGCAGGGCATTAACAGCGTCTTCTCCCAGTTGAGTGCTCAGGGCATTCAGGTTTTAAGTATGCGTAACAAAGCGAACCGACTGGAAGAGCTGTTTGTCTCTCTGGTGCAGGATAAACAAGGAGACAAGGCATGACGCATCTTTATTGGGTCGCGCTGAAAAGCATCTGGGCGAAAGAGATTAACCGCTTTATGCGCATCTGGGTACAAACCCTGGTGCCGCCGGTGATCACCATGACGCTCTATTTCATCATCTTCGGTAATCTGATTGGTTCCCGCATTGGTGAGATGCATGGCTTTACCTATATGCAGTTTATCGTTCCGGGTTTGATCATGATGGCGGTGATCACCAACGCCTATGCCAACGTGGCTTCGTCTTTCTTTAGCGCTAAGTTCCAGCGCAACATTGAGGAGCTGCTTGTGGCACCGGTGCCAACGCATGTGATCATCGCGGGTTACGTCGGCGGTGGTGTGGCGCGCGGCCTGTGCGTCGGGATCCTGGTGACGGCTATCTCCTTGTTCTTCGTGCCGTTCCAGGTGCACTCCTGGCTGTTCGTGGGGCTGACGCTGCTGTTGACGGCGATCCTGTTTTCGCTTGCCGGTCTGCTGAACGCGGTGTTTGCCAAAACGTTTGACGATATCAGCCTGATCCCGACCTTTGTGCTGACGCCGCTGACCTATCTGGGTGGGGTGTTTTATTCCCTGACGCTGCTGCCGCCGTTCTGGCAGGCGTTGTCGCACCTGAACCCGATTGTCTACATGATCAGCGGTTTCCGCTTCGGCTTCCTCGGCATTACTGATGTACCGCTGTTCACTACCGTTGCGGTGCTGGTGGTGTTTATCGTCGCCTTCTACCTGCTGTGCTGGTACTTAATCCAGCGCGGACGCGGACTGCGCAGCTAACCTTCCGCCCGGTGACTTTCTGGTTGCCGGGCCTTTTCTTTGACTGTTATCACCGTAAGCTAATCTTCACTTCGCTAAACTACTCGCCTGCTAAGGAGAGAGTTATGCTGGGATGGGTCATTACCTGCCACGATGAACAGGCGCAGGAGATGTTGATAAAGCTTGAAGCCAGGTTTGGTCCACTGGCGCAATGTCGCGCGGTGAATTACTGGCAAGGGCTGAGCACCAATATGCTGAGCCGGATGATGTGCGATGCCCTGCATGAAACCGACACTGGCGAAGGCGTTATCTTTCTCACCGATAAATCTGGCGCAGCGCCGTATCGCGCGGCCGCTCTGTTGAGCCACAAACACGACTGCTGCGAAGTGATCTCCGGTATTGATCTTCCCCTGCTTGAGTTAATGTATCCGCGGCGTGAATTATTAAGCAGCGCAGAGTTTCGCGATGCCATCGTGGCGCAGGGTGAGCCGGGCGTCAGCAGCCTGTGGCATCAACAGCAGAAAAATCCCCCCTTCGTTCTTCTTCACGACCTGTATAAGAATTAAACATTGGTATTGATGGTGCATTTGTTACAATGGCACCAGTTTATTCGTACCGATATCACATACATGTTCACGCGTATTTTATTCCTGTGCCTGCTGGTTCTCTCTGGCGGGGCATCAGCCAGTTTATTAAGTCAGCAAGGTCTTCCAGCCCAGTACATGCAAACCACTGAAGATGCGGCTATCTGGGCGCAGGTGGGAAACGAGGTCGTTAACGTCGGCCATGTCAGAGCCGGACAGATCCTTGCCGTTGTGCCTACCGCTGCGGATTATTACGAGTTTCGCTTCGGCTTCGGGACTGGATTTATCGATAAAGGCCATCTGGAGCAGGTGCAGGGAAAGCAGCGCGTTGAGGACAGCCTTGGCGATCTTAATAAGCCGCTCAGTAATCAAAACCTGATCACCTGGAAAGACACGCCGGTGTACAACGCGCCGTCCAGCGGCAGTGCGCTATTCGGTACGCTGAGCGCCAATCTGCGGTATCCGGTTTTAAGTAAACTCAAAGACCGCTTAAACCAGACGTGGTACCAAATCCGTATCGGCAACCGACTGGCATGGATCAGCAGCCTGGACGCGCAGGAAGATAATGGCCTCCCGGTGCTGACCTACCATCATATTCTGCGTGATGAAGAGAACACGCGCTTCCGGCATACCTCTACCACCACCAGCGTGCGCGCGTTCAATAACCAGATGGCCTGGCTGCGTGACCAGGGGTATACCACCCTGACGATGTATCAGTTGGAAGGGTATGTACGTAACAAACTGAACCTGCCGGCCAAATCGGTGGTGATTACGTTTGATGACGGGCTAAAGTCCGTAAGCCGCTATGCTTACCCGATTCTGAAAGAGTACGGGTTTAACGCCACGGCGTTTATCATCTCATCCCGCATTAAGCGGCATCCGCAGAAGTGGGATCCGAAATCACTGCAGTTTATGAGCGTTCAGGAATTGAAGGGCATCCAGGACGTGTTTGACATTCAGTCCCACACGCACTTCCTGCATCGCGTGGATGGTTACAAGCATCCGATTCTACTGAGCCGCAGCTACCACGTGATTTTGTTTGATTTCGAACGCTCGCGCCGGGCGCTGGCGCAGTTTAACCCGCGCGTGCTGTATCTCTCTTATCCGTTTGGTGGCTATGACAATAAAGCCATAAAAGCCGCGAATGACGCCGGTTTTCACCTCGCAGTGACAACGGTAAAAGGGAAGGTCAAGCCGGGGGATAATCCGTTCTTACTGAAACGCCTGTACATCTTAAGAACGGATTCGCTGGAGACCATGTCGCGGCTGATCAGCAACCAGCCGCAGGGGTAAGCTATTCGTAGGTAAACTGCAGGGTGCCGATGGCGCTGAACGTGCCTGAAGTGACTTTTTCTGTATCAGACTTAACTAACCGGGCCGTAAGTAACAAGCTGAATAGGGCAAGGGTAGTGTTCTCTTGTGCGGTAAAGCTGCTAGTTGAATTAGGCACTATCTGCCTGTTGTTCGGCCACTTCAGTAACACGCCCACGCCTTTTGCCGCGTTCGACGATGCGGTGTTGGCGAGTAATGAGCCATCAGTTCCGGTTGTTTTACTGGTGGTCAACTTCACGGTGACTTTACGGGTGTTGGTGCAATTCCCTGTCACCCCAAAATTGGCGTTTATGGTTTTATCGTTCTCGATATCGGATACACCATAATCCCCCAGGTCAACGGTTTTAGGAGCCGTAAGGGTGCAGGTCGGTATTTCTATAGGGGTTTTAAATGCCATGTCGGCGATGCTGATGGTTGTGCCTGGATGGTCATCATTAGGCGCATAGGGATCGCCGATACCAAAGTCTCCGATAGTCCCTCCGACAGGGCCAACGGAGACCACCTCTGCGGGAACCCCGGCAAAGCTGGGAAGCTGATAAAACTCGACCGCGGCCTCCCAGGTTTGGTATCGCAATAATTCATCTTGATCTTCCATATGCAACGTCAGATACCAGGTTGTGCTGGGGGCAAAATAGGCCGTAACTCCCGTACCTTTTGTGCGAAACGCCAGTGCATAAGCAATGCCGGTCACATTGGTTTTGAATAAGGCTTTTCCGTCAATGCTGCCAACCTGCAGGTTAGCCCGTGTTGCGGTGAAGATGTTTTCTCCATCATCTCCACCTGAGCATATGCTCATTAACCGGGGGGTTAGGCTTAAGGGATAGAGTGAGCTGATTTTTGTGGGAGTGGTGACGGCATCAACGGCTCTCAGCGTTGGTTTTCCGCCTGTGAAATCGCCAACCGAACGTGGCTTAGCACTACCAACCTGACACTCCTCGGCTGCATGGGCGTAAAAGGCGCTCATGGTTAAGCACATAAATAAAATAATAAAACCGTAAAAATATGGGGAAACAGTTATCCCAGGACGCTGTGCCATAGTTATTCCTTTTAGCGTTGCCTGTTAGCGATATGTCACGCTGACTAATGCGCGCGCGGTCACTTTTCCTGCGCTGACCGGGCCGTAATTTTGGTAGCGGGCGTAAAAGTTATACGCTTTCAAATAGCTTTGTTGGTCTGATGGGGTCGCTATTTTGACCTCCACATCAGACTGCCCCTCGCTGTCGAGGACATTTTGATTATTGGATTCAGAAAAAATTACAATCCCCACGTTTTCAGCGCCGCCAGCAAGGGCGGATGTTTCATTACTGAATATCTGTTTTGAAATCCCATCAATGTGGGCAGACTGCGGTTTAAAGGTAAAGTGCAGCGCTTGCCCGGATCCCGCTTCATCCCCGCTGCAGTCCACAACCTGAATCATAAAGCGTGTTCCTCCCGCGGGGTCTGCTGGTTGAAGTCGATCGGTGCCCTCCGCGGTGTAAAACCACGGTTTCCCCACCGTTGGCAGCGTTACGTTTCCACTTTCTGGAATACTGACCTGGCACGTATTGTTGATAATGTTTGCCGTCATATCCATTTCCAGGCTGGAGGCAAAACCCGCTGCGGGAAACCCCAGGCAGAGGGCCAGCCATGACATCGCATTTCTTAAGATTAAGCGGGACTGGCACATCCTGTTTAAGCTACCTGTCTGAATAAACATTATTGATAGGTCACGGTAAACGTCACGGGCGCATTGACCGAACCTGTCGTCACGTCCGAAATTGTTTTACCTTTTGCAATGACGATGCGCGCATCCATCTCAAAATTCCCCGTCCCGTTAGACAGGTTGATGACAGACGTCGGGACAGTGGCGCAGTTCAATATGGAGCCTGAGTCGACAGAGCCTTTCCAGATTTCAAAACCGACGTTATGCCCGGCTGCATACGCGTTACCGGTACACGACCCGCCTGCACCCGGCATGGCCTGAATGGCGGCGTTTTTTACCCCGGCACAGTTCGTGAAGGCGATTTTGAAGGTTTCTCGTCGGCTCTGGCTCACCAGGTCAGACTTAAACACATCGCCAAACGGCAAAATGTCAATGGGGGCTCCGCTGGCGTTTTGAATCTCCGCGTTACAGGTCCCGGCCTCAATGGTGGATGTAAACGTTGCCTGCACGCTCGTCGTCCCCGTAATCGCACTTAACGCAACGGAAGGCAGGGTGGCAGTCATTGCAAGCACCAGTAATGTCATTTTCATTTTCATATCAACGCTCCGCATTGCTGCCAGTTATTCATAGGTGAAATTAAACGTAGCGATACCGCTAAAATTGCCGGTCGTGCCCTGGCCGTTTGCGGTTTCCACCAGCGTTGCCAGAAGTGAAACTTCGCCAGCACTTATCTCTCCGCTCGACCAGACGAGGCGCTGTGTATCGGTGGATGAATTAATGACGAAGGGGGTATTCGGGGTGGCGGTACGGGAAATCGCCACGCCAATATTTTCCGCACTGCCGTCGCCGGAAAGTGAGTTCTTAATGGCCGTCGTCAGCGGGCTGGCGCTACCGCTGATGGTGGTTTTCAGCGATGCCAGACTCGGCGGGCATGAGACCATTTTGAGTTTAAAGTTGGTCGTGGCTTTGGCATTTTTCAGGATGATGTAATCCAGGCGCACCTTGCCGTTAGTCCCAATGGGGATAACGTTGCTGGTGCCATCACCGCTGCCGCCTTCGATTTTCATATCGCAGGTGGTGTCACGGATATTCGCGGTAAAAGTAATATCGAGATTATCGGCGTGTGTTCCCAGCGACAGTGCCATTAGCCCCGTGCTTAAAATAACTAACCCTGTTTTTTTCCAGGCTCTAAAAAGCATGTTTTAACTCCCTTTATAAGGCTGTGACGCGGCAGGTCTGGCCCGTCAGCAGCGTTGTCGGTCCAATCTTTTTCGCATCCGGTGGGATGTGGTAGGAGACGGTACAGGATGTGCCGGGCTCATTTCCCCAGACGATGTTTAACGTCCCTTTATCTTCAATTCCGCGGATCCAGGCCTGCCCGGCCTGACCCACGCTACCCACGGATACGCCCTGGTCGGTTTGCACATCGGCGCCTAACGGGATAAACCCGCCATCGTCACGCATCAGTTCCATTAACACTGAGCGCCCCTGATCGGTTTCAAAGTTAACAAGCACAACGGCACCGCTACGGGGGATGGTGGTGGAGCGGGTATTTTTCACTTCCACGTCAGAGTGCATTTCGCTGATATCAAGACCAACGCTGTTTTCACGGTAGGCGGACAGATAGGGCATAAGGGCATAGCCTGAGGCGCCGATTTCACCGTTTCCGATAGAGACGCGGGCGCCTTCTGCCCCCTCAGCTTTAATTAAGGCAAGCGTATCGCTTTCACTGATGCTGCCTGGAGCAAGTGTTACGCCACCCGAGTGCAGAACCATTCCGCCGCTATAGCTGGCAGAATATTGTCGTGTACCGTCATCTGAGGCGGAGACGGAAAGGCTTAGCGGTCCATGCGGGCCGTTGTAACTGCCGTACCCGCTTAACTGATTTAACGTATCGTCGTAACGCGTGGTGCTTTCGGTAATGCTGTAACTGAAGCGGTTATCTTCGGTGTTGCCGTTGGCGCTGGCGTTAAAGCTACTGCCGCCTTTTAAATCGCTGCCGATGCCCGTCGTGAGTGAGGAGAATCCACCCGCTCGCTTGCTGTTACCCATCAGCGTGTCGAATGGAATCGTGAGGTTCAGATAGACGCTGTCATCTTTTTCCCCAAACTCATTGTAGGTGCGCTGCACGGTGAGGCTATAACTTCCCCAGCTTAGCGAATGACTGTGGCCAACCGAGTATTGCGCGGACGAACTGCTTTCATTCCAGTAGTCCTGCCAGGTTGAGTTGACATACAGCGATCCCAAATCAAGATCGGCAATATTCAGCGGTTGGCTGATATTCACCTGGATCTGGTTTTTCATGCGCTGGAAGGTCTGATACACGTCGCTGTTGTTACGTTCCGGGTTACGCTCCCTGTCACGGTATTTGATCTCATTGGTCAACGAGGCCGCATCGTTCAGGCTGAGATAGTCAGACGTCGAAAACCGGTAGGCGGCGACGTTGAAAGAGGTATTCGTGGCTTCCATGAGTTTGCTGTAGGAGATGCGATAACTTTCGCCCGTGAGATGTCGTAAGCCGTCGATCCGGGCATCCGAATGCGTGACATCAAGGGCGAATGCGCCAGCTCCGGTATTCATGGCAATACCCAACAATGCGGCGTAGAAATCGCTATCGGTATATTCCAGGCCCGCATACCCCGTGAAGGTATTGGTTAAGCCATAGTAGCCCGTCGCATATCCCACCTTTGGTTTGTCACGCAGGCTGTCGTCACGCAGTTCACCCACGCCGACATCCCATCGGGAGTAGCCAGGACGAAGCATTTGCGCGACGGAAGAATAGGCGACTGAGAAGGAACGTTTGCTCCCATCCGTCTCTTCTACCGTGACGATGAGATCGCTACCGTATCCTGTTGTACTGAGATCGGTGATTTCAAACGGTCCTGGGGGGACGGAGGTTTCGTAAATCGTATTGCCGCTTTGGGCGATCGTGACTTTGGCGTTGCTGTTTGCAACCCCTCGGATCACCGGCGCATAGGTCGATATACCATTTGGAAGCATACGGTCATCGTTATATAAACGCGCCCCGCGCAGGCTAATGGAATCGAAGGCGTCGCCACGGGTATAGGAATCGCCGGCGATAAACTGCGCTTTCAACGGCGTGATATCACGCTGAAGATAGATATCCTGGCTGGCGTAATGGGTACCGGAATCCTGATCCCAGTTCAGGTTGCCTCGCGCGCGAAGTCGCCATGGCCCCAGGTTTGCCCCATAGCGCAGACCTGCATAGGCCGTATCAGTGCTGGAATCCGGCATGTCTGCGTGCCAGCCGTTAAGATCCCATGAAAGCATGGCCACCGGGATCCCGTCTTCCCACAGTGAAGGATCGACAAATCCCGCAGGACGCTGAATGACGAAAGCCTGAGGAATGGAAAGGTCTAACTCCTGTGTGGAGGGATCGTAAGCCACGCGCGAGCCGGGATAGGCGTTTGGCATAGAGACACAGGTGTCAGCGGAATCCTCCTCAGGGTGTTTCAGTTGCTCGGTGGTGACATTTGCCTGCGTGAGTAGTTTCGGGGTGATGCAGGGAGTGGCGCGCGGTGTGCCATTCTCCTTAAACAGAAGATCCGTGGTCACGGAAGGTTTCCCGTTAACGATCATCTTCACCTTATAGGTTCCGGCAATAACAGGATTGCCTTTTGAAAAACGACTGATATCAATGGATGCACCAGTGTTATAAAGAAACTGCTCGTTAAACTGCACGTCTTCTTCGTTATTATTTTCAGCAGCAAATGCACATAACGGCAATACCGCACTTATCGATAAACATAGTAGCGAACGTCTAAAGTGCATGATGAACTCTGTCCCAGGGCAACGCTAATTATAGTTTTTGTGAATGTTCTGAAGCTGACAGGGAATCAATGCGGTATAGACTCATACTTATCAATTCCACCAAAATCATTAATGGCTTGCCAGGTTATTTTGCTATTTCCGGATGAGGTGTAATTTTTCACATTCATCGTCTGGCTTGAGAACGGTTCAATATAATGCGTTTCGATCTCGTAACTTTTACCGCCTGAAATAAGCGCCGCACTTGCCAGCGACACATAATAAGGCGAGTCATTTTTCGCACTTAAAACGATTTTTTGCCCTTGTCGGGTTTGGGACCACTTAAGATTTTTGGCCGCGTCTGTCGGTTCCCCTTTTAACCCAGTGGGACGGAAAAAGAGTTTAATACGGGTGCGGAAAGCAAGCTGAAGCATACTTTGGTTATCGCTCTCCTTAGCCTTCGGCGGAACTTCCAGAACGTTAAACCAGAACAGCGACTCTTTATCTTTTGGCAATGCCTGACCCAGCCAGGTGATTCTGACGGTTTGCCCTTTTTGCGGTTCAACACGCGAAACGGGCGGCGTCACAATAAAAGGCAGTTTAAGTTCCTGAGGGTTAGTGGTATCTCTTCCATCATCGAGCCAGGTCTGTACCAGCAGAGGCCGGGTGCCACGGTTATCCATAGACACCGTTACGTCTTTTGCCGATTCAGGATAAATGACACGGGTGCCGGAAATCACAATATCGGCACTGGCGTTGAGAGCAAACACGCTCATCGAGGCCAGCAGCAGGGCTTTTAATCCGCTCTTAATATTCAGTACGTACATGTAAACTCTCAATAAATACGCAAAAATGTGCCCAGCAGGGCACATTAACGGGAGGGATAAAATTATTCGTAGCTCATGGTGAAGTACGCGTTGGCGCTGACTTTACCTGACTGCACTGGGTTCGTGTCTTTCACCCAGTTGGAACCCGGAACGTATGCAACGCGATAGAACAGCTTGCCGGAACCGGCGGTGAGATTGGCTTTCTGCGTATTATTAGCAGGCTGGCCGACCATAATACGAGAAGATTCGGTAGGGGCATTATTATACAAGGCAAGTGCAACGTTGGTTGCTGCGCCTGCTACGTTGGCGTCAGGTTCAATAGTACCGTTTGCAATGGCACCCATATTTTTTGACATAAAGCTTGCTGAAGCAGTCTTTAATGTTCCTGGGCAGTTGGTGAGCAGCAGTTCAAAATTCTTAGAGCCGACACCGGTATCGACGGTGGTTGATTCAACATCAGATTTTTTAACAACCGGTAAGGTAATAGTAATATTATTTTGTGATTCGCCATTGGCGGTGGAAATATTACACGTTGTGTCTGTTACCGCACCGTCAAAGGTGATTAAACCGAGATCGGTGTCTGCTATTGCTGAAAAAGAACCCATTGCAAACAAAGTTACAACTGAAGCTAATAACGTTTTTTTTAACATAATTTAAATTCCATTTAAAAACATTGTGCAGATTTAATTTAAGCAAAATGATGATAGGGATCTATGAATGGGTTGGGTATTTAAAATTGCTAAAAGCCATTATTAGAAAAATTGAATGTTTGATAAGTTATTGAAAATGATCTTTAAATTTGTTTTGAATGAACGGAGAGAGACGATTTTTATTGCGGCCAAATTATATTGCATTGTTTAGATTATAAATGGCAAAGATCATTCCTTTAATTATATCATTCAGAAAAATGTTTTTTTTCACATAAGAGAAATGCTAAGAGAGGAAAAAATAGGGACAATAAATGAGGGAGAGGCTATTTATACAAAACGAATGATGTTTTCTTTACCTTGGAGGAGCGGAACCTGAAGGCTCCGCTCCTGGCGGCATCAGGCAACCTGTACCGGAATCGCCTTTGCGGTGCGTTTCATCTCGTTGTCGCCTTCAAAATAGGCGACTTTAGGCTGCCAGCGGCGCGCCTCTTCGTCGGACATCATGACGAAGCTCGCGATGATGACAATATCCCCTACGTCTGCACAGTGCGCGGCGGCACCGTTAACGGAGATGATCTTAGACCCGCGCTCTGCGGCAATCGCGTAGGTGGAGAAGCGTTTGCCATTGTTCACGTTCCAGATATCAATCGCTTCGTTTTCAAGAATACCCGCCGCGTCGAGAAAATCCTGATCGATCGCGCAGGAGCCTTCATAGTGCAGGTCGGCCTGCGTGACTTTCACACGGTGAAGCTTACCTTGCAGCATTTTGCGAATCATTACGTGTACCTTTAATCATGCGTTAACCCCTCCTGTAAGAGGGGAGGGTAAGAAGGTTATGCCAGTTCAACCACTTTGTTGTCGATAAGGCGCGCCTGGCCGAGCCATGCAGCCACCAGAATAACCGCGCGCTTGCTGACGTCGGTTAACTCAAGCAGCGTGTCAGCATCACGGATTTGAATATCGTCAGCGCGGAAGCCTTTATCGTTCAGCGCTTGTTCAGCCAGGGCCACGATCTCTTCAGCGGTCAGCTCTTTCGCCAACAGTTGCTCTGCCATGCTATTCATGACTTTGCTTAATCCTGGGGCAATCTTACGCTGGTCAGCGGTCAGATAACCGTTACGGGAGCTGAGCGCCAGACCGTCTTTGGCGCGTACAATCGGCACGCCCACGATCTCGATATCATAACCCATGTCGGCAACCATCTTACGGATCAGCGCCAGCTGCTGGAAATCTTTCTCACCAAAGCAGGCAACGTCCGGCTGCACCAGATTGAACAGCTTGCTGACGATGGTGGATACGCCGCGGAAGTGGCCTGGACGGCTGGCCCCTTCGAGCATGGTCGAAATGCCCGGGACATCAACGTACGTGGACTCTTCCGTACCCTGAGGGTAGACATCTGCGGGTGCCGGCGCAAAGACGAAGTCCGCATGGCGCTTTTTCAGCTTCTCGCAATCTTCCTGCAGCGTACGAGGATAGCGCGCCAGGTCGTCCGCGCGGTCAAACTGCATCGGATTAACGAAGATACTGACCACCACGATATCTGCACGGGCTTTCGCTTCGTCGACCAGTTTCATATGGCCGTCATGCAGGTTACCCATGGTCGGGACCAGTGCGATACGTTTACCTTCCTGTCGTGCACGGCGAATATGCTGGCGAAGCAGCGGCAGGGTTTCAATGATTAGCACAACGAGACTCCTTAATGGAAACTGTGTTCTTCACCCGGGTAAACACCGGATTCGACGTCGGCAATATACTGCCTGACCGCGGCGCGCATGTCGCCCGCTTCAGTAAGGAAATTTTTGGCGAATTTCGGGATATGGCCGCCGGTGATGCCAAAGGCGTCGTGCATCACCAGAATCTGACCGTCGGTCACGTTGCCAGCCCCAATCCCGATGACCGGAATAGACAGCGCGTCGGTGATGCGTTTTGCCAGCTCAACCGGTACACATTCCAGCACCAGCAGCTGTGCGCCCGCCGCTTCCAGCGCGAGGGCATCGTCAAACAGCGTCTGCGCGGCATCACCGCGACCCTGCACCTTGTAACCGCCAAAGATATTGACGGACTGTGGTGTGAGGCCCAAATGTCCGCACACCGGCACGGCGCGCTCGGTAAGCATTCTTACCGTCTCCACCAGCCAGGCGCCGCCTTCGATTTTAACCATATTGGCACCGGCGCGCATCACGGCCGCCGCATTGTCGAAAGCCTGCTCCGGCGTGGCGTAGGCCATAAACGGCAGATCGGAAAGCAGAAGGCAGGCAGGTGCACCACGGCGCACGGCTCGGGTGTGGTAAGCAATATCCTCGACCGTGACCGGCAGGGTAGAGTCATGTCCTTGTACCGTCATCCCTAACGAGTCCCCGACCAGCATGACGTTGATCCCCTCTTCGGCAAACAGTTTGGCGAAGCTGTAGTCATATGCGGTGATGGTGGCGAAGCGTCTCTTTTCCTGTTTGCATTTCTGCAGTAAGGAGATGGTGGTTGGTTTCATACTGTTTCCTGATAACCCAAAGCGAATCTTTGCGCATTCTAACAGTAACATTCGAGGGAACAATGATTTTAGGTCGTCTATTAGCCACAATTATTTTGTGGCTAATGCGCGGGGGCACAGGCTTACCAGCGAGCGGGTTTTTCTGCGTGGAGGTTGTCCAGGATCTCCCTGAGCGGGATGCCGTCCGGGAAGGTGAGATCGGGGGCGACTTCAAACAGCGGCCAGAGCATAAATCCGCGATTTTTCATGTCGTAATGCGGCACCGTCAGGCGTGAAGTGTTAATCACCTCATTACCAAACAGCATGATGTCGAGGTCAAGGGTACGTGGCCCCCAGCGCTCTGCTTTACGCACGCGACCCTGTTGCAGCTCAATGCGCTGGGTGTTATCCAGCAACGTTTCGGCATCCAGCGCGGTGTCCAGCACCACGGCGGCATTCAGGTAATCAGGCTGATCCTGCGGGCCGAGCGGCGGTGTACGGTAAAACGAGGAGATCGCCACAATGCGGCTCTGGGGGATCTCACCCAGCGCCTGAACGGCAGCATTAACCTGCTCCAGAGGAGAGGCCAGATTGCTGCCGATAGCGATATACGCGAGGGTCATGCCGTGCCTTCGCGACGCGGTGCGCGCTTGCGCGGACGACGGTGACGACGACGCGGCACCGGCTCTTCATCAAGGCCAGTGAGCATGTCTTTCTGCTCCGGCGGTGCGGAGACCTGGAACTCGGCCCACCACTGCGCCAGACGCTGCAGCTCCTGGTTGCGTTCAATTTCAGCACGCAGAGAGAGCAGATCAAAGGCCGCGCGGAACTTAGGATGCTCCATCAGCTTCCAGGCGCGTTTGCCCTGACGACGGGACATACGCAGCTGAAGCTGCCAGATATCGCGCACCAGCGTGGTAATACGTTTCGGAATGGCCAGCGTACGGCAGCCTTCGTCCAGCACGTCGTTTGCCGCCAGGGCAAAAGCGTCATAATAGGCGAGGCCGCTCTCCTGGGTAATGCGCTGAGCGGTTTCCAGCAGCGGATACCAGAACATCGCCGCAAACAGGAACGCCGGGTTCACGCGCATATCGTTGCGGATACGGGTGTCGGTATTCTTCAGCACCTGTGCAATCATGCGTTCCATTGGGCTGTCACCATTTTCGGTGAAGTAGCGGGTAATGGACGGGAATAACGGCTGGAAAAGGTTGTATTCGCGCAGCAGGTTATAGGTGGCAAATCCGTGACCAGCTTGCAGCAGTTTGAGCGCTTCTTCGAACAGGCGGGCAGGCGGTACGTCATTGATAAGCGTCGCCAGACGCGGGATCGGCTCTGCCGTCTCCGGGCTGATGCGCATATCCAGCTTGGCGGCGAAACGCACGGCGCGCAGCATACGCACCGGATCTTCGCGATACCGGGTTTCCGGCGTGCCGATCAGGCGAATCAGGCCCTCTTTCAGATCCTGCATGCCGCCGACGTAATCACGCACGGTGAAATCCGCCACGCTGTAGTAAAGGCTGTTGATGGTGAAATCGCGACGCTGGGCATCTTCTTCGATCGAACCGAAGATGTTGTCGCGCAGCAGCATACCGTTCTGGCCGCGCTGGGAAGTTGTGCGATCGGATGCGCCCGCTTCGTGGTGACCACGGAACGTCGCCACCTCAATAATTTCCGGCCCAAACATGACGTGTGCCAGACGGAAACGGCGACCAACGAGACGGCAATTGCGGAATAATTTACGCACCTGTTCGGGCGTGGCGCTGGTCGTCACGTCGAAATCTTTGGTTTTTTTGCCCAGCAGTAAATCACGTACTCCACCGCCAACGAGATAGGCCTCGTAGCCCGCTTTATTCAGACGATAGAGCACCTTGAGGGCATTTTCACTGATATCTTTGCGGGAAATATTGTGCTGCTCACGCGGGATAACCGACATCTGTGGTTGCGCAATAGCGTCATTCGCCATGCTCTCTTCGCGGCTTAGCACTTTACGGCAAAAATTAGCGACTCGGGTAAAAATGGTACACCTCGTAGTGTGTTTTGTTATGAAAAAAGCGGCTAATCATAGCTCAGCGCAACGCATTTGAGAATGCTGGATTTTTGGCACGCTCGTGAGCGACCAGGTGGCAACGGCCTGTTTCAGCAATTCGTCAATGGAAAGATCCTGCCATTCGTTGGTTACATTCTGGTTGAGAAATCGTAACGCGTCGATCAAAACGGGGCGCGGATCGCCCTCTGGCAGGGCGGGGGCGTGGTTTTGCTTCGACAGCTTATCGCCCCGCTCGTTGACGGCCAGCGGCAGATGAATGTAATCCGGCGCCGTCCAGCCAAACTGGTGATACAACGCTATTTGCCGCACCGTAGGTTCAACCAGATCGGCTCCGCGCACAATTTCGGTAACGCCCTGAAAGTGGTCATCCACCACCACCGCCAGGTTATAGGCAAACAGCCCGTCACGGCGGTGGATAATAAAATCCTCTCGCGCCAGCCGTTCATCCGCATGAATGTCGCCAGAGAGCAGGTCGTTAAAGTGGAGCACAGGGGCACGCTGGATCAGACGAACGGCGGCGTTTTCCGGGCCGTGGTTGAGCGTGCGGCAGTGGCCGTCATAGACGCCCCCCACGCTCTGTATGCGCGCGCGGGTACAGGTGCAGTTATATGAGAGCCCTTGCTCAGCGAGCCAGGCCAGACGTTCCCGGTAGGCGTCGTGACGTGTTGATTGCCAGACAACTTCGCCGTCCCAGTGAAGACCGTAATGTTCCAGCTGACGCAGAATGGTGTCTGCTGCACCGGGAACTTCACGTGGAGGATCAATATCTTCAATGCGGACGAGCCATTTACCCAGGCGTGCGCGAGCCTGCAGGTAGCTGCCGAGAGCGGCAATTAACGAGCCGAAATGTAATTCACCGGAGGGGGATGGCGCGAAGCGCCCGATATAGTGAGATTCAGACATATCAACAGTAATAAGGCGGGAGAGACTCCCGCCTTTGGAGTGGGTAAACAGGACCGGGATTAACCCGCCATCTGTTTTTCGCGGATTTCTGCCAGCGTTTTACAGTCGATGCACAGATCGGCGGTCGGACGCGCTTCCAGGCGACGAATGCCAATTTCAACACCACAGGATTCGCAGTAGCCAAAATCTTCGTCCTCGACCTTCTTCAGCGTTTTTTCGATCTTTTTGATCAGTTTGCGCTCGCGGTCACGGTTACGCAGTTCAAGGCTGAACTCTTCTTCCTGAGCGGCACGGTCTACCGGATCCGGGAAGTTAGCCGCTTCATCCTGCATATGACTAACGGTGCGATCGACTTCATCCCTGAGTTGATTACGCCATGCTTCAAGAATACGCTTGAAGTGCGACAGCTGGGCTTCATTCATATACTCTTCGCCCGGTTTCTCTTGATACGGCTCCACCCCAGCGATGGCGAGAATACTCAGGGACGATGTTTTACGGTTTTGCCCTTCTTGCATGTTGCTTCTCCTTAACACGCACTATCGATCCCCGTGTTGGGGGAAAAATCAGGTCGCTATAAATAGCAGATGCTTTTCCGTATGGCAATTATCTAAACGTAACACTTGACAAGCCTGTGAGGAAAAGCGTATTTGCGCACGCGGCCAGAACACTTATTCATCAATCGTCTATTCCCTTATAAGACAATGGGAAGAGAGGATCTCAGAGTCATATTATCGGCAGAAAGTTCCGCTTTATAAGCCAAAACCTCTACCCCCTGCTTTTGTGCCTCATTCAACAATTGCGCGTATTTAAGATCAATATGGCGGGCTGGAGAAAACCGTTCAATGGCTGAGTGCAAAACCGCAAACAGCAGTACGGCGCGTTTGCCCGCCGCCGCAACACTCATCAGCTCCCGCAGATGCTTTTGTCCCCGTAGCGTGACTGCATCCGGGAAATAGCCATTTTCCTGATCCGCTAACGTGACTGATTTGACTTCAATATAGCACTCGGGACGGTCTTCCGCCTGTAACATAAAGTCAATTCTGCTGCCTTCATCGCCATATTTCACTTCAGATTTATGGGTGCCATAACCCACCAGTTCGGGAAGGGTTCCGTTAGTCAGAGCCTCCTTAACTAATTGATTCGCGCGCAGGGTGTTAACGCAAATAAAAGCCCCTTGTTGGGTTTGCGTCATTTCCCAGGTGTGAGGATATTTGCGTTTAGTATTTTCTGAAGTGGAATACCAGACCGTGTCACCCGGTGTCGCACATCCCGTCATTGCCCCGGTGTTGGGGCAGTGCAGCGTTAACGGCTCCCCTTCAGGGGTGACGACATCAGCGAGAAAACGCTTGTAGCGTTGAATAAGCGTGGCGTGTTGCAGTGCAGGACTAAACTTCATCAGAATTCCTTAGGGTATCGCCCAGCGTCCAGCGCTGGAGCGGCGTATAGCGGGTGCGTCCTTGTGAAAAAACAGATTCGTACAGCGCGAAAGAGGTCACCGGAAAGGCCCAGTGAAAGCCCGGTGGCGGGATAGCAACGGCCTGACCGGCATCGCGCAGTAGCGTAATGTGAGGATGAAACGGCTGCGGGCTCTGGTAACAGCCGCTGCGCGCCGCCTGGGCGCGCAGCATATTCGCAAGCTGTAATAATCCGCGCGGCGGCTGGCGCGTCCCCAGCCAGACGACGCGGGAGCGGAGCCACTGCCCCGCATCGTCAAGGGGCAGCGTAAATCCCGGTTGGGAAATCCGACCGGCCATCGTCGCCAGGGCGCGCTGTTTCTCGCCGCTGACGTCGCCCAGAAAAGCCAGCGTCAGGTGGAGGTTTGCCGCAGCAACCGGGCGGCCCGCTTCGGGCGGGAAGTGTTCGGCGCGCCAGCGAACAATTTGCCGTTGGATCGGTGCGGGCAGCTCAATGGCGAAAAACAGTCGTTTCGACTCAGACATACAGGGGACTCGGTAATGATATGCGCCGATGCTACAATGTACGCCGACTAATGTTAACCCTCTGGAGCTGTTAGTGTCCTCATTGCCGGTCGCCGTCGTCCTTCCTGAACTGCTCGCTGCCTTGCAGGATGCCCCGCAGGTTTTACTTAACGCCCCTACGGGTGCCGGTAAATCCACCTGGCTACCGCTGCACATTCTCAACGCAGGCATTATCAGCGGGAAGATTATCCTGCTGGAGCCGCGCAGGCTGGCTGCGCGCAACGTGGCGCAGCGCCTGGCGGAACTGCTAAATGAAAAACCGGGCGAGACGGTAGGCTACCGTATGCGCGCCGAAACCTGCGTCGGCCCGTCCACGCGGCTTGAAGTGGTGACCGAAGGGATCCTCACCCGTATGCTGCAAAACGATCCGGAACTGTCCGGCATCGGGCTGGTGATTCTGGATGAGTTTCACGAGCGCAGCCTGCAGGCGGATCTGGCGCTGGCGCTGTTGCTGGACGTCCAGCAGGGGTTACGGGACGATCTCCGACTGCTCATCATGTCGGCCACGCTGGATAACGAGCGGCTACAGCAGACGTTACCGGATGCGCCGGTCATCACCTCCGAAGGGCGCGCGTTTCCGGTTGAACGCCGCTATCAGCCGCTTCCTGCCCATCAGCGTTTCGATGAAGCGGTGGCGATCGCCACGGCTGACTTGCTTCGTCAGGAATCCGGTTCGCTGCTGCTGTTTTTGCCGGGCGTTGGCGAAATCCAGCGGGTGCAGGAGC
Source organism: Enterobacter sp. SENG-6 (assembly GCF_001605945.1). Classification (NCBI taxonomy): domain Bacteria; kingdom Pseudomonadati; phylum Pseudomonadota; class Gammaproteobacteria; order Enterobacterales; family Enterobacteriaceae; genus Enterobacter; species Enterobacter sp. SENG-6. The sequence goes on from NZ_LOMM01000011.1 coordinate 266,964, forward strand.
AGCTTGCCGCCCGGGTGGGCAGCGACGTATTGCTCTGCCCGCTCCACGGCGCACTGTCGTTGAGTGACCAGCGCAAGGCCATCCTTCCCGCGCCAACGGGGCAGCGTAAAGTGGTACTGGCCACCAATATTGCCGAAACCAGTCTGACCATTGAAGGCATTCGCCTGGTGGTGGACAGCGCCCAGGAGAGAGTAGCCAGTTTTGACCCGCGCACCGGGCTGACAAAGCTGCTAACGCAACGCATCAGCCAGGCGTCGATGGTTCAGCGAGCTGGCCGTGCCGGGCGTCTTGAGCCGGGCATCTATGTGCATCTCATCAGCGCAGAACAGGCCGAACGCGCGGCTGTGCAGAGCACGCCGGAAATTTTACAAAGCGATCTTTCGGGGCTGATCATGGAACTGTTGCAGTGGGGTTGCCCCGATCCCGCGCAGTTAACCTGGCTCAATGCACCTCCCGCGGTAAACCTGGCGGCGGCGCGCGCGTTGCTGACCCAGCTAGGGGCGCTGGACGGCGAAAGGCTATCATCACGTGGGCAGAAAATGGCCGCGCTGGGTAACGATCCCCGGCTGGCCGCGATGCTGGTGGCCGCTCAGGGGGATGATGAAATTGCTACGGCGGCGAAACTGGCGGCTATCCTTGAGGAGCCGCCTCGTGGTGCAAATTGCGATCTGGTGCAGGCCTTTTCACGTAATCAGGGGAACTGGCAGCAGCGCGCGCAGCAGCTCTGTAAACGGCTTAACAGCCGTGGTGGTACGCCGGACGCTGACAGCATTGCGCCTCTCCTGGCGCAGGCATTTGCCGACAGGATTGCGCGTCGTCGCGGGCTGGATGGACGCTACCAGCTGGCAAACGGCATGGGCGCGATGCTGGACAGCGATGACGCCCTGACGCGCCATGAATGGCTGATTGCGCCGCTCTTGTTGCAGGGTAGTCACTCGCCCGATGCCCGAATTTTGCAGGCCGTGGCTGTGGATATCGATGCCCTCACGCGCGCCTGTCCGCAGCTGCTTCAGCAGTCCGACATCGTCGAGTGGGATGATGCGCAGGGTACACTGAAGGCATTTCGTCGTAGCCAGATAGGTAAACTGACCCTGGCGACGAAGCCGCTGGCAAAGCCATCGGAAGAGGAGTTGCACCAGGCAATGCTGAACGGTATTCGCGAAAAAGGTTTAGGTGTTCTGAACTGGACCCCGGAGGCCGAGCAGTACCGTATTCGTCTGCACTGCGCCGCGCGCTGGTTGCCCGAGTATGCCTGGCCGGCGGTGGATGATGACACGTTACTTGCGTCGCTGGAAACCTGGCTCCTGCCGCAAATGAGCGGTGTACACTCGCTGCGGGCGTTAAAAGCGCTTGATGTTAAGGTCGCGTTACAGAATTTACTCGACTGGTCGTTACGTCAACGTCTGGATAGTGAACTGCCAGGGCATTACACTGTGCCGACCGGCAGCCGGATTGCCATTCGTTATCACGAGGATAATCCACCGGCGCTGGCGGTACGGATGCAGGAGATGTTTGGCGAGGCGACCACGCCATCCATTGCCGAAGGGCGCGTGGCCGTGGTGCTTGAGTTGTTGTCACCTGCGCATCGCCCGCTGCAGATTACCCGCGATCTGGGCGCATTCTGGGCGGGGAGCTACCGTGAAGTGCAAAAAGAGATGAAAGGGCGTTATCCCAAACATGTCTGGCCGGACGATCCGGCGAATACGGCACCGACACGGCGGACGAAGAAATATTCGTAAAGGGGAGTGCGGCCTGATGCCCTCACCCCGACCCTCTCCCACAGGGAGAGGGAGAAAACAAACTTTGAGAGATTTCTTCTTTCACAGGTCAGTGGAAGAAATGAGAATCGGGCCTTTGCGCCTGAACGTTGCGGAGAAAAAGCATGGCGGGGAATGACCGCGAGCCAATTGGGCGTAAGGGAAAACCAACGCGTCCGGCCAAAGAAAAGGTGAGCCGTCGTCGCCTCAGAGATGAGGATTATGACGATGACTATGAAGACGATTATGAGGATGAAGAACCGATGCCGCGTAAAGGAAAAGGCAAAGGGCGTAAGCCTCGGGGTAAACGCGGCTGGTTCTGGCTGCTGCTGAAGCTGTTCATTGTTTTTGTTGTACTGATGGCGATCTACGGCGTTTATCTGGATCAGAAGATCCGCAGCCGCATCGACGGAAAAGTCTGGCAATTGCCGGCGGCAGTGTATGGCCGCATGGTGAACCTTGAGCCTGACATGTCGATCAGTAAGAACGAGATGGTGAAACTGCTGGAGGCCACCCAGTATCGTCAGGTGTCGAAAATGACGCGTCCTGGCGAATTTACCGTGCAGGCGAAAAGCATTGAGATGATCCGTCGTCCGTTCGATTTCCCGGACAGCAAAGAGGGGCAGGTGCGTGCGCGTCTGACCTTTGACGGCGATCGTCTGGAAACCATCGAGAACATGGATAACAACCGCCAGTTCGGTTTCTTCCGTCTCGATCCGCGTCTTATCACCATGCTCTCTTCGGCGAATGGTGAACAGCGTCTGTTCGTCGCCCGTAACGGTTTCCCGGACCTGCTGGTGGACACGCTGCTGGCAACCGAAGACCGTCACTTCTATGAGCACGATGGTATCAGCCTCTACTCCATTGGTCGTGCGGTGCTGGCCAACCTGACGGCGGGCCGTACGGTACAGGGGGCAAGTACGCTTACCCAGCAGCTGGTGAAGAACCTGTTCCTCTCCAGCGAGCGCTCTTACTGGCGTAAAGCCAACGAAGCGTACATGGCCGTGCTGATGGATGCGCGTTACAGCAAGGATCGTATCCTTGAGCTGTATATGAACGAGGTCTATCTCGGTCAGAGCGGTGATAACGAAATCCGCGGTTTCCCGCTGGCGAGCCTGTACTACTTTGGACGTCCGGTGGAAGAGCTGAGCCTGGACCAGCAGGCGCTGCTGGTGGGTATGGTGAAAGGGGCGTCCATCTATAACCCGTGGCGTAACCCGAAACTGGCGCTGGAGCGTCGTAACCTGGTGCTGCGTCTGCTGCAACAACAGCAGGTGATTGACCAGGAGCTGTACGACATGCTGAGCGCACGTCCGCTTGGCGTGCAGCCGCGCGGCGGTGTAATTTCGCCTCAGCCTGCGTTTATGCAGCTGGTGCGTCAGGAGCTGCAGAGCAAGCTCGGTGATAAAGTGAAAGATCTCTCCGGCGTGAAGATCTTTACCACCTTTGACTCCGTGGCGCAGGATGCGGCAGAAAAAGCAGCCGTTGAGGGCATTCCGGCGCTGAAGAAACAGCGTAAGCTGAGCGATCTGGAAACCGCGATGGTGGTGGTTGACCGTAACACGGGTGAAGTCCGTGCGATGGTGGGCGGGGCTGAGCCGCAGTTTGCAGGCTACAACCGTGCTATGCAGGCGCGTCGTTCGATCGGTTCACTGGCGAAGCCAGCAACCTATCTCACTGCCCTGAGCCAGCCAAATCTGTATCGCCTGAATACCTGGATTGCCGACGCGCCGATCTCCCTGCGTCAGCCTAACGGCCAGGTCTGGTCACCGCAGAACGATGATAAACAGTTCAGCGGCCAGGTAATGCTGGTGGATGCGTTGACCCGCTCCATGAACGTGCCGACGGTAAACCTGGGGATGGCACTGGGTCTGCCGGCGATTGTCGACACCTGGCAGAAACTGGGCGTCGCCAAAGATCAGCTGCACCCTGTACCAGCCATGATCCTGGGGGCGTTAAACCTGACGCCAATCGAAGTGGCACAGGCGTTCCAGACCATTGCCAGCGGTGGTAACCGTGCACCGCTGTCAGCCCTGCGCTCGGTGATTGCCGAAGATGGCTCCGTGCTGTATCAGAGCTTCCCGCAGGCGGAACGCGCCGTTCCGGCGCAGGCAGCCTACATGACGCTGTGGACGATGCAGCAGGTTGTGCAGCGTGGTACCGGCCGTCAGCTGGGGGCGAAGTATCCGGGCCTGCATCTGGCGGGCAAAACCGGGACGACCAACAACAACGTCGATACCTGGTTTGCCGGTATCGATGGTCGTGAAGTGGTGATCACCTGGGTGGGCCGTGACAACAACCAGCCAACCAAACTGTATGGTGCGAGCGGGGCGATGTCGATTTACCAGCGTTATCTGGCGAATCAGTCTCCGGTGCCGCTAAACCTGGTTGCGCCGGAGGATATCGTGGATATGGGCGTGGACAGTTCCGGAAACTTTGTCTGTGGCGGCGGTATGCGTACCTTGCCTGTCTGGACAACGAACCCGGATTCCCTGTGCCAGCAGAGCCAGCCAGAGCAGCCGACGGGCAACCCGTTCGACCAGTCTTCTCAGCCTCAGCAGCCGCAGCAACAACAACAGCCGCAGCAGCAGAACGAGAAGAAAGACAGCGACGGTGTCGCGGGCTGGATTAGAGATATGTTCGGCGGTAACTAACCGTTCAAGGTCCCCCCGAAAGGGGGGATTTTTTTACCCGTTTTCCCCATTTTATTAACCCTCGTTTTAATTCTGATTAACCCTTCGTTTTCTCCTGGTTATTTCTTAAACCCTTAATTCTCGTAGGGCCGCTTCCTGCTTGCTATGCAGCCAACGTTTCGCCTATTATGCTGCGGTCATAATAATAATTCTCGTTTACGTTATCATTCACTTTTCTATCAGAGATACACCATGGCGCTTTCCAATACTGCTCAGCCAATTAACACGTCGCTGCGTAAAATCGCAGTTGTCGTAGCCACAGCGGTTGCCGGCATGTCTGCTTATACCCATGCTGCCGAAACCCCGAAAAAAGAAGAAACCATCACTGTCACTGCCGCTCCGGCTGCACAGGAAAGTGCCTGGGGGCCAGCACCAACGATTGCGGCGAAACGTACCGCAACGGCAACCAAGACCGATACACCTATAGAAAAGACGCCGCAGTCGATTTCCGTCGTCACGCGTGAAGAAATTGACATGAAGCAGCCGGGAACGGTGAAGCAAGCGCTGGCGTATACGCCGAGCGTTTTTGCCACCCGCGGCGCCTCAACGACATATGATGTGGTGTCGATTCGTGGTTTCACCACTTCCAGCACCGTGAATACCAACCAGTATCTCGATGGGATGAAGCTGCAGGGCGATAACTATTCTGAAGCGTCCATGGATCCGTACTTCCTTGAGCGCGTGGAGCTGCTGCGTGGCCCAACATCTGTACTGTACGGCAAAAGCCATCCGGGCGGTGTTGTGAGCATGGTCAGCAAGCGACCGACCACTGAGCCGCTGAAAGAAATTCAGTTCAAGATGGGCACCGATAACCTGTGGCAGACCGGGTTTGATTTCAGCGATGCAATTGATGATGACGGCGTGTGGTCATACCGCCTGACCGGTCTGGGACGTAGTGAAAATGCGCAGCAGGAGATGGCCAAATCCACCCGCTATGCCATTGCACCGGCTTTCAGCTGGCGTCCTGACGATAAAACCGATTTCACTTTCCTGAGTAACTTCCAGAGCGATCCGGATGCGGGCTATTACGGCTGGCTGCCGCGGGAAGGTACCGTTGTGCCTTACTATGATGCCAACGGTAAAGCGCACAAGCTGCCGACCAATTTCAACGAAGGGGAAGAGGACAACAAGATCGCCCGTCGCCAGAAAATGGTGGGATACAGCTTCTCGCATGCGTTTGATGACACCTTTACCCTGCGTCAAAACCTGCGCTACACCAAAATCAACACGCTGTATCGTTCCGTCTACGGCAACGGCTATATTGCCCCGGCGCAAATCAGCCGCGCGTATGTACGTTCAGACGAAGATCTCAACTCGTTCACCGTGGATACTCAGCTCCAGTCAAAATTCGCCACCGGCGCTGTGGATCATACCCTGTTAACCGGGGTCGATTACCTTCGTATGCGTAATGACATCAACGCAGACTACGGTACTGCCGATCCGATCAGCATGACAAAGCCTGCGTACGGCAATCCGAACGTCGATGTTTACTACCTGTACAAAGTGCTTAATCGTCAGGAACAAACTGGTCTGTACGCTCAGGATCAGGCTGAGTGGGATAAGTGGGTACTGACAATGGGTGGTCGCTATGATTTTGCGAAAACCTCTGCGCTGACCCGTACTACCGGTACTACCGCGGAAATTAACGATCAGGCATTCACCTGGCGTGGCGGGATTAACTACCTGTTCGACAACGGTATCACGCCGTACTTCAGCTATAGCGAATCATTCGAACCGATTTCGGGTACCACTCAGGGCGGAAAACCGTTCGATCCGGCACGCGGCAAGCAGTATGAAGCCGGTGTGAAATACGTACCGAAAGATCTGCCCGTTGTGGTCACGGCAGCGGTGTATCAGCTGACCAAAAACAATAACCTGACGGCCGATCCGGCCAACCCGACCAGCGGCTTCAGCGTACAAGGGGGCGAAATTCGTTCCCGTGGTGTTGAGCTGGAAGCGAAAGCGGCCGTATCAGCCAATGTGAATGTGACTGCCTCGTACAGCTTCACCGATGCGAAATACACTCACGATACCTGGTTTGAAGGCCGCCGCCCGGCGGAAGTGCCACGTAACATGGCCTCTCTGTGGGCGGATTACACCTTCCACGAGACGGCACTGAGCGGTCTGACGCTGGGGGCGGGTGCGCGCTATATCGGCAACACCGTTTCCTACTACTCCTCAACGTCTCCGAAAGCCTACGAATCGTTTAACGTCGCGGGTTACGCGCTGGCGGACGCGACGGTGAAATACGATCTGGCGCGTTTTGGGCTGCCGGGCTCTTCAGTTGGCGTTAACGTGAACAATATCTTTGACCGCGAGTACGTTTCCAGCTGCTATAGCGAATACGCATGCTACTGGGGAGCAGGACGTCAGGTTGTGGCTACCGCGACCTTCCGCTTCTAATCTCTCTTCGGGCACGGTTCGCCGTGCCCTTTTTATTTAAGTTGGCTGATATGCAGGATAATAAAACGCAATCCGATACCACCTTTACGCTCAATCAACTCTCCTTTCGTGTTCCCGGGCGCACCTTGCTGCATCCGCTCTCGTTGACGTTCCCCGCAGGTAAAGTTACCGGCCTGATTGGTCACAATGGTTCCGGTAAATCGACGTTACTTAAAATGCTGGGCCGTCATCAGCCGCCTTCTGAAGGGGATATTTTGCTGGACGAACAGCCTCTGGAGAGCTGGAGCAGTAAAGCCTTTGCGCGCAAAGTCGCCTATCTGCCGCAGCAATTGCCCCAGGCGGAAGGGATGACGGTGCGTGAGCTGGTGGCAATCGGGCGTTATCCGTGGCATGGCGCACTCGGGCGCTTCGGTGTCGCCGACAGAGAGAAAGTGGAAGAAGCGATTGCGCTGGTAGGATTAAAGCCGCTGGCGCACCGTCTGGTCGACAGCCTTTCCGGGGGCGAACGTCAGCGCGCGTGGATTGCGATGCTGGTCGCGCAGGACAGCCGCTGCCTGCTGCTCGACGAACCCACTTCCGCACTGGATATTGCTCACCAGGTTGATGTTCTCGCGCTGGTGCACCGCCTGAGCCAGCAGCGTGGCCTGACGGTTATTGCGGTGCTGCACGATATCAACATGGCGGCGCGCTACTGTGATTATCTTGTCGCCCTTCGCGGCGGGGAGATGATTGCCGAGGGTTCGCCGTCTGAACTGATGCGGAGCGAAACGCTGGAACACATTTACGGTATTCCTATGGGTATCCTGCCCCATCCTGGCGGGGCTGCTCCGGTGAGCTTTGTTTACTGATGCTGAATTCTACCTTGTTGAGCCGCCGTCGCCTGCTGACGGCCATGGCACTTTCACCGCTGCTGTTAAAGATGAACCTCGCGCGGGCTGCTGCCGTCGATCCGCACCGTATTGTGGCGCTGGAGTGGCTGCCTGTTGAACTGATGATGGCGCTGGGCGTCACGCCGTATGGCGTGGCCGATATTCCCAACTACCGGCTGTGGGTGAACGAGCCGGCGCTACCCGATTCGGTCATTGATATTGGTCTGCGTACGGAGCCTAACCTTGAGCTGCTGACGCAGATGAAGCCGTCATTTCTGTTCTGGTCCGCGGGTTATGGCCCGTCAGAAGAGACAATGGCGCGTATTGCGCCTGGGCGGGGGTTCTCCTTCAGTGACGGTAAAAAACCGCTGACGATGGCGAAAAACTCCATCAACGAGATGGCGCATTTCCTCAACCGTGAGGCGGAAGCCAAACAACATTTCGCAGAGTTTGATGCTCTGATTGACGCCCTGAAGCCGCGTTTTGCCCATCGCGGAGACCGCCCGCTGCTGATGGTGACGCTGCTGGATGCGCGCCATATGCTGGTCTTCGGCAAAAACTGTCTGTTCCAGGAAGTGCTCGATAGCTTTGGCATTCCTAATGCCTGGGAAGGGGAGATGACCTTCTGGGGCAGCACCGCCGTCGGTATCGATCGTCTGGCGGCGTTCCGCGATGTGGACGTGCTGTGCTTCGATCACGGCAACGAGCGTGAAATGCAGGCGCTGATGGCGACACCGTTGTGGCAGGCGATGCCGTTCGTGCGTGAGCAACGCTTTACGCGTGCACCGGCGGTCTGGTTCTACGGCGCGACGCTGTCGGCCATGCACTTCGCCCGGGTGCTGGATAACGCGCTGGGGGGAAAAGCATGAGTACACGTATTGCCCGTTTCCCGGCGCTGTTGCTGGCTCTGATTTTCCTGACCGCGCTGGCTTTGACCTGGTTTAACCTCTCGATCGCCTTACCGCGCGGGCAGTGGGGCGCGGCCCTGGCTACGCCGGATATCGATAATATTCAGCAAATGCTGTTCCACTACAGCCTGCTGCCGCGTCTGGCGATTTCGCTGCTGGTCGGGGCCGGGTTAGGGCTGGTGGGCGTCTTGTTCCAGCAGGTTTTGCGTAACCCGCTGGCCGAGCCTACAACGCTTGGCGTCGCGACCGGCGCCCAGCTTGGGATCACGGTGACCACGCTGTGGGCACTGCCTGGCGCGTTAACCTCGCAGTTTGCCGCGCTTGCGGGCGCGTGCGTGATAGGCGCGCTGGTCTTCGGCGTGGCGTGGGGGAAACGCCTCTCGCCAGTGACGCTGATCCTCGCAGGGCTGGTGGTGAGCCTCTACTGTGGGGCAATCAACCAGCTGCTGGTGCTGTTTCATCACGATCAGCTGCAAAGCATGTTCCTGTGGAGTACCGGCACGCTGACCCAGACCGACTGGAGTATTGTGCAGCGTCTGTGGCCGCAGCTTGTTGGCGGCGCCATGTTGACGCTGCTGTTGTTACGTCCGCTGACGCTGATGGGGCTGGATGACGGCGTAGCCCGCAATCTGGGGCTGGCGCTCTCCCTGGCGCGTCTGGCGGCGCTGACGCTGGCGATTGTCCTCAGCGCATTGCTGGTTAATGCGGTTGGGATTATCGGCTTTATCGGGTTGTTTGCCCCGCTGCTGGCAAAAATGCTCGGTGCGCGTCGCCTGCTGGCGCGACTGCTGCTGGCCCCACTGATTGGAGCGCTGATCCTCTGGCTTTCCGATCAAATCATTCTCTGGCTGGCGCGTGTCTGGATGGAAGTCTCTACCGGGTCGGTAACGGCACTGGTTGGCGCGCCGCTGTTGCTGTGGTTGTTGCCACGTCTGCGAAGCATGAGCGCTCCCGCGATGGACGCGGGGGATAAAGTTTATGCCGAGCGTCAGTCGGTGCTGTGGTTCAGCCTCACCGGGCTGGCGGTGCTGATTATCGTCTCGTTTGTGGCGCTTGCTTTCGGGCGTGATGCGACGGGCTGGCACTGGGCAACGGGCGATTTGCTCCAGGAACTGCTGCAGTGGCGCTGGCCGCGGATCCTCTCGGCGTTGATTGCCGGGGTGATGCTGGCGGTCGCGGGCTGTATTATCCAGCGCCTGACCGGCAACCCGATGGCCAGCCCGGAAGTGCTGGGTATCAGTTCGGGAGCCGCGTTTGGCGTGGTGCTGATGCTGTTCCTTGTGCCGGGAAATGCCTTTGGCTGGCTGATGCCTGCCGGAAGCATCGGGGCGGCGGTGACGCTGATGATTATTCTGATTGCGTCAGGCCGCGGCGGGTTTTCGCCTCACCGGATGCTGCTGGCCGGGATGGCGCTCAGCACCGCCTTTACCATGCTGCTGATGATGCTGCAGGCGAGCGGCGATCCGCGGATGGCGAAGATCCTGACCTGGATCTCCGGCTCAACGTACAACGCTACCGGCAGTCAGGTGGTGCATTCCGGGATCGTGATGATCGTGCTGCTGGCGATTGTGCCCCTTTGCCGCCGCTGGATGACGATCCTGCCGCTGGGGGGCGAAACCGCACGTGCGGTCGGCATGGCGTTAACGCCAACGCGCGTCGCGCTGTTACTGCTGGCGGCGTGCCTGACGGCCACGGCCACCATGACCATTGGTCCACTGAGTTTTGTCGGGTTGATGGCGCCGCATATCGCCAGAATGATGGGATTTCGTCGGACGATGCCGCATATCGTGATGTCTGCCCTGACGGGCGGAGTGATGCTGGTGGTGGCGGACTGGTGCGGAAGAATGGTGCTGTTCCCGTATCAGATCCCGGCGGGTTTGCTGTCGACCTTTATCGGCGCGCCGTATTTTATTTATCTGTTGAGAAAGCAGAGTCGGTAATAAAAGTAAACGTCAATCCTAAGATTGACGTTTTAGGGTTTGCTCCCTCTCCCTGTGGGAGAGGGCCGGGGTGAGGGCATCACGCCGCACGTGCTTACAACTTCGCAAACACCTTACGCGCCGCGTCGATGGTGTTATTGATATCCTCTTCGCTGTGCGCCACGGACATAAAACCAGCTTCAAAAGCTGACGGCGCCAGGTAGACGCCTTCTTCCAGCATCAGGTGGAAGAAACGCTTGAAGCGTTCAACGTCGCACTTCACCACGTCCTGATAGCTTGTCACGGTTTGAGCTTCCGTGAAGAAGATCCCGAACATCCCGCCCACGTGGTTTACCACCAGCGGAATACCCGCCTCTTCAGCCGCTTCCAGCAGACCGTTTGCCAGCTGCGTCGTGCGCTCAGTCAGGGTTTCGTGAATGCCCGGCTGGGAGACTTCTGTCAGGCAGGCGAAGCCCGCTGCCATAGCAATCGGGTTACCGGAGAGCGTACCCGCCTGGTAAACCGGCCCCGTTGGTGCCAGGGCTTCCATCACATCCTTGCGCCCCCCGAATGCGCCCACCGGCATACCGCCGCCGATGATTTTGCCGAGACAGGTCAGATCCGGCTCTACGCCGTAATAAGACTGGGCACCCGCGAGCGCGACGCGGAAACCGGTCATCACTTCGTCGATAATCAGCAGCGCGCCAAATTCATCGCACAGGGCGCGCAGGCCCGGCAGGAAATCGGGCTGCGGTGGAATGCAGTTCATGTTGCCCGCAACCGGCTCAACGATGATGCAGGCGATCTCCTGTGGATACTGCTCGAATGCCGCACGAACGGTGTTCAGATCGTTATAGGTGCAGGTCAGGGTGTGTTTCGCGAAATCAGCCGGTACGCCCGGGGAGTTTGGCTGGCCAAGGGTCAGTGCGCCGGAACCCGCTTTCACCAGCAGGCAGTCCGCATGGCCGTGGTAGCAGCCTTCAAACTTGATGATTTTGTCACGACCGGTAAAGCCGCGCGCCAGACGAATAGCACTCATGGTGGCTTCGGTACCGGAGTTCACCATACGCACCATGTCCATGGTTGGCACCAGCTCGGTCACCAGCTCCGCCATTTTGACTTCCATCTCGGTAGGCGCGCCGAAGCTCAGGCCGCGCTGGGCCGCTTCAATCACCGCATTGCGGATGGCAGGGTGGTTGTGACCCAGCACCATCGGGCCCCAGGAGCCGACGTAATCGATATAGGCCTTGCCGTCGACATCAAACAGGTACGCGCCATCAGCACGTTCAATAAACAGCGGCGTTCCGCCTACGCCGGTAAAGGCGCGAACAGGCGAGTTCACGCCGCCCGGGATAAGCTCGCGGGCTGCACTGTAGAGGTTTTCAGACTTGCTCATGGCGTCGTTCCTGGTTCGTATAAAATGATTAAGCACACTATTCTAAGTGATCCGCGGAAGGTAATGAAATTTTTGCCCCCTTTCATTGCTAAACAATTTTTAAGTATTTTTCACGGGACGACCTGACGCACTCTGGTAAAATCCCTGCGGCGATTTGTATGACGAAAAGACATGGTAATGAAAGCAGACTCTCCCTCGTTTGAAGAACAACAGTTCCGACGCGCGCAACACCGGATCAGTATCCGGCGCTTGCTCAACCGCGATAAGACACCGCTGGCCATTTTACTGGCCGCCGCTGTAGTCGGTACGCTCGCCGGGCTGGCGGGCGTCGCCTTTGAAAAGGCAGTCAATGCGGTGCTGAACTGGCGTATTGGTACGGTGGCCGGTTTCGCCGACAAAGGATGGCTGGTCTGGGTCTGGGCGTTCGGGTTGTCCGCGCTATTTGCCATGGTGGGCTACTTTCTGGTGCGTAAATTTGCGCCGGAAGCGGGCGGTTCCGGGATCCCTGAAATTGAAGGCGCGCTGGAAGAGCTGCGCCCGGTGCGCTGGTGGCGCGTCATCCCGGTGAAGTTTATCGGCGGCATGGGAACGCTTGGTGCGGGTATGGTGCTGGGCCGAGAGGGGCCAACCGTGCAGTTGGGCGGGAACGTCGGGCGCATGGTGGGGGATCTGTTCCGGATGCGCAGCGCGGAAGCGCGCCATACGCTGCTGGCGACAGGTGCCGCAGCGGGGCTTTCGGCGGCGTTTAACGCGCCGCTGGCGGGGATCCTGTTTATCATCGAAGAGATGCGCGCCCAGTTCCGTTACAACCTTATCTCGATCAAAGCGGTCTTTACCGGTGTGATCATGTCGAGCATTGTGTTTCGCATTTTCAATGGCGAAAGCCCGGTGATCGAAGTGGGCAAACTGACCAATGCGCCGGTCAACACGCTGTGGCTGTACCTGATCCTCGGCATGATATTCGGCATTGTCGGCCCGCTGTTTAACACTTTTATTCTGCGTATGCAGGATATGTTCCAGCGCATCCACGGCGGGAATACCACGAAGTGGGTGTTGATGGGCGGTCTGCTGGGCGGCTTGTGCGGCGTGCTGGGGTTCATTGAACCGAACGCGGCGGGGGGCGGGTTCGGGCTGATCCCGATTGCGGCTGCGGGCAACTTCAGCGTGGGTCTGCTTCTGTTTATGTTTATTTCTCGCGTCATCACGACGGTGCTCTGTTTTTCCTCCGGTGCGCCCGGCGGTATCTTTGCCCCGATGCTGGCGCTGGGGACGCTGCTTGGTACTGCCTTTGGTATGGCCGCTGAGGTCGGTTTTCCGGCATACCATCTGGATGCGGGTACCTTTGCCGTTGCCGGAATGGGAGCGCTGCTGGCGGCCTCCCTGCGCGCGCCGCTGACCGGCATCGTGCTGGTGCTGGAGATGACGGATAATTACCAGCTCATTTTGCCAATGATCATTACCTGTCTCGGCGCGACACTATTAGCCCAATTCCTGGGTGGAAAACCGCTATACTCCACTATTCTTGCACGCACCCTGGCGAAGCAGGAGGCAGAACGGGCCGCAATGCAGAATACTTGAATGAATTACCAGGGTATTAGATAATGACAAAAAGAATTGGGTGAATTTTACCCAATTGCAGTAGCAGTATTCATGGGAGCATAAGATGAGTGATGACGTAGCGTTGCCGCTGGAGTTTACCGAAGCAGCAGCCAACAAAGTGAAAACCCTGATTGCCGACGAAGACAATCCGGATCTGAAACTGCGTGTCTATATTACCGGTGGCGGCTGCAGCGGCTTCCAGTATGGTTTTACCTTTGACGACCAGGTTAACGACGGCGATATGACTATCGAGAAACAGGGCGTCGCGCTGGTGGTTGACCCGATGAGCCTGCAATATCTGGTGGGCGGTTCGGTAGATTACACAGAAGGTCTGGAAGGTTCACGCTTTGTGGTGACGAACCCAAATGCCACCAGCACCTGCGGGTGTGGGTCTTCGTTCAGTATTTAAGCGGGGGCGGGCTGATGCCCTCACACCGGCCCTCTCCCACAGGGAGAGGGAGAAAAGATTAAAAACGGTAACCTTGCGGTTACCGTTTTGCGTTTATCTTCCATTCTCATCCAGCGCGAACGTCGGCAATTTAAGGTGCCAGCGTATCGCCGCCAGACGTATCGCCAGCGTCACCACCATTCCCAGCATGGCTGAATTTTCCAGCGGTATCGCAAAGGTATAGTACGCCGTGGCGTGTACAATCCCGCCAATAATGCAGGCCGTAGCATAGATTTCGGTACGCAGGATCATCGGCACTTCTCGTGCCAGAATATCGCGAATAATCCCGCCGCCTACGCCAGTCAGCACGCCCATGCAGATGGCAACCATGGGCCCTGTACCCGCATTAAAGGCTTTATTCACCCCAATGCCGACAAACACAGCCAGCCCGACGGCATCCAGCACCGGGAGGATCCATTTTGGTAAGCGGCGGGGCTGGCGAACCAGCACGATGGTTAACAGGCAGGTGACCATCGCCACCACCAGATCGGTGGGATCTTTCACCCAAAATACCGGGCCATTATCCAGCGCCATATCGCGGATCGTTCCACCGCCTACGGCGGTCACCACGCCAAGCACCAGCACGCCAAACGGATCCATGCGCAGCTTTCCGGCGAGCAGGACGCCGGAGATAGCAAAAACGGCTGTGCCAAGAATATCCAGCCAATAAACGAGCATCGTTAAATCCTCGAAGGGGGTCTTATGTTAATGACTCTCGGCCAGTGCGGCACAGAGTTGTTTTGCGGCGAGGATAATACGCGGGCTGGCGCGTTCAAACCAGTCGCTGGTGAGAGGGATCACCGGAATTTTTAGCTGGCTTTGCCAGAATTGTTCAATTTTAGGAATCTCGCTCGCATTTCCGACCACAACGATCGCCTGTGGTCGGCGAGCAAGAACCTGTTCCCGGCTGACCTGAGGCCACGGTATCCGGCTGGCCGCAAAGATATTTTCTCCGCCACACACTTCCAGGACCTGATTCTGAATGGAGCCTTTCCCGGTGGTGAACAGCGGCTGGCTGCCAAACTGCAGAAAGATGCGCTTTTTAACGGGGGTATCGTATTTTGCTTTGAGTGCCGCATAGTCACTGAGCAGTTGTTTTGCCGCATCCTCGGCTTTAGCCGGGGTTGGGCTGTAGGGTGCCAGAGCGCGTAACGCCTGCGCGACCTGCTCAATGCTCACGGCATCCACCCACATGACTTTGATCCCAAGCGACGTCAGTTGATTAACCTGCCGCTCTGCATTGCCGCCACGCCAGGCGAGCACGAGATCGGGCTTAAGCGCCACGATGCGCTCAAGGTTCATCCCTTGCCAGGTTGCGACCTGTTCAATATGCGCGGCCTGCGGTGGGTAATTGGAAAAGCTGCTTACACCAACCGGGGTGATACCGGCAGCAAACGCCAGTTCGGTGTTAGCGGGGGAGAGGGTGATCACACGCGGCGCGGCGCAGAGCCAGGCCGGTGCGAGCAGAAGCAGGGCGACCAGCGCCCTGATGGCATGTTTAGCCACGAGCCAGTTTCTGCACAAGGCTCTCCACCATCACGGTGGACTGTTTTGCCGCGACAACCAGGAATTCGTCGAAGCTGATATGAGACTGCTGATCGGCCACGTCAGAGATGGCGCGGACCACCACGAACGGGACGTTGAAATTATGGCAAACGTGGGCAATCGCGGTCGCTTCCATCTCAACGGCGATAGCCTGCGGGAAGTTGTGACGGATTTTTGCCAGGCCGACGGAGCCATTGATGAAGGCATCACCGCTCACAATCAGGCCGCGTACGGCGTTGAGGTTCAGCTCAGCAATGCACTCTTCTGCCGCCGCAACCAGCTTATCGTCGGCCTTAAAGCCGGCCGGGCAACCTGGAAGCTGACCGTATTCGTAGCCGAATGCGGTAACGTCTGCATCGTGGTAACGCGCTTCATCGGAGACGACGATATCACCCACTTTCAGGGTCGGTGCCAGACCGCCTGCAGAGCCGGTGTTAACGATCACGTCTGGCTTGCAGCGCTCAAGCAACAGCGTTGCGCCCAGCGCAGCAGCAACCTTACCGATGCCTGATTTCAGCAGAGCCACGTCAACACCGTTCAGTTGACCGGTATAGATCTCACAACCCCCCAGAGAGAGAGTCTGACGGTTCTCAATTTTGTCACGCAGCAGCGTAACTTCTTCTTCCATTGCACCAATAATGCCGATTTTCATAGATTTACTCGCGATGTGCCTTGTTAAGATGCATAGTCTATCATGCGCTTAAGGGGAAACGCATTCTCACGCGGGGGAGCACATGTCACAGATCGATTTTCGCACCAAAATTAACTGGCACCGACGTTTCCGTTCGCCGCAGGGTGAAAAGAGCGAACATGAGATCCTGCGTATCTTCGAAAGCGATCGCGGGCGGATCATTAACTCGCCTGCCATTCGTCGTCTGCAGCAAAAGACCCAGGTGTTTCCGCTTGAGCGTAACGCTGCCGTGCGCACACGCCTTACCCACTCAATGGAAGTTCAGCAGGTGGGGCGCTACATTGCCAAAGAGATTTTAAGCCGTCTCAAAGAGCAGCGCTTGCTGGAAACCTACGGTCTGGATGAGTTGACCGGGCCCTTTGAGAGTATTGTTGAGATGGCCTGCCTGATGCACGACATCGGCAATCCCCCGTTTGGTCACTTTGGTGAGGCGGCGATCAACGACTGGTTCAGGCAGCGACTCTTCCCGTCGGATGCCGTCAGCCAGCCGCTCAGTGATGACCGCTGCGTGGTGCGGGATTTACGTCTGCGTGAAGGCGAAGACGGGCTAAACGATCTGCGTCGTAAAGTGCGTCAGGATCTCTGTCATTTTGAAGGCAATGCGCAGGGGATACGGCTGGTGCACTCCCTGATGCGCATGAATCTGACCTGGGCACAGGTGGGATGCATCCTCAAATATACCCGTCCTGCCTGGTGGATGGGCGAAACGCCCGCTTCGCACAGCTATCTGATGAAAAAGCCGGGCTATTACCTCTCCGAAGAAGCCTATATTGAGCGGTTACGTAAAGAACTTTCATTGACTGCAAATGGCCGCTTCCCGTTGACGTGGATTATGGAAGCCGCCGATGACATCTCCTATTGCGTTGCTGACCTGGAAGACGCGGTTGAAAAAAGAATATTTAGCGTCGAGGAGCTTTATCAGCATCTTTATGATGCATGGGGGAAACATGAAAAAGGTTCGCTGTTTGCCCAGGTGGTCGAAAATGCCTGGGAAAAATCGCGTGCAAATACATTAAGCCGGAGCACCGAAGATCAGTTCTTTATGTATTTGCGGGTCAATACATTAAATAAACTGGTGCCTTACGCCGCCTCGCGCTTTATTGATAATTTGCCGATGATTTTTAGCGGCGAGTTCAATCATGCCTTGCTGGAGGATGACAGTAGCTTCAGCCAGTTGCTTGAGTTATATAAACATGTCGCGATGCGTCATGTATTCAGCCACCCCGATGTCGAACAGTTAGAGCTGCAGGGATACCGGGTAATCAGCGGCTTACTGGAAATATATCGCCCTCTGCTGCAATTGTCGGTCGATGAATTCAGCGAGCTGGTGGAACAAGAGCGCGTGCGACGAATACCGATTGAGTCCCGGCTTTATCAGAAACTTTCTACCCGTCATCGTCTGGCTTACGTTGAAGCCATCGGCAAACTGGATCGCCACTCACCGCAGTGGCCGGTGCTCGAATATTATTATCGCTGTCGTCTCATCCAGGACTATATCAGCGGAATGACCGATTTGTATGCCTGGGATGAGTACCGCAAGCTGATGGCGGTGGAATAATCCCGGAGTTTTGTAAAGACGACCAATAAATTTTTACTTTTTCCATAAACTTATCGCCGGAACTAAGCGGTATAAAACGAATCTGAGTTACACAGCAATTTTGCGTTATCTGTAAATCGAGATTGAGAAACATGAAAAAAACCACATTAGCAATGAGTGCACTGGCTCTGAGTTTAGGTTTAGCGCTGTCTCCTCTGACTGCTACTGCAGCCGAGACCGCGTCATCGGCAGCAACCGCGCAGCAGATGCCAAGCCTGGCACCGATGCTCGAAAAAGTGATGCCATCGGTGGTGAGTATTAACGTTGAGGGCAGCACGACCGTCAATACGCCGCGTATGCCGCGTAACTTCCAGCAGTTCTTCGGCGATAACTCGCCGTTCTGCCAGGACGGTTCGCCATTCCAGAGTTCTCCGTTCTGTCAGGGCGGTGGCGCAGGGGATGACGGCCAGGGCGGCGGCCAGCAGCAGAAATTCATGGCGCTTGGCTCGGGGGTTATTATTGATGCCGCGAAAGGGTATGTCGTTACCAACAACCACGTGGTGGATAACGCCAACAGCATTAAGGTTCAGCTGAGCGACGGGCGTAAATTTGACGCCAAAGTGGTGGGCAAGGACCCACGCTCTGATATCGCACTGATCCAGATTCAGGATCCTAAAAACCTGACGGCGATTAAAATTGCCGACTCCGACGCGCTGCGTGTCGGTGACTACACCGTGGCCATCGGTAACCCGTTCGGTCTGGGCGAAACCGTGACTTCGGGGATTGTTTCAGCGCTGGGCCGTAGCGGTCTGAACGCGGAGAACTATGAAAACTTCATCCAGACGGATGCGGCGATCAACCGCGGTAACTCCGGCGGTGCGCTGGTGAACCTGAACGGTGAGCTGATTGGTATTAACACTGCCATCCTGGCACCGGACGGCGGCAACATCGGTATCGGTTTTGCTATCCCAAGTAATATGGTGAAAAACCTGACCGCGCAGATGGTGCAGTACGGCCAGGTGAAACGCGGTGAGCTGGGTATCATGGGTACTGAGCTGAACTCTGAGCTGGCGAAAGCGATGAAAGTTGACGCCCAGCGCGGCGCGTTCGTGAGCCAGGTTATGCCTAACTCCTCCGCAGCAAAAGCGGGGATTAAAGCCGGGGATGTGATCACCTCCCTGAACGGTAAATCGATCAGCAGTTTTGCCGCCCTGCGTGCCGAAGTGGGTTCAATGCCAATTGGCAGCAAAGTCACCCTCGGCCTGCTGCGTGACGGTAAGGCGGTTAACGTGAGTCTGGAGCTGCAGCAGAGCAGTCAGAATCAGGTTGATTCCAGCACCATCTTCAGCGGTATTGAAGGGGCGGAGATGAGCAACAAAGGTGCAGATAAAGGCGTGGTGGTGAATAACGTGAAAGCGAATTCCCCGGCAGCCCGTATCGGCCTGAAAAAAGGTGATGTGATCATGGGTGCTAACCAGCAGCCAGTGAAAAACATCGCTGAACTGCGTAAAATTCTCGACAGCAAACCATCCGTGCTGGCGCTGAATATTCAGCGTGGTGATACTTCTATCTATCTTCTGATGCAGTAATCCTCGTAAGCCCCTGCGTGATGTAAGCAGGGGCTTTTTTGTTTCTGTGACCCTTCCCACAAGTCCATACTTCACTGCCTGATTTTGTGCATTCGCACAATGCGACCGTAACCGAACTCCCCTATGCTTGAGCTCTGCTCACAGGAGGGTTACATGGCTGGCTGGCATCTTGATACCAAAATGGCGCAGGATATCGTGGCGCGCACCATGCGCATCATCGATACCAATATCAACGTAATGGATGCCCGCGGGCGCATTATTGGCAGCGGCGATCGCGAGCGTATTGGGGAATTGCACGAAGGTGCACTGCTGGTGCTTTCCCAGGGGCGGGTCGTGGATATCGATGATGCCGTGGCGAAACACCTGCACGGCGTCCGTCAGGGCATCAATTTACCGCTGCGCCTTGAAGGGGAAATTGTTGGCGTAATAGGCCTGACCGGTGAACCCGAATCACTGCGTAAATATGGCGAGCTGGTCTGCATGACGGCGGAGATGATGCTGGAGCAGTCGCGCCTGATGCACCTGCTGGCCCAGGACAGCCGTCTGCGCGAAGAGCTGGTGATGAACCTGATTCAGGCAGAGGAGCATACGCCTGCGCTGAGCGAGTGGGCGCAGCGTCTGGGTATTGACCTGAACCAACCGCGCGTCGTGGCGGTGATTGAGGTGGATAGCGGCCAGCTGGGGGTCGATAGCGCGATGGCTGAATTGCAGCAGCTACAAAACGCGCTGGCAACGCCGGAGCGCGACAACCTGGTGGCGATTGTATCCCTGACGGAAATGGTGGTGCTCAAGCCGGCGCTTAACGCGTTCGGTCGCTGGGATGCGGAAGATCACCGTCGTCGTGTGGAGCAGTTAATTTCCCGTATGAAAGAGAATGGTCAGCTGCGTTTTCGCGTCGCCCTGGGGAATTACTTTACCGGGCCTGGCAGTATCGCCCGCTCATGGCGTACGGCGCGTACCACGATGATGGTGGGTAAACAGCGAATGCCGGAAAGCCGCAGCTATTTTTATCAGGATCTGATGCTGCCGGTACTGCTCGACAGCCTGCGCGGTGGCTGGCAGGCCAATGAGCTGGCGCGTCCGCTCGCACGTCTGAAAGCGATGGACAACAATGGCCTGCTGCGCCGGACGCTACAGGCGTGGTTCCGGCATAACGTGCAGCCGCTGGCGACGTCGAAAGCGCTGTTCATTCACCGCAACACGCTGGAGTATCGGCTCAACCGGATTTCGGAGCTGACAGGGCTGGATCTGGGAAGTTTTGACGACAGGCTGCTGCTGTATGTGGCGTTGCAGCTGGATGAACAGCGATGATGCTGTTTGCCGGGTGGCGGCTTCGCCTTACCCGGCCTACATGATGGTTTTCTCCCTCTCCCTGTGGGAGAGGGCCGGGGTGAGGGCATCAGGCCGCACCCAACTTATTTGTTACGCGTTAATTTCTCAAGATCCGCTTCAATCTCGCTGATCTTATTAGTCACAACGCTTTCAAGGTGACGCAGATCGTCAAGGATCTTACGCTTGAGATCGACTTCGGTACGGTCGCGCTGGCAGATCTGATCGAGTTCATCGATCACATAGCGCAGGTTGGGGCTGATTTCCTGAACCTCTTTGTATCCCTGTCCTACACCGTCTGCGACGACGGTCTTACGCTGGCGTGGATATTTAAACTTCACGCTCTTGGCGAAAAACTCTCCTTTGTCCTTGTGAAAATAGATTTTTAAAATGTCGTTGTTGGCTTCCTGGCGAAGGCTGTAACGATCAATTTCATCAGGATTGGTAATGCCCAGACTTTTCAGATTATCGTACATAGCGGTACCCTTGATCTCAACATAACCTTTGAATAATTAACGAAAAAATCTATTTTCGCCACCCTCAGATATGAAAAAAGCGGGGTTGCCCCCGCTTTTTGTTATATCCGATTAATCGATGGTGCGCAGCAATTCGTTGATGCCCACTTTACCGCGGGTTTTCGCGTCCACTTTCTTCACGATAACCGCACAGTACAGGCTGTACTTACCATCTTTAGACGGCAGGTTGCCGGAAACAACCACGGAGCCTGCCGGAACACGGCCGTAATGGATTTCGCCGGTTCCACGGTCATAAATACGGGTGCTCTGACCGATGTAAACGCCCATAGAGATTACTGAGCCTTCTTCAACGATCACGCCTTCTACCACTTCAGAGCGCGCGCCGATGAAGCAGTTGTCTTCGATGATGGTTGGGTTAGCCTGCAGGGGTTCCAGTACGCCACCGATGCCGACGCCGCCGGAGAGGTGAACGTTTTTACCGATCTGCGCGCAGGAGCCCACGGTAGCCCAGGTATCCACCATGGTACCTTCGTCTACATAGGCACCGATATTTACGTAGGATGGCATCAGTACGGTGTTACGGGCGATGAACGCGCCCTGACGCACCGCAGCAGGTGGCACTACGCGGAAGCCTTCTTTCTGGAAACGCGCTTCGTCGTAATCAGCGAATTTCATTGGCACTTTATCGAAGTAGCGGCTTTCAGCTCCGTCGATAACCTGGTTATCGTTGATACGGAAAGAGAGCAGCACGGCTTTCTTCAGCCATTGATGAGTGACCCACTGACCGTCGATTTTTTCTGCTACACGCAGCGCGCCGGAATCCAGCAGAGAAATCACCTGGTTAACCGCTTCGCGGGTAACGGTATCCACATTTGCCGGGGTAATCTCGGCGCGACGCTCAAAAGCGGACTCAATAACGTTCTGTAACTGCTGCATTGTTTACTCTTTCCATTTCACTAAAAAACACGTCACCCTTTATCGTTTGGATTGAGGGCTGCTGTCAACCGTTGTTGCACTTCAAGTTGCAGGTCATTATTAAGGGCACGCCGGTCCGCTGTTGCGATTATAAATAAATCTTCTACTCGCTCGCCAATGGTTGTAATTCGGGCCCCGTGAAGCGAAATTCCCAGATCGGCAAAGACCTGGCCGACGCGGGCGAGCAGACCTGGCTGATCCAGGGCAATGAGCTCCAGGAACGATTTACGATCGGTGTGGGTCGGCAGGAAATTGACCTCGGTATCGACGGTAAAGTGGCGCAGTTTCGCGGGCTGACGACGCGGCTGCGGCGGCTGCCAGCTGCGCTGGGTGATGGCCTGCTCCAGACCAAAACGTATCCCCTCATGACGATCCGACGACAGCGGGCTGCCGTCCGGCTCCAGCACAATAAAGGTGTCCATCGCCATGCCGTCGCGGGTGGTGAAAATCTGCGCGTCGTGCACGCTCAGGTTTCGTCTGTCCAGTTCAGCGCATACCGCAGCAAACAGATAAGGGCGGTCCGGGCTCCAGATAAAGATCTCTGTACCACCACGCGTCGCCTGCGGGCTGAGCAGGATCATCGGCTGCGACAAATCATGCTGCAGCAGATGCCGCGCATGCCAGGCGAGTTGGTTTGGGCTGTGACGGACAAAGTAGTTGGCACGACAGCGGGCCCAAATCTGATGCAACGCCTCTTCATCAATGTTGTCCATCCGCAGCAGGGCCAGAGCCTGCAACTGATGGTGGCGCACGCGCTCACGCATGTCCGGCGTGTTTTGCATTCCGCGGCGCAGCTGTTTTTCGGTCGCAAAGTACAGTTCACGCAGCAGGCTCTGCTTCCAGCTGTTCCACAGCGTTTCGTTGGTGGCGCAGATATCGGCCACCGTCAGGCAGACCAGATAGCGCAGACGGTTTTCTGTTTGTACCTCTTCTGCAAACTGCTTGATCACTTCAGGGTCCTGAATGTCACGACGCTGTGCGGTGACCGACATCAGCAGGTGATGGCGCACCAGCCAGGCCACCAGCTGTGTTTCACGTGAGTTCAGACCGTGCAGTTCGGCAAATTTCAGCACGTCCTGCGCGCCGAGCACCGAGTGGTCACCGCCGCGGCCTTTGGCGATATCGTGGAACAGGGCGGCAATCAGGATCAGCTCCGGATGGGTCAGCCGTGGCCACAGCTCAACGCACAGAGGGTGGCGGGAGCGCGTCTCTTCTTTCGCAAAACTTTCCAGCTTGAGCATGACGCGGATCGTGTGTTCATCCACCGTATAGGCATGGAACAGATCGAACTGCATCTGCCCGACAATGTGCGACCATTGCGGCATATAGGCCCACAGTACGCTGTGACGGTGCATTGGCAGCAGTCCGCGACTGACGGCGCCCGGATGGCGGAGCATGCTCAGGAACAGCGAACGCGCTTCCGGGATATAGCACAGCGGCTGCGTCAGATGGCGGCGCGCATGGCGCAAATGGCGCAGGGTGGTGGAGTAGATCCCGGTGATCGTGCTGTTGCGGACCATGGTATAGAACATCCGCAGGATCGCTTCCGGCTCGCGCATAAACAGCGTTTCGTCGCGCAGATCGATAAGCGTGCCGCGTAGCTGGAACTCGTCATCAATGGGGCGCGGTTTTTCGTCGGCCGTCAGCGCCAGAATAGCTTCGTCGAACAGCTGCAATAGCATCTGGTTGAGTTCGGTAACGCGTCGGGTCACGCGGAAGAAATCCTTCATCATGTGCTCAACCGGTTCGTTACCCTCACCGCTGTAGTGAAGGCGCTGGGCCACGCTGAGCTGGCGGTCGAACAACAGACGGTTATCGTAGCGATTAAGTTCAAGATGAAGGGCAAAACGAATGCGCCACAGTAGATGCAGACACTCGTTGAGCTCGTTTCGCTCGGCCTCGGTTAAAAAGCCAAAACCCACCATTTCATCCAGCGAGGTGGCGCCAAAGTGGCGACGGGCTACCCACTGTAATGTGTGGATATCGCGCAGGCCGCCGGGGCTGCTTTTGATATCCGGTTCAAGGTTATAGCTTGTGCCGTGATAGCGCTGGTGGCGCTGATTTTGTTCCTCGACCTTAGCGGCGAAGAACTTTTCTGATGGCCAGAAGCCGTCGCTGAAAATGTGTTTTTGCAGTTCCAGGAACAGCGCGACGTCGCCGATCAGCAGGCGGGTTTCAATCAGGTTGGTGGCAACGGTCAGATCCGATAGTCCCTCCAGCAGGCACTCTTCCAGGGTGCGTACGCTGTGGCCGACTTCCAGCTTCACATCCCAGAGCAGCGTCAGCAATTCGCCAATCTTCTGCGCCTGTTCGTCCGGCAGCTTTTTGCGGCTTAAGATCAGCAGGTCAATATCGGAAAGCGGATGCAGCTCACCGCGGCCATAGCCCCCGACGGCAACCAGCGCCACGTCGCTGACCTGCCCGAATCCGTACTCAATCCACAGGCGTTGCAGAAGCTGGTCAATAAATTCGGTGCGCGCTTCAATGAGCTGTTCGGCGGAAATGCCCGCATCAAACGCGCTTCCCAGCCAGCGCTGGAAGACATCCATATGGGCTTTGATGCCGGCACAGCTCAGCTCGTGCTGCGGCCAGACGCCCGGGTTATCGGGCTGGTCGGGAAGGGTGGGAAGTGCTGTGTTAGCATACTGTTCGGGTAATAGATTACTCATCGTGCGCCACCCATAAGAAAAAGCTATCGCCATTAAAAAAGCCGGCATTTGCCGGCTTTTTTATCATTCATCGTGCGTCAGTATTGCCGGGATGGTGTCATCCTTGCGCAACGTCATAATTTCGCAGCCGTTGTCTGTTACCACAATAGTATGCTCGTACTGCGCAGACAAGCTTCTGTCTTTGGTTTTCACCGTCCAGCCATCTTTCATGGTACGGATACGGTAGTCACCCGCGTTGACCATCGGCTCGATGGTGAAGGTCATCCCTTTTTGCAGCACCACGCCGCCGTCATCCGCATCGTAGTGCAGAACCTGCGGCTCTTCGTGGAAGACGCGGCCAATGCCGTGACCACAATATTCGCGAACCACGGAGAAACCTTCCGCTTCGACAAACTTCTGGATAGCGGCACCAATGGTGCGCAGGCGAATGCCCGGTTTCACCATCTTCAGCGCCAGGTAGAGGCTCTCCTGCGTCACTTTACACAGGCGCTCACCCAGGATGGTTGGCTTGCCCACGATAAACATCTTCGAGGTGTCACCGTGGTAATCATCTTTAATGACGGTGACGTCGATGTTGACGATGTCGCCATCTTTCAGCAGTTTTTCGTCATCCGGAATACCGTGGCACACCACTTCATTTATAGAAATGCAGACGGATTTCGGGAAACCGTGGTAGCCGAGGCAGGCGGAGACCGCGTGCTGCTCGTTAACGATATAGTCGTTACAGATGCGGTCCAGTTCGCCGGTGCTGACGCCCGGTTTCACGAACGGCTCGATCATTTCCAGCACTTCCGCGGCCAGACGACCGGCGACGCGCATCTTTTCAATTTCTTCAGGGGTCTTAATAGAGATAGCCATGTAATCTGTCCATCGGTGTCGATTTTTTCGACAATACTAGTCTAAGTACCGTCAATGGTATCAGTCAGGCGCACCCCATGCCAAATTGAGAATCATTAACAGCACACTCAGCCAACAATTATTGGTTTCTGGTCGTGATTTGTGGTATAAAGCGCGCCGGACTTCCGATCCATCTCAGATACACAGGCTGGACGGGAGCGATATATCTCACTTTGTGTAACAACACACACGTATCGGCACATATTCCGGGGTGCCCTTCGGGGTCGGTAATATGGGATACGTGGAGGCATAACCCCAACTTTCAATATAGAGGTTTTAAACATGGCAACTGTTTCCATGCGCGACATGCTCAAGGCTGGTGTTCACTTCGGTCACCAGACCCGTTACTGGAACCCGAAAATGAAGCCTTTCATCTTCGGCGCGCGTAACAAAGTTCACATCATCAACCTTGAGAAAACTGTACCAATGTTCAACGAAGCCCTGGCTGAGCTGAACAAGATCGCTTCCCGTAAAGGTAAGATTCTGTTCGTTGGTACTAAGCGCGCTGCAAGCGAAGCTGTGAAAGATGCTGCTAACAGCTGCGACCAGTTCTTCGTGAACCATCGCTGGTTGGGCGGCATGCTGACCAACTGGAAAACTGTTCGTCAGTCCATCAAGCGCCTGAAAGATCTGGAAACCCAGTCTCAGGACGGTACTTTCGATAAGCTGACTAAGAAAGAAGCGCTGATGCGCACTCGTGAGCTGGACAAGCTGGAAAACAGCCTGGGCGGTATCAAAGATATGGGCGGCCTGCCAGACGCGCTGTTCGTAATCGATGCAGACCACGAGCACATCGCAATCAAAGAAGCTAACAACCTGGGTATCCCGGTATTCGCTATCGTTGATACCAACTCCGATCCGGACGGTGTTGACTTCGTTATCCCGGGTAACGACGACGCAATCCGTGCTGTTAGCCTGTACCTGAGCGCTGTAGCTGCTACCGTTCGTGAAGGCCGTTCCCAGGATCTGGCTTCTCAGGCGGAAGAAAGCTTCGTAGAAGCTGAATAATAAGGTTTCACCCCTTATTAGTACCGTGTATGAATAGGGGCCCATTATCGGCCCCTTTTTTCAATTTATACTGTTTGGCCGCAGGCCGGGCAGTTCACATCTCCCGAGGATTTAAGAATGGCTGAAATTACCGCATCCCTGGTAAAAGAGCTGCGCGAGCGTACTGGCGCAGGCATGATGGATTGCAAAAAAGCGCTGACTGAAGCGAACGGCGACATCGAGCTGGCAATCGAAAACATGCGTAAATCCGGTGCGATCAAAGCAGCTAAAAAAGCAGGCAACGTTGCTGCTGACGGCGTGATCATCACTAAAATCGATGGCAACTACGGCATCATTCTGGAAGTTAACTGCCAGACTGACTTCGTTGCTAAAGATGGTGGTTTCCAGGCATTTGCTAACAAGGTTCTGGACGCAGCTGTTGCTGGCAAAATCACTGACGTTGAAGTTCTGAAAGCACAGTTCGAAGAAGAACGTGTTGCGCTGGTTGCTAAAATCGGTGAGAACATCAACATCCGTCGCGTAGCGTCCCTGGAAGGCGACGTTCTGGGTTCTTACCAGCACGGTGCGCGTATCGGTGTTCTGGTTGCGGCTAAAGGCGCTGACGAAGAGCTGGTTAAACAGCTGGCAATGCACATCGCTGCAAGCAAACCTGAATTCGTTAAGCCAGAAGACGTGTCTGCTGAAGTGGTAGAGAAAGAGTACCAGGTTCAGCTGGACATCGCGATGCAGTCTGGTAAGCCAAAAGAAATCGCAGAGAAAATGGTTGAAGGCCGCATGAAGAAATTCACCGGCGAAGTTTCTCTGACTGGCCAGCCTTTCGTTATGGATCCAAGCAAATCCGTTGCTCAGCTGCTGAAAGAGCACAACGCTGACGTAACTGGCTTCATCCGCTTCGAAGTGGGCGAAGGCATCGAGAAAGTTGAGACTGACTTCGCAGCAGAAGTTGCTGCAATGTCCAAGCAGTCTTAATGATGAAAAAGGAGCCGCCTGAGGGCGGCTTCTTTTTGTCACCCGTCAGACGAAAATCAGACAGGATCCCGTATCGCTGTGCTGGTATGCGACTTACTATGTCGCCAGAATTAACCCCCATCTTAATCGTTGACAGTCTCAGGAAAGAAACATGGCTACCAATGCAAAACCCGTGTAC
Source organism: Enterobacter sp. SENG-6 (assembly GCF_001605945.1). Lineage (NCBI taxonomy): Bacteria > Pseudomonadati > Pseudomonadota > Gammaproteobacteria > Enterobacterales > Enterobacteriaceae > Enterobacter > Enterobacter sp. SENG-6. Next base: position 294,819 of record NZ_LOMM01000011.1, read on the forward strand.
AAACGCATTCTGCTTAAGCTGAGTGGCGAAGCGCTGCAGGGATCGGAAGGCTTCGGTATTGACGCAAGCATTCTCGACCGCATGGCACAGGAGATCAAAGAACTTGTCGAACTGGGTATTCAGGTCGGCGTGGTCATTGGCGGTGGCAACCTTTTCCGTGGTGCTGGTCTGGCGAAAGCGGGGATGAACCGCGTTGTGGGCGACCATATGGGTATGCTGGCAACCGTGATGAACGGTCTGGCAATGCGTGATGCGTTGCATCGTGCCTATGTGAATGCCCGCCTGATGTCCGCTATTCCTTTAAATGGCGTTTGCGATAACTACAGCTGGGCAGAAGCGATCAGCCTGCTGCGCAACAACCGCGTGGTGATCCTCTCCGCCGGTACGGGTAACCCGTTCTTTACAACCGATTCCGCTGCCTGCCTGCGCGGTATCGAAATCGAAGCCGATGTGGTGCTGAAAGCAACCAAAGTGGATGGCGTGTTTACCGCCGACCCGGCAAAAGATCCCTCTGCCACCATGTACGATCAGCTGTCCTACAGCGAAGTGCTGGAAAAAGAGCTGAAAGTGATGGATCTTGCCGCCTTCACGCTGGCTCGCGACCACAAACTGCCGATCCGTGTCTTCAATATGAATAAGCCTGGCGCACTGCGCCGCGTGGTCATGGGCGAAAAAGAAGGCACATTGATCACGGAATAATTTCCGTCGGCGATAAATACAGGTAAGATTCCGCTTTATTTTGAAGTGGTATCTTACCCGGACGCGCCATTGGCGTTGTCATGAATTAAACGCGACTATACTTAGCACACCTGTAGCACTGTGCTGGCGGATAGTCTGCCTGAGACAAGTTTTCAAGGATTCGTAACGTGATTAACGACATCAGAAAAGATGCTGAAGTACGCATGGAAAAATGCGTAGAAGCGTTCAAAACCCAAATCAGCAAAATCCGTACTGGCCGTGCTTCTCCAAGCCTGCTGGATGGCATCATCGTAGAGTACTACGGTACGCCTACCCCTCTGCGCCAGCTGGCGAGCGTGACCGTAGAAGATACCCGCACGCTGAAAATCAACGTGTTCGATCGCTCTATGGGCCCGGCGGTTGAGAAAGCGATCATGGCATCTGACCTCGGTCTGAACCCAAGCTCTGCGGGTGCTGATATCCGTGTTCCACTGCCTCCACTGACCGAAGAGCGTCGTAAAGACCTGATCAAAGTGGTGCGTGGCGAAGCTGAGCAGGGTCGTGTTTCCGTGCGTAACGTCCGTCGCGACGCTAACGATAAAGTGAAAGCGCTGCTGAAAGAAAAAGAGATCAGTGAAGATGACGATCGTCGTTCACAGGACGACATTCAGAAAATGACTGACGCTGCCATCAAGAAAATTGATGCGGCGCTGGCAGATAAAGAAGCGGAACTGATGCAGTTCTGATTTCTGTCTTACACTGATAAACGCCGTTCAGAGGGACTTCGGGTCTTGCTGGCGGCGTTTTGCTTTTATCTGGTCTAACTTTTTTCGGGCATCTCATGAAGCATTTAACTCTCCTTGGCTCAACCGGATCTATCGGTTGCAGCACTCTCGACGTTGTACGCCACAACCCTGCGCTTTACACCGTGACAGCACTGGTGGCCGGGAAGAATGTGCAGCGAATGGTCGAGCAGTGTCTGGAGTTTACGCCCCGCTATGCGGTAATGGATGACGAAGAGAGCGCCCGCCAGCTGAAAGCCGCTCTGCAAGAGAAGGGCAGTCGTACTGAGGTTCTGAGCGGGCAGCAGGCTGCCTGTGAGATGGCCGCGCTGGAGGAGGTCGATCAGGTGATGGCCGCCATTGTTGGCGCGGCTGGGTTGCTGCCGACGCTGGCCGCCATCGATGCTGGTAAAGATGTTCTGCTGGCGAATAAAGAGTCGCTGGTGACCTGCGGACGCCTGTTTATGGAGGCGGTTAAGCAGCGCGGAGCACGACTTTTGCCGGTCGACAGCGAGCACAACGCCATTTTTCAGAGTTTACCGCAACCTTTTCAGCAGAACCTGGGGTACGCTGACCTGGAGCAGAATGGGGTTGTATCGATTTTGCTTACCGGGTCTGGTGGCCCGTTCCGTGAAACGCCACTGTCTGAACTGAGCGCAATGACGCCGGATCAGGCGTGCCGTCATCCGAACTGGTCAATGGGGCGTAAGATCTCCGTTGACTCTGCCACTATGATGAACAAAGGTCTGGAATACATTGAAGCTCGCTGGCTGTTTAACGCGTCGGCGAAACAGATGGAAGTGCTGATCCACCCGCAATCGGTGATTCACTCGATGGTGCGCTATCAGGACGGCAGCGTGCTGGCACAGCTGGGAGAGCCGGATATGCGTACGCCAATTGCACATGCAATGGCATGGCCTGAACGCGTGAAATCTGGCGTGAAGCCACTCGATTTTTGCAAGCTGAGTTCGCTGACGTTCAGTGAACCTGACTACGATCGTTATCCGTGTCTTAAGCTTGCAATGAATGCCTTTGACCAGGGGCAGGCGGCGACGACGGCACTCAATGCAGCCAATGAAATTACCGTTGAAGCATTTCTGAATCAGCAGATCCGTTTCACCGATATCGCTATGCTGAATTTATCGGTACTGGAGTTGATGGATCTGCGCGAACCACAAAGCGTGGAAGAGGTGCTGGCGGTGGATGAGCAGGCTCGTATTATTGCGCGCAAACAGGTGACACGTCTCGCAAGCTGGTGATAAAGCAAGCACCAGTCGTCGTGCTATTTGTTAGCGTTGGGCTTCGGTGATATAGTCTGCGCCACCTGATCGCAGGTATTTGACTTTAAGTGGTCAGGTAAGCCGTGGTTTGACACGGCTTTTTTACGTATAGGCTTCAGTATTCCTGAGTACCGTTAAATCCTTTTCAGGGACTAAAAACGCGTTATGTTGTCTGCGAATCAACCAATAAGCGAAAACTTGCCAGCTCATGGCTGCCGTCATGTAGCAATCATCATGGATGGCAATGGCCGCTGGGCGAAAAGACAAGGGAAGATACGAGCCTTTGGGCATAAAGCTGGGGCGAAATCTGTTCGCCGCGCCGTCTCTTTTGCCGCCAATAACGGCATTGATGCGTTAACGCTCTATGCTTTTAGCAGTGAAAACTGGAATCGACCTGCGCAGGAAGTGACTGCGTTGATGGAACTGTTTGTGTGGGCGCTCGACAGCGAAGTAAAAAGCCTGCACCGCCACAACGTGCGCCTGCGTGTCATTGGCGAAACCAGTCGTTTTAACTCACGTTTGCAGGAACGGATTCGTAAAGCAGAAGCGCTGACTGAAAATAACACGGGTCTGACGCTGAATATCGCGGCGAATTACGGTGGACGCTGGGATATTATCCAGGGGGTTCGGCACCTGGCCGAACAGGTTCAGGAAGGGTTGTTGAGACCCGACCAAATTGATGAAGACGCGCTGAGCAAGCAAATCTGCATGAATGAACTGGCACCTGTGGATTTGGTAATTAGGACAGGGGGAGAACATCGCATAAGTAACTTTTTGCTGTGGCAAATTGCCTATGCCGAACTTTACTTTACGGATGTGCTTTGGCCCGATTTTGATGAACAAGACTTTGAAGGTGCGCTGCATGCCTTTGCCAATCGAGAGCGTCGTTTCGGCGGCACCGAGCCTGGTGGCGACAAAGCCTGATGGGGGTAGCTTTTGCTGAAGTATCGCCTGATTTCCGCTTTTGTATTAATACCCATTGTCATTGCGGCGCTGTTTTTACTGCCCCCGGTGGGATTTGCTATTGTCACGCTGGTGGTGTGTATGCTGGCCGCGTGGGAATGGGGACAGTTTAGCGGCTTTACGTCGCGCAGTCAGCGGGTATGGCTGGCGGTACTCTGTGGCTTGATCCTGGCCCTGATGCTGTTTACCTTGCCGGAATATCACCATGATATTCACCAACCACTGGTTGCCGGGTCCCTGTGGGTATCGTTGGCCTGGTGGATCGCTGCCCTTGTTTTGGTGCTTTTTTATCCAGGCTCCGCGGCGTTATGGCGCAATTCAAAAGTGCTGCGCCTTATATTTGGTCTTCTTACCATCGTGCCTTTTTTCTGGGGCATGGTGGCTCTGCGCGCCTGGCACTACGACGAAAACCATTACAGCGGTGCGATTTGGCTGCTTTATGTGATGATTCTGGTCTGGGGGGCTGACTCTGGGGCCTATATGTTTGGTAAACTGTTCGGCAAACATAAACTGGCTCCGAAGGTGTCGCCTGGTAAAACCTGGCAAGGATTCATCGGCGGCCTGTTTACGGCAGCGATTATCTCCTGGGGCTATGGCGTCTGGGCGAATCTGGACATTGCACCGTCAATACTGCTGGTGTGTTCGATTTTTGCCGCGCTGGCCTCGGTACTCGGTGATTTAACCGAAAGTATGTTCAAGCGAGAAGCAGGGATTAAGGACAGCGGACACCTGATTCCAGGGCATGGCGGGATACTGGATCGCATTGACAGCCTGACAGCGGCTGTTCCCGTGTTTGCTTGTCTGCTTTTACTGGTATTCGGGACGATTTAACGGAAGGTTTTATGCTGAGCATTCTCTGGAATCTGGCGGCGTTCATTGTTGCACTGGGTGTACTGATTACCGTGCATGAATTTGGCCATTTCTGGGTTGCTCGCCGTTGCGGTGTGCGCGTAGAGCGGTTCTCCATCGGTTTTGGCAAATCACTCTGGACGCGTACCGACCGTCACGGCACGGAATTTGTCATCGCCCTTATCCCGCTCGGTGGCTACGTCAAAATGCTCGACGAACGTGTTGAGCCTGTGGCCCCTGAGCTTCGACACAGCGCGTTTAACAACAAAACCGTTGGACAACGTGCCGCCATCATTGCTGCCGGACCGGTAGCCAATTTCATCTTTGCTATCTTCGCTTACTGGCTGGTGTTTATCATCGGCGTTCCGGGCGTGCGTCCGGTTGTCGGTGAAATCGCCCCCAATTCCATCGCGGCGAGTGCGCAAATTACGCCGGGGATGGAACTTAAAGCGATTGATGGTATCGAAACCCCTGATTGGGATGCCGTGCGACTGCAACTGGTAGCCAAAATCGGTGATGAGCAGACCACGGTCAGCGTGTCACCGTTTGGTTCTGACCAGCGACAGAATAAAGTGCTGGATTTGCGTCACTGGAGTTTCGAACCAGACAAAGAAGATCCCGTCTCTGCGCTGGGGATTCGCCCACGTGGTGCGCAGATCGAACCGATATTAGCCGAAGTTCAGGCAAATTCGGCGGCGAGCAAAGCGGGTTTGCAAGCTGGCGACAGGATCGTTAAAGTCGATGGTCAGCCATTAACACAGTGGATGACCTTTGTTACTCTGGTGCGCGATAATCCGGGTACGTCGCTCGCGCTGGAAGTTGAAAGGCAGGGTAGTCCACTCTCGCTGACGCTGATCCCGGATAGCAAATCGGTCGGCAAAAAGGCAGAAGGGTTTGCAGGCGTTGTGCCTAAAGTGATCCCGCTGCCTGATGAGTACAAGACAATACGCCAGTATGGGCCGTTTAGCGCCATCCTTGAAGCCACGGATAAAACATGGCAACTGATGAAGCTGACGGTAAACATGTTGGGGAAATTGATAACCGGTGATGTGAAACTGAACAACCTCAGTGGGCCAATTTCAATAGCTCAGGGGGCTGGGATGTCAGCGGAGTTCGGGGTGATTTACTATCTCATGTTTCTCGCGCTCATTAGCGTGAACCTTGGGATCATCAACCTGTTCCCGCTTCCCGTTTTAGACGGGGGTCATCTGCTGTTTTTAGCGATTGAAAAGCTAAAAGGCGGGCCGGTATCCGAGCGAGTTCAAGACTTTAGTTATCGCATTGGCTCGATTTTGCTGGTGCTGTTAATGGGGCTTGCACTTTTCAATGATTTCTCTCGGTTGTAAGAGAGTTAGTTAGGAAGAACGCATAATAACGATGGCGATGAAAAAGTTGCTCATAGCGTCGCTGCTGTTTAGCAGCGCCACCGTATACGGTGCTGACGGGTTCGTAGTGAAAGACATTCATTTCGAAGGCCTTCAGCGTGTCGCCGTTGGTGCGGCCCTCCTCAGTATGCCTGTGCGCCCCGGCGATACGGTTAATGATGATGACATCAGTAACACCATCCGTGCTCTGTTTGCCACCGGCAACTTTGAGGATGTCCGCGTCCTGCGCGATGGTGATACGCTGCTGGTTCAGGTAAAAGAACGTCCAACGATCGCCAGTATCACTTTCTCCGGTAACAAGTCGGTGAAAGATGACATGCTCAAGCAGAACCTTGAAGCATCCGGTGTTCGTGTGGGGGAATCTCTGGACCGCACCACCCTTTCAGACATTGAAAAAGGTCTGGAAGATTTCTATTACAGCGTCGGTAAGTACAGCGCCAGCGTGAAAGCGGTGGTGACTCCGCTGCCGCGTAACCGTGTTGACCTGAAGCTGGTCTTCCAGGAAGGCGTCTCGGCAAAGATCCAACAGATCAACATCGTCGGGAACCACGCGTTTACTACCGACGAACTGATCTCCACCTTCCAGCTGCGTGACGAAGTGCCGTGGTGGAACGTGGTGGGCGATCGCAAATACCAGAAACAGAAACTGGCGGGCGACCTCGAAACCCTGCGCAGCTACTATCTGGATCGCGGTTATGCCCGTTTCAACATCGACTCGACTCAGGTGAGTCTGACCCCGGACAAGAAAGGGATCTACATTACGATTAACATCACAGAAGGCGATCAGTACAAGCTTTCGGGTGTTGAAGTAAGTGGCAACCTGGCGGGGCATTCTGCCGAGATCGAATCGCTGACCAAAATTCAGCCAGGCGATCTGTACAGCGGTTCTAAAGTAACCAAAATGGAAGACGGCATTAAAAAGCTGCTCGGCCGTTATGGTTATGCCTATCCGCGTGTGCAAACTCAGCCGGAAATCAACGACGCGGATAAAACCGTTAAGCTTCACGTTAACGTTGATGCGGGCAACCGTTTCTACGTGCGTAAGATCCGCTTCGAAGGTAACGACACCTCCAAAGATTCCGTTCTGCGTCGCGAAATGCGCCAGATGGAAGGGGCATGGTTGGGTAGCGACCTCGTTGACCAGGGTAAAGAGCGTCTGAACCGTCTGGGCTATTTTGAAACGGTTGATACCGATACCCAGCGTGTGCCGGGCAGCCCGGACCAGGTTGATGTCGTGTACAAAGTGAAAGAGCGTAATACCGGTAGCTTTAACTTCGGTGTGGGCTACGGTACTGAAAGCGGCGTGAGCTTCCAGGTTGGCGTTCAGCAGGATAACTGGCTGGGTACGGGTTACTCGGTGGGTATCAACGGTACCAAAAACGACTACCAGACCTATTCTGAGTTCTCTGTCACTAACCCATACTTCACCGTTGACGGTGTGAGCCTGGGTGGTCGTATCTTCTATAACGACTTTAAAGCAGACGACGCGGATCTGTCCTCGTACACCAACAAGAGCTACGGTGTAGACGGTACGCTTGGATTCCCGGTTAACGAATACAACACCCTGCGTGCGGGCTTGGGTTACGTGCATAACGACCTGTCCAATATGCAACCGCAGGTGGCAATGTGGCGTTATCTCGACTCTATCGGCCAGTCGGCGAGCACCTCCAGCGATAACAACGGTTTTGCGGCGGATGACTTCACCTTCAACTACGGTTGGACGTATAACCGCCTTGACCGTGGTTACTTCCCAACGGAAGGTTCTCGTGTCAACCTGAATGGTAAAGTGACTATTCCTGGTTCTGATAACGAGTTCTACAAGTTAACGCTCGATACTGCCTCGTACTTCCCGATCGATGACGATCATAAGTGGGTGGTTCTGGGTCGTACCCGTTGGGGCTATGGCGATGGTTTAGGCGGCAAAGAGATGCCGTTCTATGAGAACTTCTACGCCGGTGGTTCCAGTACCGTTCGTGGCTTCCAGTCCAACAACATTGGTCCGAAAGCGGTTTATTACGGCGGTAATGACGAAGATAACTGCGCAAGCCGGGATCCAAAACAGGTTTGTAGCTCTGATGATGCGGTAGGCGGTAACGCCATGGCCGTGGCGAGCCTTGAGTTCATCACGCCAACGCCATTTATCAGTGATAAATACGCCAACTCAGTCCGTACGTCCTTCTTCTGGGATGCCGGTACCGTGTGGGATACCAACTGGGAGAACACTGCCCAGATGCGTGCGGCAGGTGTTCCAGACTACAGCGATCCGGGCAATATTCGCATGTCTGCAGGTATCGCATTACAATGGATGTCACCGCTGGGGCCGTTGGTCTTCTCTTACGCCCAGCCGTTTAAGAAATATGATGGAGATAAGTCGGAGCAATTCCAGTTTAACATTGGTAAAACCTGGTAATTCTCCGCGGCAAAGGAATGCGTTGGCAGTGTAGCGCTGACAACCGGCGATCGGTAAAACGATCGCCTTGCCACGCAAAGAACGGTACCTTCTGGTGCCAATGGGATGGTAAGGAGTTAATTGTGAAAAAGTGGTTATTAGCTGCAGGTCTCGGTTTAGCGATGGCAACCTCTGCTCAGGCAGCAGACAAAATTGCAATCGTCAACATGGGTAATTTGTTCCAGCAGGTTGCACAGAAAACTGGCGTTTCTGCGACTCTGGAAAACGAATTCAAAGGCCGTGCAAGCGAACTGCAGGGTATGGAAAACGATCTTCAGTCCAAAATGCAGCGTCTGCAGCGTGATGGTTCTACCATGAAATCAAGCGAGCGCAGCAAACTGGAAAAAGACGTAATGGCTCAGCGCCAGACGTTCTCCCAGAAAGCGCAGGCTTTCGAGCAGGATCGTCAGCGTCGTTCTAACGAAGAGCGTGGCAAGCTGGTGACTCGCATTCAGACTGCTGTTAAAGCAGTTGCTGCCGATCAGAACATCGATCTGGTTGTTGATGCGAACGCCGTTGCTTTCAACAGCAGCGATGTTAAAGACATCACCGCTGATGTTCTGAAACAGGTTAAATAAGTAATGCCTTCAATTCGACTGGCTGATTTAGCTCAGCAGTTGGATGCAGAATTACACGGTGATGGCGATATCGTCATCACCGCTGTTGCGTCCATGCAATCTGCTAAAGCTGGCAATATTACCTTCATGGTAAGCCCTAAGTACCGTGAACATCTGGCTCAATGCCAGGCGTCGGCTGTTGTTCTGACGCAGGACGATCTTCCGTTTGCCACTGGTGCGGCACTGGTAGTGAAAAATCCCTACCTGACGTATGCTCGCATGGCACAAATTCTTGATACCACGCCGCAGCCGGCGCAAAACATTGCTGCCAGTGCAGCAATCGATCCGACGGCTCAGCTGGGTAACAACGTAGCAGTCGGCGCAAATGCCGTGATCGAGTCTGGCGTCGTACTGGGCGATAACGTCGTCATCGGCCCGGGCTGCTTCGTTGGGAAAAACACAAAAATCGGCGCCGGGACCCGTTTGTGGGCCAATGTGTCCGTCTACCACGAAGTTGAAATCGGCGAAAATTGCCTCGTTCAGTCCAGCACAGTGATTGGTTCTGACGGTTTTGGCTACGCTAACGATCGTGGTAATTGGGTTAAGATCCCGCAACTTGGTCGCGTTATCATTGGCGATCGCGTTGAGATCGGAGCCTGCACCACCATTGACCGTGGTGCGCTTGACGACACCATTATCGGCAACGGTGTTATTATCGATAATCAGTGCCAGATTGCGCATAACGTTGTGATTGGCGACAATACCGCGGTTGCAGGTGGCGTCATCATGGCAGGCAGTCTGAAAATTGGCCGTTACTGCATGATTGGCGGTGCCAGCGTGATCAATGGTCATATGGAAATATGCGACAAGGTCACCGTGACGGGAATGGGCATGGTAATGCGTCCTATCACTGAGCCAGGCGTCTATTCCTCAGGCATCCCGCTGCAACCTAACAAGGTATGGCGTAAAACAGCAGCTCTGGTGATGAATATTGATGATATGAGCAAGCGACTCAAGTCCCTTGAGCGTAAGATCGATCAACAAGACTAAGCGTTCATCTTTTTAACGCTTAATTTCCCGGCCTGTCGGCTTTCTTTTAAACCGGCAGGCCGTGTTATTATTGCTAATCAGTACATTTTGACAGGAAGAGTATTTTGACTACCGACACTCATACTCTGCATATTGAAGAGATTTTAGAACTTCTGCCGCACCGCTACCCGTTTTTGCTGGTAGACCGTGTGCTGGATTTTGAAGAAGGTCGTTTTCTGCGCGCAGTGAAAAATGTCTCCGTTAACGAGCCATTCTTCCAGGGGCACTTCCCTGGTAAACCCATCTTCCCGGGTGTGTTGATCCTGGAAGCGATGGCACAAGCTACCGGTATTCTTGCGTTTAAAAGCGTAGGCAAACTGGAGCCGGGTGAACTGTACTACTTCGCGGGTATCGATGAAGCGCGCTTCAAGCGCCCTGTTGTGCCTGGTGATCAGATGATCATGGAAGTCACTTTTGAAAAAACGCGTCGTGGCCTGACTCGCTTTAAAGGCGTAGCGCTGGTTGACGGCAAAGTTGTTTGCGAAGCGACGATGATGTGTGCTCGTAGCCGGGAGTCCTGATACGTGATTGATAAATCTGCCTTTATTCATCCTACCGCTATTGTGGAAACCGGCGCCATTATTGGTGCTAATGTCCACATTGGCCCGTTCTGTATTGTTGGTCCCCATGTCGAAATTGGTGAGGGTACAGTACTGAAATCTCACGTTGTCGTGAATGGCCATACGACCATTGGCAGCAACAATGAGATCTATCAGTTCGCCTCCATCGGCGAAGTTAACCAGGATTTAAAATATGCTGGTGAGTCGACCCGTCTGGAAATTGGCGATCGTAACCGTATCCGCGAAAGCGTCACCATTCATCGTGGAACAGTACAGGGTGGTGGGTTGACGAAGGTGGGCAGCGATAACCTGTTTATGGTTAATGCGCACATCGCGCACGACTGTACCGTAGGTGACCGCTGTATTCTTGCCAACAACGCAACGCTGGCAGGACACGTATCGGTTGATGATTTCGCAATTATTGGCGGTATGACCGCAGTCCATCAGTTCTGCATCATTGGTGCACACGTGATGGTCGGCGGATGCTCCGGTGTGGCGCAGGACGTCCCACCGTATGTAATTGCGCAGGGCAACCATGCCACGCCATTCGGCGTGAACATCGAAGGCCTCAAGCGTCGTGGCTTTACTCGCGAAGCGATTACGGCTATCCGCAACGCGTATAAGTTACTGTACCGTAGCGGCAAAACGCTGGAAGAGGCGAAGCCGGAAATTGCCGAACTGGCGGAAAAGCACCCTGAAGTGAACGCGTTCATGGAATTCTTTGACCGTTCCACAAGGGGTCTGATTCGTTAATGGTCGACAGTCGTCCGATTACGATAGCCCTGGTCGCCGGAGAAACCTCCGGCGATATTCTTGGTGCCGGTCTTATCCGCGCGCTTAAGGTTCGCGTACCTGATGCTCGCTTTGTTGGCGTTGCAGGCCCGCTAATGCAGGCTGAAGGCTGCGAAGCCTGGTACGAAATGGAAGAGCTGGCCGTGATGGGCATTGTTGAGGTGCTGGGGCGACTGCGTCGTCTGCTGCATATCCGCGCCGATCTTACCCGCCGCTTCACCGAGCTCAAACCCGATGTCTTTGTCGGTATCGATGCGCCTGACTTCAACATTACCCTCGAAGGGAATCTGAAAAAGCAGGGCATTAAAACCATTCACTACGTCAGTCCGTCCGTCTGGGCGTGGCGACAGAAACGCGTTTTCAAAATCGGACGGTCAACCAATCTGGTGCTGGCTTTCCTGCCTTTCGAAAAGGCGTTTTACGACAAATTTAACGTTCCGTGCCGTTTTATCGGGCATACCATGGCGGATGCGATGCCGCTGGATCCGGATAAAAACGCAGCGCGTGACGTGCTGGGGATCCCTCACGATGCGCACTGTCTGGCTCTTCTGCCGGGTAGCCGTGGCGCAGAAGTAGAGATGCTTAGCGCGGACTTCCTGAAAACCGCGCAAATTCTGCGCGATACCTATCCCGATCTCGAAGTGGTTGTGCCGCTGGTGAACGCCAAGCGCCGCGAGCAGTTTGAGCGTATCAAAGCCGAGGTTGCACCGGATCTTCACATCCATCTGCTGGATGGAAAAGGCCGTGAGGCGATGGTTGCGAGCGACGCCGCGCTGCTGGCCTCCGGTACGGCAGCCCTGGAGTGCATGCTGGCGAAATGTCCGATGGTGGTAGGCTATCGCATGAAACCGTTCACCTTCTGGCTGGCCAAACGCCTGGTGAAGACGGAGTACGTTTCGCTGCCAAACCTGCTCGCCGGGCGTGAACTGGTGAAAGAGCTTCTGCAGGACGAATGTCAGCCTCAGGCGCTGGCCGATGCGCTGCTACCGCTGCTTGCCAACGGCAAGACCAGCCACCAGATGCATGATACGTTCCGCGAACTGCATCAGCAGATCCGCTGTAATGCCGATGAGCAAGCGGCTGATGCGGTGCTGGAGTTAGCAAGATGATGGAATTTATTTATCCTCACACCCACCTTGTTGCGGGTGTGGACGAAGTGGGCCGTGGCCCGTTAGTGGGCGCTGTTGTGACCGCGGCGGTGATCCTCGATCCGGCCCGTCCGATTATCGGGTTGAATGACTCCAAAAAGCTTTCAGAAAAGCGCCGACTGGCGTTATTTGATGAGATTCAGGAAAAAGCATTAGCCTGGAGCCTTGGGCGTGCTGAGCCGCATGAAATTGACGAGCTAAACATCCTGCATGCCACAATGCTGGCGATGCAGCGTGCGGTGGCGGGGCTGAAAATTGCCCCGGAGTATGTTCTTATTGACGGCAACCGTTGCCCTGCATTACCAGTGCCTTCCATGGCGGTAGTAAAAGGGGATAGCCGGGTCGCGGAAATCAGTGCGGCTTCTATTATTGCCAAAGTGACTCGCGATGCTGAAATGGCCGCGCTGGATCTCACTTACCCTCAGTATGGCTTCGCTCAGCATAAAGGGTATCCTACAGCCTTCCACCTGGAAAAGCTGGCTGAACATGGCGCAACCGAGCATCACCGGCGCAGTTTTGGCCCGGTGAAACGCGCGCTGGGACTGGTGTCCTGAATCAATACGCAAGCAATTAAGTAACGCGGAATCTGAAGATGGCTGAACCACGTTTCGTACACCTGCGGGTGCATAGCGACTACTCCATGATCGATGGGCTGGCGAAAACCGGGCCGCTGGTAAAAAAGGCGGCCTCACTGGGTATGCCTGCGCTGGCGATCACCGATTTTACCAACCTGTGTGGTCTGGTGAAGTTCTACGGAACGGCGCATGGCGCGGGGATGAAACCCATCGTCGGAGCTGATTTTCATGTGCAGAGCGAACTGCTCGGCGACGAAATGACGCAAATTTCCGTGTTAGCGATGAACAACACGGGTTATCAGAATCTCACCCTGCTTATCTCCAAAGCCTACCAGCGAGGCTACGGCGCCCTGGGGCCATGGATTGACCGGGACTGGCTGGCGGAGCTGAACGAAGGGTTATTGCTGATCTCCGGCGGCCGCATGGGTGATGTGGGCAAATGCCTGCTGCGCGGCAATAGTGCGCTGGTGGATCAGTGCGTATCATTCTATGAAGAGTACTTCCCGGATCGTTATTATCTGGAGCTGATCCGCACCGGCCGCCCGGATGAAGAGAGTTATCTCCATGCCGCTGTGGCGCTTGCGGAAGCGCGTGGGCTACCCGTGGTGGCAACCAACGATGTACGCTTCCTTGAGGCCGGGGATTTCGACGCTCACGAGATTCGCGTGGCGATCCATGATGGCTTCACCCTCGACGATCCGAAGCGCCCGCGTAATTATTCTGCTCAGCAGTACATGCGCAGCGAAGAGGAGATGTGTGAACTCTTCTCTGACATCCCGGAAGCGCTGGAAAACAGCGTTGAAATCGCCAAGCGCTGTAACGTTACCGTGCGTTTGGGTGAGTATTTCCTGCCGCAGTTCCCGACCGGGGAAATGACCACGGAAGACTTTCTGGTCATGAAATCCAAAGAAGGTCTGGAAGAACGTCTTGAATTCCTTTTCCCGGATGAAGAAGAGCGTAAAAAACGTCGTCCGGAATATGACGAGCGCCTGGATATTGAACTTCAGGTTATCAACCAGATGGGCTTCCCGGGCTACTTCCTGATCGTAATGGAGTTTATCCAGTGGTCGAAGGATAACGGCGTGCCGGTTGGTCCAGGACGTGGTTCCGGTGCCGGGTCACTGGTGGCCTATGCGCTTAAGATCACTGACCTCGATCCGCTGGAATTTGACCTGCTGTTCGAACGTTTCCTTAACCCGGAACGTGTCTCCATGCCCGACTTCGACGTCGACTTCTGTATGGAAAAACGTGACCAGGTTATTGAGCACGTGGCGGATATGTATGGCCGTGACGCGGTATCGCAGATCATTACCTTCGGTACGATGGCGGCGAAAGCGGTTATCCGCGACGTGGGCCGCGTGCTGGGGCATCCGTACGGCTTCGTCGATCGTATCTCTAAGCTGGTGCCGCCCGATCCGGGGATGACGCTGGCAAAAGCGTTTGAAGCCGAGCCGCAGCTGCCGGAAATCTACGAAGCTGACGAAGAAGTCAAAGCGCTGATCGACATGGCGCGTAAGCTGGAAGGCGTCACGCGTAACGCCGGTAAACACGCGGGTGGTGTGGTTATCGCCCCGACCAAAATTACCGACTTTGCGCCGCTCTATTGTGACGAAGCGGGGCAGCACCCGGTTACCCAGTTTGATAAGAACGACGTTGAATACGCCGGGCTGGTGAAGTTCGACTTCCTCGGTCTGCGTACGCTTACCATCATCAACTGGGCGCTGGAGATGATCAACGCCCGCCGCGAGAAGAACGGCGAGCCGCCGCTGGATATCGCGGCCATACCGCTGGATGACAAGAAAAGTTTCGACATGCTGCAGCGCTCGGAGACCACCGCGGTCTTCCAGCTTGAATCCCGTGGCATGAAAGATCTGATTAAACGTCTGCAGCCTGACTGCTTCGAAGATATGATCGCACTGGTGGCGCTGTTCCGTCCGGGACCGCTGCAGTCGGGGATGGTAGATAACTTTATCGACCGTAAGCATGGTCGGGAAGAGATTTCCTACCCGGACGTTCAGTGGCAGCACGAAAGCCTGAAGCCGGTACTGGAGCCAACCTACGGCATCATCCTGTATCAGGAACAGGTCATGCAGATTGCTCAGGTGCTCTCCGGCTATACCCTCGGCGGCGCGGATATGCTGCGTCGTGCAATGGGTAAGAAAAAGCCGGAGGAGATGGCCAAGCAGCGCTCTATTTTTGAAGATGGCGCGAAGAAAAACGGCATTGACGGCGAACTGGCAATGAAAATCTTCGACCTGGTGGAGAAATTCGCCGGGTACGGATTTAACAAATCGCACTCTGCCGCCTATGCTTTGGTGTCGTATCAAACCCTGTGGCTGAAGGCGCACTATCCCGCTGAATTTATGGCGGCGGTAATGACCGCCGATATGGATAACACCGAGAAGGTGGTTGGCCTGGTGGATGAGTGCTGGCGCATGGGACTGAAGATCCTGCCGCCGGACATTAACTCGGGTCTTTACCATTTCCACGTTAACGACGACGGGGAGATCGTGTACGGGATCGGCGCAATCAAAGGCGTAGGTGAAGGGCCGATCGAGGCGATCATCGAAGCGCGTAATAACGGTGGTTATTTCCGCGAGCTGTTTGATCTGTGCGCCCGCACCGATACCAAAAAACTGAACCGCCGCGTGCTGGAAAAACTGATCATGTCCGGCGCGTTCGACAGGCTGGGGCCGCACCGCGCCGCGCTGATGAACTCGCTTGGCGACGCGCTGAAAGCCGCGGATCAGCACGCAAAAGCGGAAGCCATTGGCCAGGCGGACATGTTCGGCGTACTGGCGGAAGAGCCAGAGCAGATCGAGCAGTCTTACGCCAGCTGTCTGCCGTGGCCAGAACAGGTGGTGCTGGATGGTGAGCGTGAAACGTTAGGCTTGTACCTGACGGGGCACCCGATCAATCAGTACATCAAAGAAATTGAGCGCTATGTCGGAGGCTACAGGCTGAAAGACATGCATCCGACAGAACGTGGTAAAATCACCACGGCTGCGGGGCTCGTGATTGCTGCAAGGGTTATGGTCACCAAGCGCGGCAATCGTATCGGCATCTGTACCCTGGATGACCGTTCCGGGCGTCTGGAGGTGATGTTATTCACCGACGCGCTGGATAAATACCAGCAATTGCTGGAAAAAGACCGCATACTTATCGTCAGCGGACAGGTCAGCTTTGATGACTTCAGCGGGGGGCTTAAAATGACCGCCCGCGAAGTGATGGACATTGACGAAGCCCGGGAAAAATATGCTCGCGGGCTTGCTATCTCGCTGACGGACAGGCAAATTGATGACCAGCTTTTAAACCGACTCCGTCAGTCTCTGGAACCCCACCGCTCGGGGACAATTCCAGTACATCTCTACTATCAGAGGGCGGATGCACGTGCGCGGTTGCGCTTTGGTGCAACGTGGCGTGTCTCTCCGAGCGATCGTTTACTGAACGATCTCCGTGGCCTCATTGGTTCGGAGCAGGTGGAACTGGAGTTTGACTAATACAGGAATACTATGAGTCTGAATTTCCTTGATTTCGAACAGCCGATTGCTGAGCTGGAAGCGAAAATCGATTCTCTGACAGCGGTAAGCCGTCAGGATGAAAAACTGGATATTAACATCGACGAAGAAGTGCATCGTCTGCGCGAGAAAAGCGTAGAACTGACGCGCAAAATCTTTGCCGATCTCGGCGCATGGCAGATCGCCCAGTTGGCGCGTCACCCACAGCGTCCGTACACCCTGGATTATGTCCGCCTGGCGTTTGACGAATTTGACGAACTGGCAGGCGACCGCGCTTACGCTGACGATAAAGCTATCGTCGGTGGTATCGCCCGTCTGGATGGACGTCCGGTGATGATCATTGGCCATCAGAAAGGCCGTGAAACCAAAGAGAAGATCCGTCGTAACTTTGGTATGCCGGCACCAGAAGGCTACCGTAAAGCCCTGCGTCTGATGGAGATGGCTGAGCGTTTCAATATGCCCATCATCACCTTTATCGACACCCCGGGTGCTTACCCAGGCGTGGGCGCGGAAGAGCGCGGTCAGTCTGAAGCCATCGCACGTAACCTGCGTGAGATGTCTCGCCTGAAGGTGCCTGTCATCTGTACCGTCATCGGTGAAGGTGGTTCCGGTGGTGCGCTGGCGATTGGCGTGGGCGATAAAGTGAATATGCTGCAGTACAGCACCTATTCCGTTATCTCTCCGGAAGGGTGTGCCTCTATCCTGTGGAAGAGCGCCGATAAAGCACCTCTGGCTGCAGAAGCGATGGGCATCATTGCCCCACGCCTGAAAGAGCTGAAGCTGATCGATACCGTCATCCCTGAACCTCTGGGTGGTGCGCATCGTAAGCCGGAAGTGATGGCCGCTTCCCTGAAAGCGCAGCTGCTGGCCGATCTGGCGGACCTGGATGTGCTGAGCAAAGAAGACCTGCTCAATCGTCGTTACCAGCGTCTGATGACCTACGGTTACGCGTAAGCTTCACAATTATCTGAAAAGCCGCACACTGTTGCGGCTTTTTTTATACCTGCGGTTTACCCTGGCTATGCTTAGCTAATGTTTTTTAAGGAGGAAGCCCGTGAATATTATTGCCATTATGGGGCCACACGGCGTCTTTTATAAAGATGAGCCCATCAAGGAGCTGGAGCAGGCCCTGCAGTCACGTGGCTATCAGCTGATCTGGCCGCACAACAGCGCTGACCTGCTGAAGTTCATTGAGCACAACCCGCGGATCTGTGGCGTGATCTTCGACTGGGATGAGTACGACCTGGAGCTGTGCAGCGATATCAACAAGCTGAATGAATATCTCCCGCTGTATGCGTTTATCAATACCCACTCGACCATGGACGTCAGTGCCCAGGATATGCGGATGGCGCTGTGGTTTTTCGAATACTCACTCGGCGTGGCCGAAGATATTGCGGCCCGCATTCAGCAATATACCGGCGAGTATCTGGATAACATCACGCCGCCGTTTACCCGGGCGCTGTTTACCTATGTGAAGGAAGGAAAGTACACCTTTTGCACGCCTGGTCATATGGCGGGGACGGCTTATCAAAAAAGCCCGGTTGGCTGTCTGTTTTATGATTTCTTCGGCGGCAACACCCTGAAAGCGGATGTGTCGATTTCGGTTACCGAGCTTGGCTCATTGCTGGATCACACCGGTCCACATCTGGAAGCCGAAGAGTACATTGCCCGCACCTTTGGGGCCGAGCAGAGCTATATGGTGACCAACGGTACGTCGACGTCAAACAAAATCGTCGGCATGTATGCCGCCCCGGCCGGAAGTACGTTACTCATCGACCGTAACTGCCATAAGTCGCTGGCGCATCTGCTGATGATGAGCGATGTCGTGCCGCTCTGGCTGTCACCCACGCGTAACGCGCTGGGGATCCTGGGGGGAATTCCGCGCCGTGAATTCACCCATTCAGCCATAGAAAATAAGGTGGCGGCGATCCCCGGCGCAAGCTGGCCGATCCACGCGGTGATCACCAACTCCACCTATGACGGATTGCTGTATAACACCAACTGGATCAAACAGACGCTGGATGTCCCCTCGATCCACTTTGATTCCGCGTGGGTGCCTTATACCAATTTCCACCCCATCTATGCGGGTAAAAGTGGAATGAGTGGCGAACGCGTGCCGGGCAAAGTGTTTTTCGAAACGCAATCGACGCACAAAATGCTGGCTGCGTTTTCCCAGGCCTCGCTTATCCATATCAAAGGTGAGTACGACGAAGAGACGTTTAACGAAGCGTTTATGATGCACACCACCACCTCACCAAGTTATCCGCTGGTGGCCTCCATTGAAACGGCTGCGGCGATGCTGCGCGGCAATCCGGGTAAACGTCTTATCAATCGCTCTGTGGAGCGCGCGCTGCATTTCCGCAAAGAGGTTCAGCGGTTAAAAGATGAGGCTGAGGGCTGGTTCTTTGATATCTGGCAGCCGGAAGAGATTGACGAGGCGGAGTGCTGGCCGGTCGCGCCGGGTGAAGAGTGGCACGGTTTCCGTGATGCCGATGCCGACCACATGTTCCTCGACCCGGTAAAAGTGACCATCCTGACGCCGGGCATGGATGAACAGGGTAACATGAGCGACGAAGGTATTCCGGCCGCGCTGGTGGCGAAATTCCTTGATGAGCGCGGCGTGGTGGTGGAGAAAACCGGACCGTATAACCTGTTGTTCCTGTTCAGCATTGGGATTGATAAAACCCGCGCGATGGGTCTGCTACGTGGGCTGATGGAGTTTAAGCGTGCGTACGATCTGAACCTGCGCGTGAAGAACATGCTGCCGGATCTCTATGCGGAGGATCCTGATTTTTATCGCAATATGCGTATACAGGATCTGGCCCAGGGGATCCACAAACTGATCCGCCAGCACGATCTGCCGCGCCTGATGCTGCAGGCGTTTGACGTCTTGCCTGAGATGAAACTGACGCCGCACAAAGCCTGGCAGCGACAGGTGAAAGGGGAGGTAGAAACTGTTGAGCTGGAAAATCTGGTGGGACGCGTCTCGGCCAATATGATCCTGCCTTATCCGCCGGGCGTACCGCTGCTGATGCCGGGAGAGATGATCACCGAAGAGAGCCGTGCGGTGCTCGATTTTCTGCTGATGCTCTGTTCTGTGGGGCGTCACTACCCGGGCTTCGAGACGGATATCCACGGTGCGAAACGTGATGAAAATGGGGTTTACTGGGTGCGAGTCCTAAAATAAAGGTGGCTGCTTGCCAGGGGCGGGTTTTCGGTTGTAACGTTCAGGCATCATAAAAAGGAGAAGCTATGCTGGGTTTAAAACAGGTTCATCATATTGCGATCATTGCCACCGATTACGCCAAAAGTAAGGCCTTTTATTGCGACATTCTGGGCTTTACGCTGTTAAGCGAGGCCTATCGTGTGGAGCGCGACTCCTGGAAAGGCGATCTGGCGTTAAACGGGCAGTATGTGATTGAACTGTTCTCTTTTCCTTTCCCGCCTGCGCGTCCGTCCCGTCCGGAAGCCTGCGGCCTGCGCCATCTGGCTTTTAGCGTGGATGATCTTGACCGTGCGGTAAAACATCTTGAAGAGCATGGCGTGAAGTGCGAAGCGATTCGTGTCGATCCGTTTACCGACAAGCGTTTTACTTTTTTCAACGATCCGGACGGTCTTCCGCTGGAGCTTTACCAGCAGTAAGCGCCATCCTGTGTGATAATGCCCGCTCTGTTCGGGCATTTTTTATGTGTAATTCTCTATGACCCTACCCGCTATTGCGCAAGCCGTTTCACCGTACCGCCAGCTGCTGGTGGGATTTAGTGGTGGCCTGGATTCTACGGTGTTGCTCCATCGCCTCAAGCTCTGGCGCGATCAGCAACCTGACGTTCAGCTCCGGGCGATGCATATCCATCATGGGCTGAGTCCTCATGCCGACGTCTGGGTTGCGCACTGTGAAGCGGTGTGTTCCGCATGGGCGATCCCGCTTGAGATTAAACGGGTAGTGCTCAGAGATGAGGGGCTCGGTATTGAAGCGCACGCGCGTAAAGCGCGCTATGCCGCGTTTACCGCGGCATTACAGCCCGGCGAAGCGCTGGTCACGGCACAGCACCTTGACGACCAGTGCGAAACCTTCTTGCTGGCGTTAAAACGGGGAAGTGGTCCGGCGGGGCTCTCCGCCATGCCTGAACGCTCTGATTTTGCCGGGACGCAATTATTGCGTCCGCTGCTTGGCGAGTCGCGCGCATCGCTGGAAGCCTGGGCGCAGCAATATCAGCTGAGCTGGATTGAAGATGAAAGCAATCAGGACGATGGCTACGATCGTAATTTCCTGCGTCTGCGTGTTTTGCCGTTACTGACCGCACGCTGGCCGCACTTTGCAGACGCAACAGCACGAAGCGCCCTGCTGTGTGCCGAACAGGAGAGCCTGCTGGATGAACTGCTGAGTGAAGAACTGGCTGAACTGATTTCGGTAAACGGGGCGTTGGCGATCGCACCGCTGGAGGCGATGAGTCCGGTTCGTCGGGCCGCGCTGCTGCGCCGTTGGCTGGCCTCTCACCGTGCAACGATGCCATCGCGTGCCATGCTGGGACGTATCTGGGACGAAGTCGCCCAGGCGCGGGAGGATGCAACGCCGTGCGTGCACCTGAACGGTTTTGACGTCAGGCGCTATAAAGGCCAGCTGTGGTGGGTGAAATCGACCCCCTCGCTTGCAGATGTGGTGCTCGGCTGGCCATCGCCTGCGAAACCGCTGATGTTGCCCTGGGATATGGGAAGCTTGTCTCTGGTGACGCCCGGCCATGTGCGTTTACCGAAAGCCGATGAACCGGTCACCGTGCGCTTTAAGGCCAGCGGTATGCTGCACATTGTCGGACGTAACGGTGGAAGGAAGCTCAAAAAAATCTGGCAGGAGTGCAATGTGCCGCCCTGGTTGCGCGATACCACGCCGTTACTTTTTTACGGTGAAACGCTGATTGCGGCGGCAGGGGTGTTCATTACAGAAGAGGGCTGGGCAGAATCGGGCGTGAGTCTGGAGTGGAAAGCGTAACGGGCAGCCAGGCTGCCCGTTAGTGTCATCAGGATTCGCTCACCACGACGGTGCCGATTTGCGGGTGGCTGAAGCTGGCAATTTTGTCCAGGCGTAGCTCACGCGTCGCACCGGCGTCTTCCACTATCAGATATTCCACATTCTTACGTGAAACCAGGTCGCTGGCTTTCGCCTTCAACACTTCGCCATCTTTTAACTCCAGCGTCAGTATTAAATGATGCTGGCAGGCGAGTTCGAGGTTGTCATAGTCATCACAATTGATGGGTTGATAAGTATCATTCATCGACATAATCGCTCACCAGTAAATTCGCCGCAGCATACGCTGCTTTTTCCCTGACCGATTCTGAAAGGCTCTCATCAGAGGCCACTTCATTAAGCACTTTCAATACACAGCCCAACGCATCCGGGACATATCCCAGATCTCCGCTGGCGATTTCCGCATACCGTTTGCGAATTAGCTCACAATAATTATTCACATCCCCTCCCGCCAGCGCACTGACTTACTGTGAGATATCATTAAGCCTACGAAGATAAACTCGGTTTAGCAAGGTGACTATACCATACTCATTTAAGCAATATCAGAGCCTTGATGGCGCCGTATTCATCACGGCGTAACAGCCTTTTGCCGCTGTTTTCGCTACAATGTGCGCCTGATTCGAAAGGAGTTTTCCCATGGCGCTGAAAGCGACAATTTATAAAGCGGTGGTCAATGTGGCTGACCTTGACCGCAACCAGTTTCTGGATGCGTCACTGACGCTGGCGCGTCACCCCTCTGAAACCCAGGAGCGCATGATGCTGCGCCTGCTGGCGTGGATTAAATATGCCGACGAGCGTCTGCAGTTTACCCGTGGCTTAAGCGCAGAAGACGAGCCGGAAGCCTGGCTGCGTAACGATCATCTGGGTATCGATTTATGGATTGAACTTGGTCTGCCGGATGAGCGCCGCCTCAAAAAGGCGTGTACCCAGTCTGCGGAAGTGGCGCTATTCGCGTACAACCAACGCGCTGCGGAAATCTGGTGGCAGCAAAACAAGAGTAAGTGCGGTCAGTTTAAAAACCTCACGGTCTGGTATCTGGATGATGAACAACTGGCGCAGCTGAGCGAATTCGCCAGCCGGACGATGACTCTGCAGGCGACGATCCAGGACGGCGCAATCTGGCTTTCTGACTCTCAGAATAATCTGGAAATTCATCTGACGGCGTGGCAGCCTGCGTCATGATCGTGTTGTCCCGAAACGTCAGCATCCCGGACAATGAGCTGGAGATCACCGCCATCCGTGCGCAGGGGGCAGGTGGACAGCACGTTAACAAGGCTTCAACCGCTATCCATTTGCGCTTTGACATTCGGGCCTCAAGCCTGCCAGAGTATTATAAGGAAAGTCTGCTCGCTGCCAGCCATCATCTGATCACCAGTGACGGTGTCATTGTGATCAAGGCGCAGGAGTACCGTAGCCAGGAGTTAAACCGGGAAGCGGCAATTGCCAGACTGGTGGCGGTGATAAAAGAATTAACTGCAGTGCAAAAAAGCCGTCGGGCAACGCGGCCAACCCGCGCATCGAAAGAGCGTCGGTTGTCGTCAAAGGCTCAGAAATCCACAGTGAAAGCACTACGCGGTAAAGTTCGTCGTCCTTTGGATTGACGAAAAGGAACACTATTTCATAAGGAATTCATTGTGAAAAAAGCATTATGGTCAGCGTTGGCAGTGAGTACGCTCTTTGCGCTTTTCGGATGTAACAACCGTTCGGAAACGCAGGTCCTGCAGCCAACGCAAAATGAAGAATTAAAGCCAATGCAGCAGAGCTGGCGCGGCGTCCTGCCTTGTGCCGACTGTGAAGGCATTGAGACGTCGCTGTTCCTGCAAAAAGACGGTACGTGGGTCATGAATCAGCGGTATCAGGGCGCGAAAGAACCCTCCTCTTTTGCGACTTACGGGACATGGGCACGCACGGCCGAGAAGCTGGTGTTGACCGATACGAGCGGCGAGAAAACGTATTTCCGCGCCAAAGGCGAGGGGATGGAGATGCTCGACCGTGAAGGCAACCCGATTGAATCCCAGTTCAACTACACGCTGGCTCCGGTGAAAGCGGCTCTGCCGGCCACGCCGATGCCGATGCGGGGCATGTATTTCTATATGGCTGATGCGGCCATCTTTACAGACTGCGCAACGGGTAAGAAAGTGAGCGTGGCGAACAATGCCCAGCTGGAACGGGATTATGCGGTCGCACGCGGAAATGACAGTAAGCCGGTATTATTGACGGTCGACGGTCACTTTACGCTGGAGCCAAACCCGGATAGCGGCGAGTTGGTGAAAACCCTTGTGGCAGATAAAGACGCGAAGTTCGCGGCAGGCAAAGACTGTAACAGTAAATAACGCTGGCTTTGCGCCATGAAAAAACCCCGCCTGAGCGGGGTTTTTTATTTAACCTTTGATGGCTTTTACCAGGTAATCAAGGATATCACCGGTCTTGATCATCTGTTTTTCGCCGCTACGACGGTATTTATATTCAATCTCGTCGCTGTCGAGGTTACGGTCACCGATAACGATGGTATGAGGAATACCAATCAGTTCCATATCAGCAAACATCACGCCCGGACGTTCTTTACGGTCGTCCATCAGCACTTCGATACCCTGCGCGCGCAGCTCTGCGTACAGTTTCTCAGCCAGCTCCTGCACACGGTAAGACTTGTGCATGTTCATTGGCAGGATAGCCACCTGGAACGGCGCGATGTTATCCGGCCAGACAATGCCACGCTCGTCGTAGTTCTGCTCAATCGCCGCAGCCACCACGCGCGTGACCCCGATACCGTAGCAACCCATGGTCAGGATCTGGTTACGGCCATCTTCACCCTGAACGGCAGCGTTCAGCGCACGGGAATATTTATCGCCCAGCTGGAAGATATGCCCCACTTCGATGCCGCGTTTAATCATCAGGGTGCCCTGGCCATCCGGGCTTGGATCGCCTGCAACAACGTTGCGGATATCCGCCACTTCTGGCGTTGCCACATCGCGATCCCAGTTGATGCCAAAGTAGTGTTTACCATCAATATTAGCGCCTGCAGCGAAGTCGCTCATCGCCGCAACCGTGCGGTCAATCACAACAGGCACAGTCATATTCACCGGACCCAGAGAGCCTGGGCCTGCGTTTACGACGGCGCGGATTTCTGCTTCCGTTGCGAAGGTCAGTGGGCTGGCAACCTGTGGCAGCTTCTCAGCTTTCACTTCGTTCAGCTCGTGATCACCACGTACCAGCAGGGCAACCAGCGGATATGCACTGCCTTCAGTGGATTTCACCAGCAGCGTTTTAACGGTTTTTTCGATCGGCAGCGCAAACTGCTCAACCAGCTCGGCAATGGTTTTGGCATTTGGCGTGTCAACCAGCGTCATTTCCTGGGTTGCCGCGCCGCGTGGTTCTTTTGGTGCCAGTGCTTCAGCAAATTCAATGTTTGCCGCGTAGTCAGAGGAGTCAGAGAAGATCACATCGTCTTCACCGCTCTGCGCCAGAACCTGGAACTCATGGGACGCGCTACCACCGATAGAGCCGGTATCGGCCTGCACAGCACGGAAATCCAGACCCATGCGGGAGAAGATTTTGCTGTAAGCCTCGTACATTTTGTCGTAGGTCTCTTGCAGAGATTCCTGAGAAGTATGGAAAGAGTAAGCATCTTTCATCAGGAATTCGCGAGAACGCATAACGCCGAAACGTGGGCGAACTTCGTCACGGAACTTGGTCTGGATCTGGAAGAAGTTCAGCGGCAGCTGTTTGTAAGAGCTCAGCTCATTGCGAATCAGATCGGTGATCACTTCTTCATGCGTCGGGCCGAGGACGAACGGACGCTCGCCACGGTCAACGAAGCGCAGCAGTTCAGGTCCATATTGCTCCCAACGGCCGCTCTCCTGCCACAGGTCAGCGGGCTGAACCACGGGCATGGACACCTCGATAGCACCGGCGTTATTCATCTCTTCACGCACGATGTTTTCGACTTTTTTCAGGACGCGCACGCCGGTCGGCAGCCAGGTGTACAACCCGGAGGCCAGCTTGCGGATCATCCCGGCGCGCAGCATCAGCTGATGGCTGATGACTTCGGCGTCGGCAGGTGTCTCCTTCAGTGTGGAGAGCAGATATTGGCTAGTACGCATGTTGTTACGGTTCCATTTCGACGATTGGAACAGGCTGAAACGCCAGCCTGACACAAAAAAAGTGGTTTAGTTTACCAGTGTGGTAAAGATGCCAAAAGAGAGGAGAAGAAAATTACCTGGGTTCCAGGGCAAACACTTCAAAACCGGTCTCTGTCACGCGCCAGCGGACATTAAAATCCAGCAGCCAGACGGCGTAGGTTTTCCCGGCTTCCTCTTCTTTACGGTAGGCTGGACGCGGATCCTGCGCCAGAACGTCTACGATAAAGTCCCGCAAACGGGGATAGCGCTTTTCCAGTTGGCCAAATTGCGTAAGCAGCTCTGGCGTAAAGTGAACAGGCATATCCGCCTGCGGTGCTTGCTGGGCGTAGCTGGCCCTGGCATCTGGCAACGCTTCGGCAAAAGGCAGATAGGGTTTAATGTCGATAACAGGGGTGCCATCGACCAGGTCAAGGCTGCCTAACTCCAGTATCACCTGATCTTTGTGACAGCGTATTCCTTTCAGTTCAACCAGCGACATGCCGATCGGGTTTGGACGAAAGGTTGAGCGGGTCGCGAATACCCCCATCCGGGCATTTCCGCCCAGACGAGGAGGGCGCACCGTAGGACGCCAGCCACCGTCCATCGTCTGGTGAAACACAAAAACAACCCATAAATGGCTGAACGCCTCAAGCCCGCGCACCGCATCGGCCTGATTATAGGGCGCAATCAAGTGAAGTTCACCGCTGCCGCTGGTGACCAGACCCGGCTGGCGTGGCACGGCAAACTTCTCTTTGTAAGGAGAGCGGATAACGCCTATCTGTTCGAAATGAAAGGCACTCATTTCGCCGAAATGGTCAGCGCCGAACCAATACACACCGCCTGACGATAGCAGCCTGGTGTCCCGCTGGTGACCTCACAGCTGTGCAACAGTACCGCGTTAGCTTTCATTTTGGCCGCGTTGATCTGCATACGTTTACGGGCTGTCGGAATGTTGGGTGGGGAGTCCTGATTGGTAGCCTGACAGGATTCACCGCTCACCTCACCGAGCTCACGGAAAGGCTTGCCCACGAGGTCGTCGGCTTTGGTAATGATACGTACCGGCGCAGGGCGAGGCGCTTTAGGTTTAACGGGCTCTGCTTTTGGCGGGGTTGCAGTGCTTTGAACGGGTTCAACTGGAGATCTGCTTAGCATAGAACAGCCGCTCAGCATCAGTGCTAAAAGACAGATCGGTAAAGCACGCATAATAATTCCTCAGTGGATAATCAAAACGTCAGATATTGAATCAGTTGACTGCACAAATGACAAGACGGGCAGAAGCCCGTCTTGATGATATTACACTGAGGTCAGATTACCAGCCTTTAACCGCGCCGCCGTTAAACACTTTGTTGGCTTCCTGGTAAACTTCTTCAGACTGATAAGCCTGAACGAATTTCTTCACGTTTTCCGCGTCTTTGTTGTCTTCACGGGTCACGATCAGGTTAACGTACGGGGAATCTTTGTCCTCAACAAAGATGCCGTCTTTTGCCGGGGTCAGGCCAATCTGGCTGGCGTAGGTAGTGTTGATAACAGCCAGGGCGATCTGCGCATCGTCCAGAGAGCGTGGCAGCTGTGGCGCTTCCAGCTCAACAATTTTCAGATTTTTCGGGTTCTCGGTCACGTCGAGAACGGTCGGCAGCAGGCCAACGCCGTCTTTCAGTTTAATCAGGCCCACTTTCTGCAGCAGCAGCAGGGAGCGGCCCAGGTTAGTTGGATCGTTTGGCACAGCAACCTGAGAGCCTGGCTGCAGTTCGTCCAGCGATTTAATCTTCTTGGAGTAGCCCGCGATTGGGTAAACGAAGGTGTTACCCACCGCAACCAGTTTGTAGCCGCGATCCTTAATCTGCTGATCCAGGTACGGTTTGTGCTGGAAGGCGTTGGCGTCAATATCGCCTTTGCTCAGCGCTTCGTTCGGCAGAACGTAATCGTTGAAGGTCACCAGCTCAACATCAAGGCCATACTTCTCTTTTGCCACTTTCTGAGCGGTTTCAGCAACCTGTTGTTCTGCACCCACGATAACGCCCACTTTAATGTGGTTTGGATCTTTTTCGTCCTGACCACAACCCACCAGTGCCAGAGAGCCGATCAGCGCGCCTGCTGCAGCAAAGGTCTTTAATTTAAACGCCATGTTTTTATCCTTAACTCGTCGAGTTTGTGTTGTGTGTAACGTTATTTGTGCGTAACAGCCCGGACGATGCGATCGCCAGAGAACTGGATGAGATAAACCAGTACAACCAGCAATACCAGAACGGTATTCATTACGGTAGCGTTATAACCAATATAGCCGTACTGGTAACCAATCTGGCCTAAACCGCCAGCGCCAACGGCACCGCCCATCGCGGAATAACCGAC
Source organism: Enterobacter sp. SENG-6 (assembly GCF_001605945.1). Lineage (NCBI taxonomy): Bacteria > Pseudomonadati > Pseudomonadota > Gammaproteobacteria > Enterobacterales > Enterobacteriaceae > Enterobacter > Enterobacter sp. SENG-6. The sequence goes on from NZ_LOMM01000011.1 coordinate 322,934, forward strand.
CAGGGTGATAAGCGTAATGGTTGCCGCATTCACAAGGCCTGGCAGTGCTTCCGGCAGCAGAACCTTGCGCACGATCTGCATCGGCGTGGCGCCCATTGCGCGGGAAGCTTCGATCAACCCGGTTGGAATTTCAAGCAGGGCGTTTTCCACCATACGCGCGATAAACGGTGCGGCGCCGACCGTCAGGGGAACAATGGCCGCCTGCAGACCAATAGAGGTGCCGACAATCACGCGAGTGAATGGAATCATCCATACCAGCAGAATAATAAACGGGATAGAACGGAAGATGTTCACCAGCGCAGAGAGCGTACGGTACAACTTCGCGTTCTCAATGATTTGACCCGGACGCGTCACATACAGCAGTACGCCGACCGGCAGGCCAATCACAAAACCAAAGAAACCGGATACAAAGGTCATTGCCAGCGTTTCCCAAACGCCGCGAACCAGCAGCCACATCATCGGCTCAGACATAACCCAGTACCTCTATTTTTACGTGATGTTCTTGCAGCCAGGCAATTGCCGCCTGGGTTTCTTCTTGTGTGCCGTGCATTTCCGTCAGCATGATGCCGAACTTCACGCCACCGGCGTAATCCATCTGCGCGCTGATGATGTTGTTGTTCACATTGAAGCGGCGCGCGGTTTCGGAAAGCAGCGGGGCATCAACGGACTGACCGGTGAACTCCATTCGCAGCATCGGGACGCTGTCCGTCGTGGGTTCGGTTTTCAAACGCTCCAGATAATCTTCCGGAATATCCAGATGCAGTGTGGACTGAATAAATTGCTGCGCCAGCGGGGTCTTAGGATGTGAAAACACTTCACTTACCGTGTCCTGCTCAATCAGTTCACCGTTGCTGATCACGGCAACACAGTCACAGATGCGTTTTACGACATCCATCTCGTGCGTAATAAGGAGGATCGTCAGGCCGAGACGACGGTTAATGTCTTTCAGCAGTTCCAGAATAGAACGGGTGGTGGCCGGGTCTAATGCGCTGGTGGCTTCATCGCACAGCAGCACTTTGGGATTGCTTGCCAGCGCACGGGCAATGGCTACACGCTGTTTTTGTCCGCCAGACAGATTAGCCGGGTAGCTATCATGTTTATCACCCAGACCCACGAGATCCAGCAGTTCGGTTACGCGACGCTTAACCTCATCTTTAGGCGTGTTGTCGAGCTCCAGCGGTAAGGCGACGTTGCCGAACACCGTGCGTGACGCCAGCAGGTTAAAGTGCTGGAAGATCATGCCAATCTGGCGACGCGCTTTGGTCAGTTCTTTTTCTGAGAGCGCGGTCAGTTCTTGTCCGCCAACTTCTACGCTGCCCTGGGTTGGGCGCTCAAGCAGGTTAACACAACGGATCAGTGTACTTTTACCTGCACCCGATGCGCCAATGACGCCATAAATCTGACCAGCAGGAACATGCAGGCTGACATTGTTCAGCGCCTGAATGGTTCGGTTCCCCTGCTGGAACACTTTGGTGATATTGGAAAGTTTAATCATTAGATTATTTTTATCATATGTAAGTTAGCCGTGGCATTTTCGTCTGCCAGATACGGGTGATGCCCGTAAACAAAACGGATGTTAAGGCATCCAGACGTCTAAATCAATCCAACTCTGTGCGATGAGCACTTTATTGCGCTGCGATTCATGAGATACTAGCTGAACACGCCTTTTTCAGGAGCAAACCGGTGGCAAAATCAGTACCCGCAATTTTTCTCGATCGTGATGGCACTATTAATGTGGATCACGGTTATGTTCACGAGATTGACGAGTTCGAATTTATCGAAGGCGTTATCGATGCCATGCGCCAGCTAAAAGAGATGGGCTATGCGCTGGTGGTTGTCACCAACCAGTCTGGTATCGCGCGTGGCAAATTTACCGAAGCGCAATTCGAAACGCTGACGGAATGGATGGACTGGTCTCTTGCCGACCGCGGTGTTGATCTTGATGGCATCTATTATTGTCCTCATCACCCGCAGGGAACGGTAGAAGAGTATCGCCAGACCTGTGATTGCCGTAAGCCGCACCCGGGGATGTTTATCTCGGCGCAGGAATTTTTGCATATTGATATGGCCGCTTCTTATATGGTGGGCGATAAAATGGAAGATATGCAGGCGGCAACCGCGGCGGGTGTGGGTACCAAAGTATTAGTTCGCACCGGCAAACCCGTGACGCCAGAAGCTGAGACTGCAGCGGATTGGGTGATTAATAGCCTGGCCGAGCTGCCTGAAGCGATCAAAAAGCACCAAAAATAGGCTTTTTGGTGAAAAGATGAGCGGTTGAAATAAAAATGCATATTTCCGCTTGTCATTCCCCGGATGCCCCCTATAATGCGCCTCCATCGACACGGCGGATGTGAATCACTTCACAAACAACCCGGTCGGTTGAAGAGAAAAAATCCTGAAAT
>NZ_LOMM01000012.1:0-91772 GCF_001605945.1 Enterobacter sp. SENG-6
CTCTGTCGCGAGGTGGCGTATATTACGCTTTCCTCTTTCAGAGTCAACCCTGATTTTCAGGATTTTTTCTCTTCAACCGACCGGCTTGTTTGTGAAGTGATTCACATCCGCCGTGTCGATGGAGGCGCATTATAGGGAGTTCTCCGCAGGCCGCAACCGAAAAGTTGCAAAAAGATGACTGACTGCTGCATTCCCCAGCAAAACCCCGCCTTATACCCTTTTACACACAGACTTATCCACAATACAACGCGTAAGCTTCATAAGAACCCACGGATTGAGGGGGATAATCAACTATACTATTGGCAAATATTTTCCCTGACAGACAATATCCATGATCACACAACGCCTCACCCGAGACTGGCGCATTCCTGGCGCTGGCCTCATGACGCTGCTACTCCTTATTGCGGGCTTCACTCTGCACGCACACTGGGGGGCTTTCATCCAGTGGTGTCTTGCTACGCAAATCACCCTGCACCGTTATCTGGTGATGTACCTGTTGCAGCTTAATAACCATCAGTACAGCGGTGGCTTATGGCTATTAACCGGCGCGTTCTTCTATGGCGTACTTCACGCTATCGGGCCGGGGCACGGCAAATTCATTGTCACTACCTATCTCAGTACAAATAAAGAGAGCGAACTGGCTGCCCGGGTCGTTCCTTTTTTTGGCAGTATGCTGCAGGGCGTCAGCGCCATTCTGTTTGTCTTTATTCTGGCGGTGGGGTTTAACCTGGCGTCCGGGGATATCAGTACCAGCCGCTGGTATGTCGAGAAGATAAGCGCGGTCCTCATTGGCGCATTCGGCGCGTTTATCATTTACCAGGCGCTAAAAAGCCTGCGCCCGCGCAGGATGGCAATCTCCGCCATCACGCCCCTTCACCAGCATGATGAACATTGTGGCTGCGGCCATCACGGCGTAGGGGCAGACCTTGCGCAGGGTGACTGGAAAACCCGTCTGGGTGTAATTCTGGCGATCGGCGCGCGTCCGTGCAGTGGGGCCATTATGATCCTGATGTTTTCGAATGCGCTGGGCATCGTCACCTGGGGAATGGCCGCGGTAATGACCATGTCGCTGGGAACCGCGCTATCGATTATGGGGCTATCGCTGGCCGTGCGTTACGCCCGCGAGCGCACGGTCGCCTGGTTTGGCGGCGGCGCCTCGCTGAAGTGGCTGGTTCCGGCGGTCAAGATTGCCGGCGGGATTGTTCTGATCCTGTTTGCGACCATCCTGTTCCTGACGGTGATCCCCATCAGCGCCAATGGCGATTACATCGCTGCAGGATGCTAATAAAAGAAAACCCGCCAGCGGCGGGTTTTTTGATTACTCGTTGATGCGTGGATGTTGGTCCACCAGTCGGGAGCGTTTCTTCTGCAGTTCTTCAATCTCTGCGTCAATATCTTCAATCTTCTGCTCGACGTTATCGTAGTGCTCGCGCAGGATCTCTTTCGCTTCCTGAATATCCGATGCCGCAGGCGTCGCCCCTTTCAGAGGACGGTTCGCCGTCTCCTTCATGGTAATACCCGTAATCAAACCAATCACCGCGATAACCATCAGGTAATAAGCGGGCATCATCAGGTTTTGCGTACTTTCCACCAGAGAGGCGGCAAGCGTCGGCGTCAGACCGGCAATCAGAACCGAGATGTTAAAGGCCGCCGCCAGCGCACTGTAGCGAATATGCGTCGGGAACATGGCCGGTAGTGTAGAGGCCATCACCCCGATGAAGCAGTTGAGGATCACCGCCAGCATCAGCAAGCCGGCAAAAATCAGGCCCAGCACATTGCTGTTAATCAGAATGAATGCCGGAATAGCAAGGGCAAACAGCGCAACGCTACCCAGAATAATGAACGGTCGACGGCCAAAGCGGTCACTCAACAGCCCCATAATCGGTTGCACAAACAGCATACCCACCATGATGGCGATAATGATCAGCACACCGTGGTCTTCCGAGTAGTGCAGGTTATGCGACAGATAGCTCGGCATGTAGGTCAGCAGCATGTAGTAAGTCACGTTCGTAGAGATCACCAGGCCGATACAGACCAGCAGGCTGCGCCAGTGTTTGGTCGCGATCTCTTTAAAGGAGACTTTCGGGCCATCCTGCAGACCTTCGCGGTCACCCTGCTCAAGCTTATCAACGTGCTGCTGGAACGCAGGCGTCTCTTCAAGCGCATGACGCAGGTACAGGCCAATGATCCCCAGCGGCAGCGCGAGGAAGAACGGAATACGCCAGCCCCATTCAAGGAAGTTCGCCTCACCAACCACGGTTGAAATCAGCACCACCACGCCCGCACCCATGACGAACCCGGCAATGGAACCAAAGTCCAGCCAGCTTCCCATGAAGCCACGTTTACGGTCCGGGGAGTACTCTGCAACGAAGATCGAGGCACCGGTGTATTCTCCCCCTACGGAGAATCCCTGAGCCATCTTACAGAGCAGCAGCAATATTGGCGCCCAGATGCCAATCGAAGCATAAGACGGGATCAGGCCGATACAGAATGTACTGATCGACATAATGACAATGGTGATGGCCAGGATCTTCTGACGACCATATTTATCACCAAGCATACCGAAGAACAGACCACCCAGCGGGCGAATGAGGAAGGGAACCGAGAACGTACCCAGCGCGGCAATCATCTGCAGGCTGGGGTCGGCGCCGGGGAAGAACACTTTACCTAACGCATAGGCCACGAAGCCGTAGACACCAAAATCGAACCATTCCATCGCATTACCGAGCGAGGCGGCAGTGATCGCTTTACGCAGTTTTGCATCATCGATGATGGTGACGTCGCGAAGCGTGATGGGTTTAATCTTTTTCCTTCTAAGCATAGCTTTCCTCGTAGACTCAGCCCTGTCCATTTCACCGGCCATCTGGTGAACCGTGAAACGGGGATCCGCTCCATGCGAATCGCCTTATTCAAGCGTAGCAGGTTTACTTACATTGACGTTTTACGTCGATACAACCGAACCTGTTGACGCCTGTCTGGGCAGTTAATGACCTTTTTACCCTACCAGTGTTTATATTTGTGATCAACTTCACATATATTTTTCCGTATCGTCAATTGAGTTCAATATTTGTCAATTTCCGCCCATCAGCTCTTTCTTATCCACCAAAAAAGAACATGCTCACGCACGTTATTATCGCCTGAACAACAATTCTCAAAACCATACTGCGTCACATCAGATTTACATAAATTTTAAATATTAAAACGCGGTTCGAATATTTACGCTGAATATGTGATAGAGATAACTAAAACACTGTTTTATTTTCATTGAATCATCATTCCAATGATCGCATGATAAATCCGAACGCAACGTCCAGCGGGCTTTTGAGCGGCATGAATCAAGAGCGCGCGATTAATTTCCCTGAAAGGATAACGAAGCGCCAGGCTAAGCATCCTTTCAATTAATTGAATTTGTTGATTTTATTTTCGATAGCATTCCGTCCGCCACGCGGGACACGATGTGAGGGTTGTACATGAAGATTAAAGCCACAATAGAACGCATCCCCGGCGGGATGATGCTGGTTCCTCTGGTGCTTGGCGCCATTCTGAATACCCTGGCACCTGATACCGGTGCTTATTTTGGTGGTTTCACAAAAGGAATGATTACGGGAACCGTGCCCATTCTGGCCGTCTGGTTCTTTTGTATTGGAGCGTCTATTAACCTGCGGGCAACGGGTACCGTATTACGTAAATCCGGAACGCTGGTTATAACGAAAATTGCGGTTGCCTGGGTTGTGGCAATGGTCTGTGCACTGTTCATTCCGGAGAATGGCATTCAGACCGGATTCTTCGCCGGATTATCCGTTCTGGCCATTGTCTCCGCGATGGATATGACTAACGGTGGGCTCTATGCCAGCCTGATGAACCAGTACGGCACAAAAGAGGAGTCTGGCGCCTTTGTGCTGATGTCTCTGGAGTCCGGTCCGCTGATGACGATGTTGATTCTGGGCTCGGCGGGGCTGGCCTCGTTTGAACCACACCACTTTGTCGGCGCGATCCTGCCTTTCCTGATCGGTTTTGCGCTGGGGAATCTGGACCACGATCTGCGCGATTTCTTCAGCAAAGCCACGCCGGTGCTGATCCCGTTCTTCGGCTTCGCGCTGGGAAATACCATTAACCTGAAGGTGATCCTCGATACCGGTCTGCTGGGTATTGTCCTTGGCGTGGCTGTTATCATTATCACCGGCATTCCGCTGATCATTGCCGATCGCGTAATTGGCGGAGGAAACGGAACGGCAGGTGTAGCCGCCTCTTCAGCCGCCGGGGCCGCCGTGGCGAATCCGGTGATCATTGCCCAGATTAACCCGGCTTTCGAACCGGTTGCGGCCTCGGCAACGGCGCTGGTTGCCGCCAGCGTGATCGTCACCGCCATTCTGGTGCCCATCATCACGGCCCTGTATGCGAAGCGCTTCGGCAATCTCCCCGAGCCGGATACAGAACCAAAAGCGGTAGAGCTTCATCATTAACGCACCGCATAAGACCGGCCCCTCTCCCCACCAGGTGAGGGGTTCAACCAAAAATTTCTTCCACCATCCCATCCACCAGCCGCTTTGCCGAACAGAGTCTCGGCATACCCAGCGCGACCGTTTGCCAGTTTTGGGTTACTGACCAGCTCACCGGGTGGCTGTCCGCCTGACACCAGTCCCCCAGCCAGCCCAGCATATCTTTATGATCGATGCTCCCCGGCGTAGAGGGGGTTGTGAGCCACTGGTGATAAAAATGGCGGGTAGTGGGAGAAGCATTGATCCCCTGCGCCAGATAATTTGCCGCCATGCTGCGCAGGTTATCCTTGAGCATTGCCGCCACGTCCGCATTCGCCAGACGACAGGCATCGCCAAATGCTCCCCAGCGCAGCTCTTCCAGCACAATGTAGCAACGCCCGGCCAGCGACCAGCCATCATAGTGTCCGGCCCGCCAGCGGGTAAAAATCTGCTCGCTATGATCGCCCGCCTGCACCGTTAACCCACGCTGGGACAACGCCTTTTCTTTATAGGCTGCGCGTTGAAGAAAATGGGAAGAGAGTTCAGCATACTGCTGAACCAGGCCCGGCGAGGGCTGCGTACGCAGAGAGGTTTGCTGGCGCAGGGCAACCAGTTTATCGGCCATACGCGTCAGCGCGAGATGCCCCGGATCCAGCATGCCGGCCAGCTTTTCCGCCAGCCCCAGGCGCAGAGCCGCATTTTCGTTGAGCATTCCCGCCATTGCCCACGGTCGCAGCCGGGTGTGCGTCATGATCTCCTGCGTCAAACGCTCACGAAACTGCAGCTGTTGCGGCCCCAGATGGGTATGACGCGGCGCGTCTACCCCCTGGACCAGATCGACCATAAATTTAGGATGGATACACTCCAGCGTCCGCCCGGGACCGTCCAGTAGCTGTGTTGTCATGGTTGCTCTGCCGCGAAAAGAGTTTGAATATCATCGCGTAACAGTCGGGTATCTTCCTGAATCCACGTCGCAGTCGTGATACTTTGTTTCAACAGCTGGCTGAGCGATCGGGTCGAATGCTCATTTTGCTGACGGACTGCGAGGCTATCACGCAAGCTTTCCTGTAACCCGGCAAGGCATAACGAAAATTCTGCAAAGAACGTTGCCATACCCGCCGTAACAGAGACATCGACCTGCGCGGTTAAAGCTTTACGGATTTGTTCACAAAACTGATCAATATGCTGCATAAACTTGTCATGCAGCTGCGCAATATCAATAACGTATCGCGTGCGCGTCGCCACATAATCTTCCCAGCCCCAGCCAGGATTGTTCAGCCAGCGCGACACCGTTTCCCGTACACTTCCCGCAGCCGATGGCTGGCCTGCCGGACGGGTATCCTCCGCGATGGCATCAGTAAACAGCGCCCGCGTATTGAAGTTCAGCTGATTTGCCTGAAATGCCGGGAAACTGATCCGCGCCCGGAAACCGGCATGGCTGAGCTGCTCTTTAATACGCAGCTCAATGGGCCGCATCGCCTCATTCAGCGAACGCGCCAGCGTAGACTCCAGCTGATCGAAGCGAAGCGCCAGCTCCCGGCTGATTTTCGTCTTTGCGTCCAGCATGACCTGCTCGCAGGCGGAGCGGATGCTGTTCAGTACCGTTTGCGCCTGCCTCTCATCATCCAGCACCAGCTGCGTCAGCGCCTCCGGTGCATCCTGCCGATGATTCAGCGGATCAATACCTGCCAAATCAAGTAGCGTGTGGCTGTTGAAGATATGGCCAATCGCCTGCTGAAGGGCTCCTTTCTGCAACGCCATAAAATCGTCAGTGGCGTGGAGGGCCTGCTCCACTTCGTGTTTGACTTCTTCGCTGGCCACGCGCTGCCGCGTTTGCAGCAGAGCCATATCCTCTTCAAGACGCGTAATATTCAGCTCCAGCGATTCAAAGGCCACCGTCAGGGCCTGATAGCGAAAATCGAGATACTCTCTGGCATTTTGGGCATAGTTGAGCAGCTTATGCGACGCCGAACGCAGCGCAAATAACGACGCATTGGCATAGGCGGCGTAAATGAGTTTGCGGATAGGTTGTTCAAATAACGAATCTTCCCACAGCAAATCAGCCGCATGACGAATATGTTCGATATCGTCCAGGTCCGCCGTACGCCAGCGACGCCCCAGCGCGGCCTCGGCAAAGTCCTGTACCCAGCGCTGTTCCTGGTGATCCGGTAGCTGCCCATGGTTCGCCATCTCATAGCGGGCGCGGTTTGCCAGATAGGCCCACATCGACGAAACAGGGTAAATTTGTCCCGGAGAGATGTTCCCTTTCATTAAGGTCCCGGAGATCATCGCCCTGACCTGCTCTTCATCGTCGCTGTTGCGATCCTTCTGGTCGAATTTATTCACCAGCGCATACAAAGGCACCGATTTTCCCGCTACCGAAATGGCCTGACGAACCTCTTCATCAGAAATCGATTTGAGCTGGGTATAGTCCATCACCGCCAGCACCGCGGAGGCGCGGGACAACTGTTCGGTGAGCATTTTTTGCAGATGGGGCTGCCCGGCTTCATTTGGCCCAGGCGTGTCCAGCAGCGTCAGCTGCCCCAGGTGCGCATCCAGGCCCGCAAGATGCACAAACTCCACCTCAATCACCGGTATATGTTCTATCGCCGCGTACTCAGAGAACGGGAAGGCCACGTCCAGCGCCTGAGAGAGCCTCACCAGGTCATTCAGGCTTTTCAGACAATGAAATATCGGCTGCGCCCCAAGGTGGTGTTTCTCGAAAGCCTCGCCTCTTTCAATTCTCTCCAGCAGCGTATTCATGTCTTTATCGATTTCCAGACGCTGCGCCAGCTTGCCGCGATCGTCATCGCAGAGCTTTTTCTGTAGCAGTTGGATCAGATCATCAATGGGAGAGACATGCGTAAAATGCAGTACCGGCTCTTTCTGGCCCGGCGTATGACGAATAAGGGTCGGGAGCGCCGTCATCGGACGGTTGCGGTTGGGCAATACTTCGGTGCCCACAATCGCATTAATGGTGGTCGATTTCCCCGCCTTCATGGTTCCAACAATAGCCAGCACCATTTCCAGACGGGTTATTTTGCGCAATTCACTATTCAGCATCGCCTGCTGTGCTTCGACACCACGCGCGCTAAAATGCAAAGGTAAAACGTTGTTCTTTTCACCCGTAATGGCCGTCGCGGTACTCTCCAGCATCGCTATCGGCATTGATTTCAAGGTATCAAGGTTTTGCAGGGCGAGTTGTAGCAACCGTTCTGCTTCCTGGCTTAATTCAAAAATTGTCTGTGTGTGCATGATAAAAGCCTTTCCTTAACGCAAATTTATTACTTTTATTAAGCCACCGGGTTTTAATTATGTTTTTCGGCTTATATGATCACGTGTGGAAAACATGTTCACCGAAATATAACTGATTGAAGACAATCAGAAATAAATCGCTATCCTTGCATGGCGTGAAAAGCTTTTCTCCTGACCTGATAGTCAAAAGATAAAAAGCGTAGCCCATTTTTAAGAAACTTCAGGATATATCATCATTATTTACCCACCTAAAAAGAGCGGGAATGGTTCAGCGTCATAACAGATGTACGACGACGAAAACCGGCGATAAATAACAATGTGTCGCTTCACCTTATCCGAAATGGCGGAACGTAGCAATTTGCCGCAATAAAATATTCGATATATTCAGTGTCAATTCTTCCCAACACGTTAATGGCGTTAGCATCGCTTAACCGACTGACAGAAAGTGTCACCCGCAACACGCTTTTCGGTTTTTTTTTATTAAACAATATCACCGACAATCGTGTGGATTTGCGTTATACTTGCCCTCTTTTTCGGCGCTCTGCCGTCATTTTGCTGGCACTTTCCAGCGCGTTAAGCACTTTTTTGAGGATACCCCCGATGCAACTTCCACACTGCCCGAAATGCAATTCTGAATACACCTATGAAGATAATGGCATGTTCATTTGCCCAGAATGCGCCCACGAATGGAACGACGCAGAGCCGTCACAGGATGCTGACGTGCTGATTGTAAAAGATGCTAACGGTAACCTGCTGGCAGATGGCGACAGCGTCACCGTCGTCAAAGACCTGAAGGTTAAAGGCAGCTCTTCCATGCTGAAGATCGGGACCAAAGTGAAGAATATCCGTCTGGTTGAAGGCGATCATAATATCGACTGCAAAATTGACGGTTTTGGTCCAATGAAACTGAAATCTGAGTTTGTGAAAAAGAACTGATTTACCCGCCCGGTGGCGCTTCGCTTACCGGGCACACACCCACTACACTTAATGGGCTTTTCTTACGTGAGGTAAAGATTATGCCGTTAAGTCCCTACATCTCTTTCGCCGGCAACTGTGCAGAGGCAACCGCCTTTTATCAGCAGGCCGTCGGCGCAGAACTCCTCTATAAAATCACCTTCGGCGAAATGCCAAAAAGCGAGAGCAGCGAAGAAGGCTGCCCGTCTGGCATGCAGTTCCCGGACTCCGCTATAGCCCACTCCAACGTTCGCATTGCGGGCAGCGATATCATGATGAGCGATGGCCTGCCGCCGGGCAGTAAGGCGCAGTATGCCGGATTCACGCTGGTTCTCGACACACAGGATGTCAATGAAGGCCAACGCTGGTTCGACAATCTCGCGGATGGCGGAAATATTGAAATGGCCTGGCAGGAGACCTTCTGGGCGCACGGTTTCGGTAAGGTCACCGACAAATACGGCGTGCCGTGGATGATTAACGTCGTTAAGCAGCAACAAAGTTCGTAGGCCGGATAAGCGCAGCGCATCCGGCAACAACCCCGGGTGGCGCTGCGCTGACCGGGTCTGGAAAGATTGTCATCGTTTTCACTTCAACTCTTCAAACTCCCGCAACCTGCACTTAACCCAAATGTCATATTGATGCGCCAGCATGAGGCCACATTTATTGTGAGGCCCAGCATATGCAAACCGTCATCCGCGTCGAGAAACTGAGCAAGACCTTTCATCACAACAAGGCTCTGCATGCCGTTGATCTGACCGTCCAGCAGGGCGACATGGTAGCGCTGCTGGGGCCATCCGGTTCAGGTAAATCCACCCTTCTGCGTCACTTAAGCGGCCTGATTACCGGCGATAGCATCCCGGAAAGCCACGTCGAACTGCTGGGCAACACCGTACAGCGCGCAGGGCGACTGGCGCGGGATATCCGCAAAAGCCGCGCGCAGACAGGCTGCATCTTCCAGCAATTTAATCTGGTAAATCGACTAACGGTGCTGGAGAACGTGCTGATTGGCGCGCTCGGCAGCACCCCATTCTGGCGCACCTGTCTGCGCTGGTTCTCCCCGTTACAGAAGCAAGAGGCGTTGCGGGCGCTCACCCGCGTAGGCATGGCGCACTTCGCCCATCAGCGCGTCTCCACCCTCTCCGGTGGACAACAGCAGCGCGTGGCCATCGCCCGTGCCCTGATGCAGAAAGCGAAAATCATCCTTGCCGACGAGCCCATCGCCTCGCTGGACCCGGAATCCGCCCGCATCGTGATGGAAACCCTGCATGACATTAACCAGAACGACGGCATCACCGTGGTGGTGACGCTGCATCAGGTGGATTACGCCCTGCGCTACTGCGAGCGCATTGTCGCCCTGCGTCAGGGACATGTGTTCTTTGATGGCGCAAGCCACCAGTTTGATAACGAACGTTTTGACCATCTCTACCGCAGCATTAACCGTGTCGAAGAGAACGCGAAGGCTGCATAACGTCCCCACTACGAGGAATGGAAATGAGCTATAAAACGGTTGCCGCGCTGGCTTTTACCAGCATGTTCAGCATCAGCACCCTGTTAAGCCCTGCGTACGCCGAGGAGCAGGAAAAAGCGCTGAACTTTGGCATTATTTCGACGGAATCACAGCAGAACCTGAAGCCTCAGTGGGAACCCTTCCTGAAAGATATGGAAACCAAACTGGGGATCAAAGTAAACGCCTTCTTCGCCCCGGATTACGCGGGCATCATCCAGGGGATGCGCTTTAACAAAGTGGACATCGCCTGGTATGGCAACCTCTCCGCCATGGAAGCGGTGGATCGTGCAAACGGCCAGGTCTTTGCCCAGACCGTTGCTGCCGATGGCTCTCCGGGTTACTGGAGCGTGCTGATCGTCAACAAAGACAGCCCGATCAATAACCTCAACGATATGCTCGCCAAACGCAAAGAACTGACCTTCGGCAACGGCGATCCGAACTCCACTTCTGGCTTCCTGGTGCCGGGCTATTACGTCTTCGCCAAAAACAATGCCTCTGCCAGCGATTTCAAACGCACCGTCAATGCCAGCCATGAAACCAACGCCCTGGCCGTGGCCAACAAGCAGGTGGATGTCGCCACCAATAACACCGAAAACCTCGACAAGCTGAAGACCTCCGCACCGGACAAACTGAAAGAGCTGAAGGTGATCTGGAAATCCCCTCTTATCCCGGGTGACCCGATTGTCTGGCGCAAAAACCTCTCTGAAGGCACCAAGGACAAGGTGTACGACTTCTTTATGACCTACGGCAAAACGCCGGAAGAGAAAGCCGTGCTGACGCGTCTGGGCTGGGCACCGTTCCGCCCGTCGAGCGACCTGCAGCTGGTCCCGATTCGCCAGCTGGCGCTGTTTAAAGAGATGCAGGGCGTGAAGGACAACAAGGGGCTTAAGGACGAGGAGAAGACCAGCAAAGTGGCAGCTATTCAGGCCCAGCTGGAAGACCTGGACCGCCTGACCGCCGCGCTTGGTGCAATGACCAGTGTGAATAAAGCGGTGCAGTAACGCTTTTCTCCCTCTCCCTGTGGGAGAGGGAACTAAACACAAAGGAGTCAACATGCAAACCATCACCCTCCCACCGCCGAAACGCAGCTGGTTCTCGCTATTTAGCTGGGCCATCCTGCTGGCGGTGCTGGTTATCTCCTGGAAGGGCGCGGAGATGGATCCGCTGCTGCTGTTTAAAGACGCCGGTAACATGGCCACCTTCGCTGCCGACTTCTTCCCGCCCGATTTTAGCCAGTGGCAGGACTATCTCGGCGAAATGGCTGTCACCCTGCAAATCGCCGTCTGGGGGACCGCCCTGGCCGTCATCCTCTCCATTCCGTTTGGCCTGATGAGCGCGGAAAACATCGTTCCGTGGTGGATTTATCAGCCGATGCGCCGCCTGATGGACGCCTGCCGCGCCATTAACGAAATGGTGTTCGCGATGCTGTTCGTGGTCGCCGTGGGTCTGGGGCCGTTCGCGGGGGTGATGGCGCTGTTCATCCACACCACCGGCGTGCTCTCCAAGCTGCTTTCCGAAGCCGTGGAAGCCATTGAACCCGGCCCGGTCGAAGGTATTCGCGCCACCGGCGCCAACAAAATTGAAGAGATCCTTTACGGCGTGCTGCCCCAGGTCATGCCGCTGCTGATCTCCTATTCGCTCTACCGCTTCGAATCTAACGTCCGTTCCGCCACCGTCGTCGGCATGGTCGGCGCAGGCGGCATCGGCGTCACCCTGTGGGAGGCGATCCGCGGTTTCCAGTTCCAGCAAACCTGCGCCCTGATGGTACTCATCATTATCACCGTCAGCCTGCTGGATTTCCTCTCTCAACGTTTGCGTAAGCACTTCATCTGAGAAGCGAGGCTTTGATTGGTATGCACTTATCCAGACATCCGACCAGTTACCCTACCCGCTGGCAAGAGATTGCAGCAAAGCTCGAAGTGGAGCTGCGCACCCATTATCGCTGCGGAGACTACCTGCCAGCCGAACAACAGCTTGCCGACCGCTATGAAGTGAATCGCCACACCCTGCGCCGTGCCATCGATCAGCTGGTTGAGCGCGGATGGGTACAGCGCCGTCAGGGCGTCGGCGTGCTGGTGCTGATGCGCCCGTTCGATTACCCGCTCAATGCCCAGGCGCGCTTTAGTCAAAACCTGCTCGACCAGGGAAGCCATCCCACCAGCGAAAAACTGCTCTCCGTGCTGCGTCCGGCCTCCAGCCATGTAGCCGATGCGCTGGGTATTCAGGAGGGCGACAACGTTGTGCATCTGCGCACCCTGCGCCGGGTCAATGGCGTGGCGGTCTGCCAGATAGATCACTACTTCAGCGACCTGAGCCTCTGGCCGGTGCTGCAACACTTCTCCAGCGGTTCACTGCATGACTTTTTGCAGGACGCCACGGGTCTTGTGCTCAAACGTACCCAGACGCGTATCAGCGCCCGCCGCGCGCAGGCGAAAGAGAGCAAGGTGCTGGAGATCCCCAACATGGCTCCGCTGCTCTGCGTGCGCACCCTCAACCACCGTGACGGCGAGATCAACGCGACGGAGTACTCCGTCAGCCTGACCCGCGCCGACATGATTGAATTCACCATGGAGCACTGAATGCATTTCGACACCTCCACCCGTCAGCGCTGGATGCGCGCCCTGGCCCATAGCCAGCCTGCTGCACTGGCGAGCCGCATGAACGCGCTTAACCTGACGCCAGACTATGAAACGCTCCGCGCGCCGGAAATCGGCCTGGTACAGATCCAGGCAAGAATGGGCGGCACCGGGGAGCGCTTTTTCGCCGGTGATGCCGCCCTCACCCGCGCGGTCATTCGTCTGAGCAGCGGCACGCTGGGTTACAGCTACGTGCTCGGTCGCGATAAACCGCACGCCGAGCGCTGCGCGGTGATCGACGCCCTGCTGCAGGAACAACCCCATTTCCAGACCCTGATGGAAACCCTGATTGCCCCGCTGGAAGCCGACCTCGCCGCGCGCACTGCCGCACGTCAGGCGCAAGTCAATACCAGCCGGGTCGACTTCTTTACGCTTGTTCGCGGAGATAACGCATGACGCTTCAACCCGCTTTTACCCTGGCCGTCCAGGATGCCCAACACAGTTTTCGTCGCCTGCTGAAAGCCATGAGCGAGCCTGGCGTAATTGTCTCCCTGCATCAGCTCTCCCAGGGCTGGCTGCCGCTGAACCTGGCGACCACCAGCGTACTGCTGACTCTCGCCGACAACGATACCCCGGTGTGGCTTTCGGGGACGTTATCCAATGACATCGCCAGCCAGAATCTGCGTTTTCACACTAACGCCCCGCTGGTTGAGCAGCCCCGTCAGGCGGTGTTTGCCGTTGCCGATGAGCAAATCAGCCATGAGCAGCTCAATGCCCTGAGTGAAGGCAGCGCGGTAGCACCGGAGACCAGCGCCACGCTGATCCTGCAGGTCGCCAGCCTGAGCGGTGGTCGCATGCTGCGCCTGACCGGGGCGGGGATTGCCGACGAACGCATGGTCGCGCCACAGCTGCCGGAGTGCATTATTCGTGAGCTGACCGAACGCCCGCATCCGTTCCCGCTGGGCATTGACCTGATCCTGACTTGCGGCGAGCGCCTGCTGGCGATCCCGCGAACCACCCACGTGGAGGTGTGCTGATGTACGTTGCCGTCAAAGGGGGCGAGAAGGCCATCGCCGCCGCCCATGCGCTACAGGCGCACAGACGACGGGGTGATGAACAGCTTCCCGAGCTGAGCGTCGCCCAGATTGAGCAGCAGTTGAACCTGGCGGTGGATCGGGTGATGACCGAAGGCGGCGTCGCCGACCGCGAGCTGGCAGCGCTGGCGCTGAAGCAGGCCAGCGGCGACAACGTCGAGGCCATCTTTCTGCTGCGCGCCTGGCGCACCACCGTTCCCCGCCTGGCGGTGAGCGAGCCGGTCAATACGGCAGAAATGCGCCTGGAGCGGCGAATTTCCGCCGTTTATAAAGATATTCCCGGCGGCCAGCTCCTTGGCCCTACGTACGACTACACCCACCGCCTGCTGGATTTCACCCTGCTGGCGAACGGCGAAACGCCGCCGCTCAGCACCACGGAGACCGGGCAGGAAGCATCTCCGCACGTCTTTAGCCTGCTGGCGAAGCAGGGTCTGGCAAAGGTCGAAGAAGAGACCGGAGCGCAACCCGACGACATCACCCGCACGCCTCCCGTTTACCCCTGTTCACGTTCGTCTCGCCTGCAGCAGCTGATGCGCGGGGACGAAGGCTATCTGCTGGCGCTGGCCTATTCAACGCAGCGCGGCTACGGGCGTAACCACCCGTTTGCGGCGGAGATCCGCAGCGGCTATCTCGACGTCGAAATCATCCCCGAAGAGCTGGGTTTTGCTGTGAACGTCGGTGAACTGCTAATGACCGAGTGTGAAATGGTGAATGGTTTTGTCGCACCTGACGACGACACCCCACACTTTACCCGTGGTTACGGGTTGGTCTTTGGCATGAGCGAGCGTAAAGCCATGGCGATGGCGCTGGTTGACCGCGCCCTGCAGGCGCCGGACTACGGCGAACAGATTTCCGGCCCGGCACAGGACGAAGAGTTTGTGCTGGCCCACGCGGATAACGTCGAGGCGGCGGGCTTTGTTTCGCACCTCAAGCTGCCGCATTACGTTGACTTCCAGGCCGAACTGGAACTGCTGAAACGTCTGCAACGGGAGCGTGAAAATGGCTAACCTAAGCGGCTACAACTTTGCTTATCTGGACGAGCAAACCAAACGCATGATCCGCCGCGCCATCCTGAAAGCGGTCGCTATCCCCGGCTATCAGGTGCCGTTTGGTGGTCGAGAAATGCCGATGCCTTACGGCTGGGGCACCGGGGGCATTCAGCTTACCGCCAGCGTCATCGGTGAGTCAGACGTGCTGAAGGTCATCGACCAGGGAGCCGACGACACCACCAACGCCGTGTCGATTCGCAACTTCTTTAAGCGCGTGACGGGCGTCAACACCACCGAAAAAACCGAAGATGCGACGCTTATCCAGACCCGCCACCGCATTCCCGAAACGCCGCTCACTGAAGATCAGATTTTGATTTTCCAGGTGCCGATCCCGGAGCCGCTGCGCTTTATCGAGCCGCGCGAAACCGAAACCCGCACCATGCACGCCCTGGAAGAGTACGGGGTGATGCAGGTGAAGCTGTATGAAGATATCGCCCGCTTCGGCCATATCGCCACCACCTACGCCTACCCGGTGAAGGTCAACGGGCGCTACGTGATGGATCCGTCGCCGATCCCGAAATTCGATAACCCGAAAATGGACATGATGCCTGCCCTGCAACTGTTCGGTGCCGGGCGCGAAAAGCGCATCTACGCCGTCCCGCCCTACACCCGCGTGGAGAGTCTCGATTTCGATGACCACCCGTTCACGGTGCAGGAGTGGGACGAGCCGTGCGCCATCTGCGGCTCGAAGCACAGCTATCTGGATGAAGTGGTGCTGGATGATACGGGCAAACGGATGTTTGTCTGCTCCGACACCGATTACTGCCGCCAACAGAGCGAGGCGAACAGCCAATGAAACCGCTGCTTTCAGTGAACAACCTGACCCACCTTTACGCGCCGGGCAAAGGCTTCAGCGACGTCTCGTTCGAGCTGTGGCCGGGCGAGGTGCTGGGAATTGTCGGTGAATCCGGCTCGGGCAAAACCACCCTGCTGAAGTCCATCTCCGCGCGCCTGGCCCCGCAGAACGGCGAGATTTTGTATGAGGGCGCCTCCCTCTATGGCATGAGCGAGGCTGAACGCCGCCGCCTGCTGCGCACCGAATGGGGCGTGGTACATCAGCATCCGCTGGACGGGCTGCGTCGTCAGGTCTCGGCGGGAGGCAATATCGGCGAACGGCTGATGGCGACCGGCGCGCGGCACTACGGCAACATCCGGGAAACCGCACAGCGCTGGCTGACCGATGTGGAGATCCCCGCCTCGCGCATCGACGATTTGCCCACCACCTTCTCCGGCGGCATGCAGCAGCGCCTGCAGATCGCCCGTAACCTGGTCACCCACCCGAAGCTGGTGTTTATGGATGAACCCACCGGTGGGCTGGACGTCTCCGTGCAGGCGCGCCTGCTCGACCTGCTGCGCGGTCTGGTGGTGGAGCTGAACCTGGCGGTGGTGATTGTCACCCATGATCTGGGCGTCGCTCGCCTGCTGGCAGACCGCCTGCTGGTAATGAAGCAGGGTCAGGTGGTGGAAAGTGGGTTAACCGACCGCGTGCTCGACGATCCGCTCCATCCTTACACCCAGCTGCTGGTGTCATCCGTATTGCAGAATTGAGGGCGCCACCCGGCAAAACGAACGCCGTACCTTGTAGGCCGGGTAAGCGAAGCCGCCACCCGGCAAGAAAACGCCACGAGGCCAAAATGATCCACGTAGAAAACGTAAGTAAGACCTTTGTGCTCCACCAGCAAAACGGCGTGCGTCTGCCGGTGCTGCAAAATGCCTCTCTGAAGGTGAACAGCGGCGAATGCGTGGTGCTGCACGGCCACTCCGGCAGCGGAAAATCCACCCTGCTGCGCTCCCTGTACGCCAACTATCTGCCGGACGAGGGGCACATTCATATTCGCCATGCCGATGAATGGGTCGACCTGGTTCAGGCCCCCGCGCGTAAGGTGCTGGAAGTCCGCCGCTCGACGATCGGCTGGGTGAGCCAGTTTCTGCGGGTGATCCCGCGGATCTCCGCTCTGGATGTGGTCATGCAGCCGCTGCTGGATCTCGGCGTGCCGCGCGAAACCTGCGCCGCCAAAGCCGCCAGCCTGCTGACGCGCCTCAATGTGCCCGAGCGCCTCTGGCATCTTGCCCCGTCGACCTTTTCCGGCGGCGAGCAGCAGCGCGTGAATATCGCTCGCGGGTTTATCGTCGACTACCCGATTTTACTTCTTGATGAACCCACCGCTTCGCTCGACAGCAAAAACAGCGCGGCAGTGGTGGAACTGATCGAACAGGCCAAAGCGCGCGGCGCGGCGATCGTCGGGATCTTCCACGACGAGAGCGTTCGCAACCGCGTGGCGGACAGATTGCACCCGATGGGGACAAACGTATGATTATCAATAACGTCAGGCTGGTGCTGGAAGATGAGGTCATCGACGGCTCGATTGAGATCCGCGACGGCGCGATCCGCGCGTATGCCGAAACCCGAAGCCATTTGCCCGAAGCGATGGACGGCGAAGGCGGCTGGCTGCTGCCAGGGCTGATTGAGCTGCACACCGATAATCTGGATAAATTCTTCACCCCACGGCCGAAGGTGGACTGGCCCGCCCATTCGGCAATGAGCAGCCACGACGCGCTGATGGTTGCCAGCGGCATCACCACCGTGCTGGATGCGGTGGCGATTGGTGACGTGCGCGACGGCGGCGATCGGCTGGAGAATCTGGAAAAGATGATCAACGCCGTGGAAGAGACGCAAAAGCGCGGTCTTAACCGCGCCGAACATCGCCTGCACCTGCGCTGCGAGTTGCCGCATCACACCACCCTGCCGCTGTTTGAAAAGCTGGTAGACCGCGAGCCAGTGTCGCTGGTCTCGTTGATGGATCACTCGCCGGGGCAGCGCCAGTTCGCCAGCCTCGAAAAATACCGCGAGTATTACCAGGGCAAATATTCTCTTAACGATGTGGAGATGGCGCGCTACGAGGAAGAGCAGCTGGCGCTGGCGGCACAGTGGTCACAGCCGAACCGTGTTTCGATTGCCGCAATGTGCCGGGACCGTAACATCGCGCTGGCCAGCCATGATGATGCCACGCACGATCATGTCCGCGAATCCCACCAGCTTGGCAGCGTGATCGCTGAATTTCCTACCACGTTTGAGGCGGCAGAGGCCTCCCGCGCGCATGGCATGAACGTGCTGATGGGGGCACCGAACATCGTGCGCGGCGGCTCGCATTCCGGCAACGTGGCGGCAAGCAAACTCGCCTCGCTCGGCCTGCTGGATATTCTCTCTTCCGACTACTACCCCGCCAGCCTGCTGGACGCCGCCTTCCGCGTCGCGAATGACGACAGCAACCGCTTCACGCTGTCGCAGGCTATTCGCCTGGTAACGAAGAACCCGGCGTCGGCGCTTAATCTTCACGACCGGGGCGAGATAGCCGAAGGAAAACGGGCGGATCTGGTGCTGGCCCACCGTAAGGGCGAGCACATCCATATCGACCACGTCTGGCGTCAGGGAAAAAGGGTGTTCTGATGGGAAGAGTCATCTGGTTAATGGGGCCCTCCGGCTCCGGGAAGGACAGCCTGCTGTCCGCCTTACGGCAGCGGGAACACCCGCAGCTGCTGGTCGCACATCGCTATATTACCCGGGCGGCGAATGCCGGCAGTGAGAACCATATCGCCCTGAGCGAACAGGAATTTTTCACTCGCGCCGGGCAGAATCTGCTCGCGCTCAGCTGGCACGCCAACGGCTACTACTACGGGATCGGTATTGAGATCGACCTGTGGCTACACGCGGGTTTTGACGTGCTGGTCAACGGCTCTCGTGCGCATCTTCCCCAGGCACGCGCCCGGTATGCCTCGGCGCTGCTGCCGGTCTGTCTGCAGGTTTCGCCGGATGTCCTGCGCAGCCGCCTGCAAAGCCGCGGACGCGAAAGCGAAAAAGAGATCGCGCAGCGGCTCGAACGCGCAGCGCGCTATACCCCGGCGGATTGCCACATCCTCAACAACGACGGAAGTTTGCTACAGTCAGTCGATAACGTTTTATCGCTTATCCGTCAGAAGGAGAAACAGCATGCCTGATTGCACGCTTCGCCCCGCCACCGCCGATGATGTGCAAATCGTTTACGCGCTGATCTGCGAGTTAAAACAGGCCGAATTTGATCATCAGGCGTTCCACGCCGGGTATCTGGCCAATCTG
Organism: Enterobacter sp. SENG-6; assembly: GCF_001605945.1. Taxonomy (NCBI): domain Bacteria; kingdom Pseudomonadati; phylum Pseudomonadota; class Gammaproteobacteria; order Enterobacterales; family Enterobacteriaceae; genus Enterobacter; species Enterobacter sp. SENG-6. The sequence continues at coordinate 19,028 of NZ_LOMM01000012.1, forward strand.
CAGGACAACAATATGCGTTATCAGCTGGCAGAGCTGAATGGACAGGTGGTGGGTATGATTGGCCTGCATATGCAGTTTCACCTGCACCACGCCAGATGGATCGGCGAAATCCAGGAGCTGGTGGTGATGCCCGAGGCGCGTGGTCTTAAAGTGGGGAGCCAACTGCTGGCATGGGCAGAGGACACCGCGCGGCAGGCGGGCGCGGAGCTGACGGAGCTCTCCACCAGCGTCCGGCGGCTGGACGCCCACCGTTTTTATGTTCGTGAAGGGTATACGCAGAGCCATTTTCGTTTCACCAAACCGTTGTAGAGGTGCACGATGAGTCTGACCATCACATTAACGGGCACCGGCAGTGCCCAGCTGGTCCCGGTCTTTGGCTGCGATTGCGCGGCATGCCGCCGGGCACGTCTGCAGGAGAATTATCGTCGTCGGCCCTGTAGCGCGGCCGTCAAATTCAATGATGCGGTGACGCTACTGGACGCGGGTATTCCGCACCTGATGGACGACTGGCCAGCCGGCAGCTTTCAGCAGTTTTTGCTGACCCACTACCATATGGATCACGTTCAGGGGCTGTTTCCCCTGCGCTGGGGCGTTGGCGCGACGATCCCCGTTTACGGCCCGCCGGATGAAGCCGGATGTGACGATCTCTTCAAACACCCGGGCATTCTGGATTTCAGCCATACGCTGGAGCCGTTTGTGATGTTTGAGCTGCAGGGCCTGCGGGTGACACCGCTGCCGCTCAACCACTCGAAGCTCACCTTTGGTTATCTGCTGGAGTCCGCCCACAGCCGCGTGGCGTGGCTCTCTGATACCGCCGGATTGCCGGAGAAAACGGTGAAATTTCTGCTTAACAACCAGCCTCAGGCGATGATCATCGACTGTAGCCATGAACCGCGCCCGCAGACGCCGCGCAACCATTGCGATTTAAACACCGTGGTGGCACTGAACGAAGTGATTGGCTGCCCGCAGGTGATCCTGACCCATATCAGCCATCAGTTTGACGTGTGGATGATGGATAACCCGTTGCCGGACGGCATCGAAGCGGGATATGACGGCATGGTGTTGGTACTGGATTAGGTTTTCTCCCTCTCCCGTGGGAGAGGGTTGAGGTGAGGGCAACAGGCCGCACTTAACCGCGATCGTAATCCTCTTCTAATCTGCGCTCATCCTCTTCTAACCGGCGGCGATCGTCATCTAACTGGCGCTGACGCTCGTCTAAACGGCGGCGTCTGTCTTCAAGCTGCCGACGGCGGTCGTCATACTGACGGCTATCAATGCGACGGTCATCGTCATAACGATCGTCATCATCGTTGCTGCGGCTGCTGCCGGGGTTATAGGCATCGTTGATCGCCTGCTGAATGTTGCCAATGGCATCATCAATCACATCGGCATGCGCCAGTTGGCTGGAGAGTGACAGCAGACCAAATAACAGAGCGGTAGAGTAACATTTCATAAGGCCAGACTCGCAGGTGAACTGGCCTTACGGTAATTAACCGCAAACGGGAGAGGTAGCGGAGGAATCTCAAATTCTTTAGCGAGGCGACGCTTCCATTATTTGACGCACTCGCTGTTTATTCTCTGCGACCAGCACAATCCCGGAGCATTTTTGATCCGGAGAATGACTCCAGATGCGGTCTTCAGGAATACATCCTCCGTCATATATCACCTTGCTGCCATCATAAGGCCAGAATGCTCCCTGCTCTGTGTCGAGTACAAAAACAGCGATTTGGTCGGATTCACGGGCTATTTTCTGCCAGAGCATCTTTCCACCCTCATATTGCTCGAAGTCGCTGATTAAGGTCACGCCGCAATGTAAGACCAACGCTTCATAGAGACGAGTCGCCAGCCCTTTGTCTCGTTCGGCAGGATCGACGCAAATGCCTTCTACCTGGACAACGCGAGTATCTTCCCAGCATCGTTCTACTGCGATAATGTCCTTTCCCAGATGGGCTTTATGCTGTAAATCCAGAGCAGCAACAACCCGATGTCGGGGAACGCCATCAAAGGTTTCGATATCTGCTTCAATAATTGCAGCCCGGGGCGTCTGGCTATCATAAATGACATGTAACACCCGACCGGAGAGTTCAAATTCATCTACGAGCGTAAATGACCTGGCAACCGTATTCGGGCTGTACGTTGTAGGCATCACGATCATTTGTGAGTCCCCTCTTGTGAGTACCGGCATAATTCCCTTTATATCTTAATCCGCTAAATTTTGCGCAGATTAGCATCGCCGACTTTACTCAGGCTCTTGATGAAATCCTAAATTCGCTGTTTAAGCGCTGATTTTCCGCAGCGCCTGCGCCAGCTGTACGCGGGTAAACGGTTTGCGCAGTAGCGCTACATCCGGCAGTTGTGGATTGTGCGTCGGACGTAAATCCTGACCGCTGATCAACAACACCGGCAGTTGCGGGTAGTGGCTGCGCACGTGGTTAATCACCTCCGCCCCGCTCAGGCTGCCCGGCAGCATCAGATCACTGATAAACATGCCGATATCCGGCGAGGCCGCCAGCATGTTCAGTGCCTGCTCACCGCTTTCCGCTTCAAGGGTCAGGTAGCCAAGCTGATGCAGTTGCTCGCACAGGGTCTGGCGAACGTCGGCCTCATCTTCCAGTACCAGCACCAGCCGTTCGTTTTCAGCGGATGCGGTGGCAGAGTGCATTTCATCTTCAGGGACGACGGGCAGCGTTGAGCGCGGCAGATGGAGCCGCACGGTGGTGCCTTGTCCCGGCGCGCTTTCAATTTCGACGCGGCCGCCGGACTGACGCACAAAACCGTACACCATCGACAGCCCTAACCCACTGCCACTGCCGGTCTGCTTGGTGGTGAAGAACGGCTCGAACACCCGGGATTTGACCTCCTGCGTCATACCGCTGCCGCGGTCGATCACCACCAGCGCCACCATATCCTGCCTGCGTCCGTCGCTGCGAGTGACGCGCTGATTCCACGTGCGGATCTTAATCACGCCCGTCTGCCCCTCCATCGCGTCGCGGGCATTCATCACCAGGTTGATAATGGCGTTTTCGAGCTGGCCAACGTCTATCCACGCCGGCCAGGCCGGGGATTGAGCCTCTATCTCCAGGCTCAGGGTGGCGGGCAAGGAGTGGCGCATCAGCTCTCTGAGATTCTCCAGCAGCGGTTTCATCTCTACCGCATGCGGAGTCAGGGATTGCTTGCGGGAAAAAGCCAGCAGACGCTGGGTCAGCAACGCACCGCGCTCGGCAGCATTGAGCGCGCGGGCGATACGTGGGGCATCACTGGAGTCGGGATCGGTCAGCTCCAGGCTACCGATTATCACCGCCAGCAGGTTGTTGAAATCATGTGCCAGCCCGCCCGTCAGTTGACCAACGGCCTTCATCTTCTGGCTGTGCAGCAGCGCCTCCTCCAGTCCCTGACGCTCGATGCGGTCGATCTCCATCTGGGAGGTTTTCTCTTTCAGTAGACGGGTAGTGTGCTCCAGCGAGGCGGTATTGCGGGCAAAGACGTTAAACGCGCGAGCCAGCTCTCCCAGCTCATCACGCCGCTGCAGCGCGGGCACCGAAACGTCCTGCTCGCCATGGGCAAGACGCGACATCGCCCGGGAGATCGCCGTCAGGTTGGAGCCCAGATTGCGGTAGATATACCAGCAGGCGCAACCGGTGATGATCAGCGCCAGTACGGCGAATATGCTGATAAATACGCTGATGGACCGCAGCTCCTGATGACTCTGGGCCGTACGCAGCCGGGAAGCCTCCGCTACCTGCTCAACGTACTGATTGATATCGCTATTTAATATCGCCACCAGCGCCTTGATGTGGAACATATACCAGCTTATCGCCAGGTCGCTCTCTTCAAGCTGCTTTGACAGCGGGGCAAGCCTGCGCAGCTCGTCGTTGAAATCGGGCAGAACAAGATTCACCACGGGCTGCGTCGCGCGCTGGGGCAACGTTGCGGTAACGGCGTCCAGCTGCTGTAGGGTGGCGCGCGGTGAGGGGGTATCGATGGCGGCGAGAATCAGCCTGTCCATTTCCGCAAGCTGCTGCGCATCCGGGATGTTGCTGCCAAACCGACGGTTAATATCCTGCAGATGGCGTAAATAGCTCTGGCTTTGATACAGCGAGCTAAGCAGCGCGTTACGTTGCAGATGGCGCCGCTGTCCGCGCTCCAGCATGCCCGTCACGCTTTGCTGTAACTCATTACTGCGACGAATAATGCGCGCCACCAGCCCCGGCTCCTGCTGCGCTAAGGGCGCATCTGCGAGCTGTTCCAGCGAGTGCCGCAGCGCCATTTGGGTCTGCTTCAGCCTCTCGGCCTCTCCTTTGTATTCCAGCGCCCCCACCACCTGCGAAAGCCGTACCGCCGCGGTTGCCACGCTGGCTGTATCGCGGGCGAGATTCATGCTGCCGGTCATGTCATCCAGCGTCTGCTGTTGTACCTGTTCCTGGATCTGGCTGGCATGCCGAAAACCCAGCACCGCCACACCACTGACCATCAGCGTCACCGCCACCACCAACAGATTAAAGATCAGCAGACGACCGCGGGCGCTGGCGAAGAACGGCGAGCGTGATGGCATGGGATTGGGCTCCTCTGCAAATGGGTGCCCTCACCCTGGCCCTCTCCCACAGGCAGAGGGAAAAGAGAAATGTGACGGCGATTAGCTATTCATAACTATGACAAATATGAACGGCTTCTGACATTTTGCATTTACGCACCTGTGATGAAGTGCAGATATCAACCTTCACAGGAGATCCGCCATGAGCAGAACCCCGGTACTGGAGATGCGCAGCATTGCCAAAACGTTTGGCAACTTCCACGCGCTCAAGGGTGTGGATTTGACGGTCTTTCCCGGTGAGATCCACGCGCTGATGGGTGAAAACGGCGCGGGAAAAAGCACGCTGATGAAGATCCTCGCGGGCGCCTACACCGCGACCAGCGGCGAGATCCTGATTGACGGTCAGCCGTATCACATTAAAGGCCCGAAGGATGCGCTGGCCGCAGGCATTACCCTGATCTATCAAGAGATGCAACTCGCCCCCAACCTGACGGTTGCGGAAAACATCTTTCTTGGCAGCGAACTCTCGCGCGGCGGACTGGTGCAGCGTAAAGAGATGGCCGCCCAGGCTCAGGCGGTCATCGACCGTCTGGGTGCAAACTTCAACGCCACCGACCTGGTGATGAAGCTGACTATCGCTGAACAACAGCAGGTGGAAATCGCCCGCGCGCTGCACCGTAACAGCCGCATTCTGGTTATGGATGAACCCACTGCCGCCCTCTCCTCGCGTGAAACCCATCGTCTGTTTGAGCTGATCCTGCGCCTGCGGGATGAAGGGATGGCGATCATCTATATCAGCCACCGCATGGCGGAAGTGTACGAACTCTCTGACCGGGTCAGCGTCCTGCGTGACGGGCAATACGTCGGTAGCCTGACGCGCGACAAACTGAACGCATCTGAGCTGGTGAAAATGATGGTGGGTCGCCCCTTAAGCGATCTGTTCAACAAAGAGCGCGATATCCCGCTCGGCAACCCGCGTCTTAACGTGCATCACCTCACCGACGGTAAAAAAGTCCAACCCTGCAGCCTGCAGGTGCGCTCAGGGGAAATCGTCGGCCTGGCGGGGCTGGTCGGTGCCGGTCGCTCCGAGCTGGCACAGCTCATCTTTGGCGTACGTAAAGCCACCGGCGGAATGATTGAAGTGGACGGCGAGTCGGTGGTGATCCACTCCCCGCGCGCGGCCATTGAAAACGGGATCGGTTTTCTTACCGAGAACCGCAAGGAGCAGGGGCTGTTCCTGGAGCTGGCGGCGCAGGAGAACATCACCATGGCGACGCTGGAGCGCGACGCCACCTTCGGCATGCTTAACCGCAAAAAAGCGCAGTCCATTTCTGACGATGCCATCGCCCTGCTGAATATCCGCGTGCCTCACGCACAGGTCCGCGCGGGCGGTCTGTCAGGCGGTAATCAGCAGAAATTGCTGATCTCCCGCTGGGTGGCGATTGGTCCGCGTATTCTGATCCTCGACGAACCGACGCGCGGTGTCGATGTCGGCGCAAAAAGCGAAATCTACCGCATCATGAACCAGATGGCGCGCAAGGGCGTGGCGATTTTGATGATCTCCAGCGAACTGCCGGAAGTGGTGGGCATGAGCGACCGCGTCTATGTCATGCGTGAAGGCAGCATCGCCGGGGAGCTCCACGGACACGACATCTCTCAGGAAAACATCATGACGCTGGCAACCGGCGTGAACGACTCACATCATCAGGCGGTGCAACTATGACAACTCCAACCCATCCGCAGCAGGTGGCAAAATCTGCCTCCGCCAAAAAAATGCTGATGAGCGATCTGATGCAAACGGTCGGCATTTTGCCCATTCTCATCCTGATCGTGGCGGTTTTTGGCTTTATCGCCCCTAACTTCTTTACCGAAAGCAACCTGCTCAACATTACCCGTCAGGCGTCGATCAACATCGTGCTGGCGGCAGGGATGACCTTCATCATCCTGACCGGGGGGATTGACCTCTCCGTCGGGTCTATTCTGGGTACCACGGCGGTCGCCGCGATGGTGGTGTCGTTAATACCGGAATTCGCCGGGCTCTCTATTCCCGCCGCGCTGATGCTCGGCCTGGTGCTGGGGTTGTTCAACGGCGCGCTGGTGGCCTTTGCCGGACTACCGCCGTTTATTGTCACCCTCGGCACCTACACGGCACTGCGGGGCGCAGCGTACCTGTTGGCCGATGGCACGACGGTAATTAACTCGAACATCAATTTTGAGTGGATAGGCAATAACTATCTTGGCCCCGTGCCGTGGCTGGTGGTGATTGCCCTGGCGGTGATTGTGGTGTGCTGGTTTATCCTGCGTCGCACTACGCTTGGCGTTCACATCTATGCGGTAGGCGGCAACATGCAGGCGGCACGCTTAACGGGCATCAAAGTCTGGCTGGTGTTGCTGTTTGTGTATGGCATGAGCGGCCTGCTCTCCGGGTTAGGCGGTGTGATGAGCGCGTCGCGCCTCTACAGCGCCAACGGAAACCTGGGCATGGGTTACGAGCTGGATGCGATTGCGGCGGTGATCCTCGGCGGCACCAGCTTTGTTGGCGGGATCGGCACGATCACCGGCACGCTGGTGGGGGCGCTGATTATCGCCACTCTCAACAACGGCATGACGCTGATGGGCGTCTCCTACTTCTGGCAACTGGTGATCAAAGGGGCGGTGATCATCATTGCGGTGCTGATCGACAAATACCGTACCCGACACCATCAAAGTGCATAACAACAATACCCTACGTGAGGAAGAGAGCATGAGATTGAAGCCCTTAGTGACCGCGCTCTGTGCTGGCGCGCTGCTTGCCGCAACGCCGTTTGCGCAGGCGAAAGATCTGAAGTCCATCGGCGTAACGGTGGGTGACCTGGCCAACCCGTTCTTCGTGCAGATCACCAAAGGTGCCGAGCTGGAGGCGCGCAAGCTGGCGGGGGATAACGTCAAAGTGACGCTGGTCTCCAGCGGGTACGATCTGGGCCAGCAGGTGGCGCAGATCGACAACTTTATTGCCGCCAAAGTGGACATGATCATCCTCAACGCCGCAGATTCCAAAGGGATCGGCCCGGCGGTGAAACGCGCGAAAGAGGCCGGGATCGTGGTGGTCGCGGTTGACGTGGCGGCAGAAGGTGCAGACGCGACGATCACCTCCGATAACACCCAGGCGGGCGAAATGGCCTGTAAGTACATCACCGACCGCCTGAACGGCAAAGGCAATGTGGTGATCATCAACGGACCACCGGTCTCTGCCGTCCAGAACCGTGTGGAAGGTTGCCAGACAGAGTTCAAAAAACACCCGGATATCAAAGTGCTCTCCGATAACCAGAACGCCAAGGGCAGCCGTGAAGGGGGTCTGGAAGTCATGACCTCGCTGCTGGCGGCCAATCCGAAGATCGATGGCGTCTTCGCGATTAACGATCCGACCGCGATCGGTGCCGATCTGGCGGCGAAACAAGCACAACGCAACGAGTTCTTTATCGTTGGTGTGGACGGTAGCCCGGACGGCGAAGAAGCCCTGAAGCGGGAAAACTCCCTGTTTGTGGCGACGCCGGCACAAGATCCGCAGGTCATGGCGGCAAAAGCGGTTGAGATCGGCTATGACATTCTACAGGGCAAACCGGCACCGAAAGAGCCTGTGCTGATCCCGGTGACGATGATCGATAAAAAGAACGTCGGCACGTATAAGGGGTGGACGGTTAAGTAACAATTGCGCGGCCCGATGCCCTCACCCTAACCCTCTCCCACAGGGAGAGGGGCTTGGGCCGACAAAAAACACAAGGAGTCCCCATGAAACGCTCCGAAATCAACGAAATCCTCGGCCACACGCGGCAGTTTTTCTCCATGCACGACGTGCATCTCCCCCCTTTTGCCAGCTTCCCACCCACAAAATGGCAACAGCTCGATCAGGCCGCCTGGCAAGAAGTGTTTGACCTTAAGCTCGGTTGGGACGTAACGGCCTTTGGCGGCAGCAGCTTTGCCGCGCAGGGGCTCACGCTGTTTACCCTGCGCAACGGCTCACCAAACGGCACGCCGTATGAAAAATGCTACGCCGAAAAAATCATGCACGTACGCGACGGTCAGCTCACGCCCATGCATTTTCACTGGCGCAAACGGGAGGACATCATCAACCGCGGCGGTGGAAATCTCATTATTGAGTTATGGAATGCCGGTGCACATGCAGAGACCGAAAACACGGACGTCACCGTCACGATAGACGGTTGCCAGCAGACCCACGCCCCCGGCAGCCAGCTGCGCCTTACACCAGGGGAGAGCATCTGCCTGACGCCCGGCCTGTACCACAGTTTCTGGGGTGAACGCGGTTTTGGCGACGTGCTGGTGGGCGAAGTGTCATCGGTCAATGACGATGAACACGACAACCACTTTTTGCAGCCCGTTGCCCGCTATAACAACATCGAAGAAGACGAACCGGCGGTGCTGGTACTGTGCAACGAGTACAACCTGTTTCGGATATAAGGGGTAAATGATGCCATTGATTTCTCTTGCCGACGGTCTTGCGCACGCCAGGCAACATCGCTACGCGCTGGGCGCGTTCAACGTTCTCGACACCCACTTCCTGCGCGCCCTGTTTGCCGCGGCGAAGCTGGAGCGCTCGCCTTTTATCATCAACATCGCCGAAGTGCATTTTAAATATGTGTCGCTGGAGTCGCTTGTCGAAGCGGTTAAGTACGAAGCCGCCCGCCACGCGATCCCCGTGGTACTCAACCTTGACCACGGCCTGCACTTTGACGCCGTGGTGCGCGCCCTGCGCTTAGGGTTCAGCTCCGTGATGTTCGATGGCTCGACACTGAGCTACGAGGAGAATATTCGTCAGACGCGTGAAGTGGTGAAGATGTGTCACGCGGTGGGCGTGTCGGTGGAGGCAGAGTTAGGTGCCGTCGGTGGCGATGAAGGCGGGGCGCTCTACGGCCATGCGGATGAAGCGTACTTTACCGACCCGCAACTGGCACGGGAATTTGTCGATTCAACCGGCATTGACGCGCTGGCCGTCGCCATTGGCAACGCACACGGCAAATATAAGGGCGAGCCAAAGCTCGATTTCCCCCGTCTGGACGCCATTCGCCAGCAAACCGGGCTGCCACTGGTGCTGCACGGCGGCTCCGGGATCAGCGATGCTGATTTTCGTCGCGCCATTGAACTTGGTATTCATAAAATCAATTTCTATACCGGCATGTCCCAGGCCGCCCTTTCCGCAGTTGAGCAGCGTATGGCCAACCGCCAGCCGCTGTACGATGAGTTTGCCGAGCTGCTGCTGGGCATAGAAGAGGCGATTACCGATACGGTTGCCGAACAGATGCGCATCTTTGGCAGCGCGGGGCAGGCATAATGGAACGCAAAGGGATCATCGCCGCGGGCAATATGCTGGTGGATCACGTTCACCAGATCGTGCAATGGCCGGAACGCGGCTGGCTGGCAGAAATTACCCACAGCGAGCGTTCCACCGGCGGCGCGCCGCTTAACGTCCTGCTGACGCTGGCGAAAATGCACGTCGGCCTGCCGCTGCAGGCGGTGGGGCTGATTGGCGAAGACAGCGACGGGGACTACATTCTGGCGATGCTCGACCAGTATCACGTCAATCGGCAGCGCGTACAGCGCACCACCTTTGCGCCAACCTCCATGTCGCAGGTGATGACCGACCCCAGCGGACAGCGCACCTTTTTCCACTCTCCCGGGGCCAACCGCCTGCTGGATCTCCCCGCGTTTGACCGTCTCGACGGCACAATGAAAATCTTCCACCTCGGCTACCTGCTGCTGCTCGACAGTCTGGATATGCCAGATGACGAATACGGCACCCGCAGCGCACGGCTGCTGGCGCAGATGCGCGAGCAGGGGTATGAAACCTCGCTTGATCTGGTCTCCCGCAAGGGCGATCCGCGCTATCAGCCGCTGGTCCTCCCTGCCCTGCGTCATCTCGATTATCTGGTCATTAACGAACTGGAAGCCGGAGAATTTAGCGGCCTTGAGATGCGCGACGGCAACGACGCACCACACGTTGCCCACATCGCTGAAGCCGCCGCGCAGCTGCTGGCGGCAGGCGTCCGGCAGCGGGTGGTGATCCACTGCCCGGAAGGTGCCTGGGGAGAAGCCGCAAACGAAGAAGGACGCTGGATCCCCTCATGGAGGCTGACTCAGGAGGAGATTATTGGCAGCGTCGGCGCGGGCGACGCCTTTTGTGCCGGTTTCTTATATGGCTGTCATGAATCGCTGTCGCTGGCAGAGAGTATTTACCTGGCGCATGCCTGCGCCCGGGCAAGCCTGCTGGCCGCGAATGCCATTGATGGAGCAAAAACGCTGGAGGAATTGACGCGCTTTATTCAGGAGAGCAACGCCTAAATTAACAAAAATTGCGATTTTTGATTACAGTTCTATGAATTTTGCATAGCCGAACTACACTCTCTGCGTCTGGCACATTCGGCGTGGGCAACATATTGCCCACACGCTTTTCCGAAATGAGAGATACAGAGGACAAGGAAAAATGTTCGCAGCAATTATCATCGCTATATTTATTATCAGTGTTATTTATGCGCATTCGCGCGGCAAAGAAAAACAGACGCTTTCCCGTCAACTTTTCGACCACTCCACCTTTATGGCGCCTATCAATATGTTTATGACGGCGTTCTCTTCGCTGCCCGCCAGACAGCCCTTTTTTGAAACCGAGCGCTTTCCGGAATTAAATAAACTGACGGAAAACTGGGAGGTCATTCGCGAAGAGGCGCTGCGTTTGCAGGATCATATTAAGGCGGCACAAAATCATAACGATGCCGGTTTTAACACCTTCTTTAAACGCGGCTGGAAACGGTTTTACCTCAAATGGTATGCCGATGCGCATCCCTCGGCTCAGATCCTGTGCCCCGTTACAACACAACTGGTGAGTGAGATCCCGTCCGTGAAAGCGGCAATGTTTGCCGAACTCCCGGCGGGCGCGAAGCTCGGCAAGCATCGCGATCCCTACGCTGGCTCGGTTCGTTACCATTTAGGCCTGGTCACGCCAAATGACGATCGCTGCTTTATAGAGGTTGACCAGCAGCGCCACAGCTGGCGTGACGGTGAGGCTGTCATCTTTGATGAAACTTACGTGCACTGGGCGGAGAATAAATCGGATCACACGCGGATTATTCTCTTCTGCGATATCGAACGTCCGATGAAATGGCGCTGGGCGCAGGCGGTTAACCACTGGGTCGGGACAACGCTGATGTCAGCGGTCAGCTCCCCCAATGACGATAACGACCGCACCGGGGGAATCAACCGTATCTTCAAATATGTGCACGCCGGGCGAGAACGCGGTCAGCGTCTGAAAAAGCGCAATCGGAAGCTCTATTACGCACTGAAGTACCTGGTCATCACGGCGATTTTCGCCGCGCTTATTGTCGCTGCCATAACGTAAGCACTTACGCCGCCCGATCGGGATGACAGACATCGGCGGCAAAGACGTAGCCCAGCCCGCGGATCGTTTTGATTAATGCGGGCTGGTGCGGATTGGCTTCGATTTTCCGGCGCAGGCGCATGATCAACACGTCGATGGTACGGTCAAACACATCGGCACTTTCGCTGTGGGTCAGCTCAAGCAACTGCTCGCGGCTCAGTACCCGGCGGGCATTCTGGGTAAGCGCCAGCAGCAGGCCGTATTCACCCTGGGTCAACGGTACGGGGTTACGCTGCGGATCGATCAGTTCGCAGCGGGTGGTATCCAGCGTCCAGCCATTAAAAGCAATGCCCGCCACTCGTGGCGCGGGCGTGTCGGCCGCCAGCGCTCCGGTACGCCTGAGCACGGCTTTAACCCGGGCGACCACCACACGCGGATTAAACGGTTTGCCAATGTAGTCGTCGGCCCCCATCTCCAGCCCTACCACCACGTCAGACTCACTCCCCAGCCCGGTAAGCATCACTACCGGCAGATCCGGGCGTTGCTTTTGCAACTGCAGCAGGACCTGCAGGCCGTTGATATCCGGCAGCATCATGTCCAGCAGGACCAGGGCAATTCCCGGTTCCTGATGAACCCGGTTCAGTGCGTCCTGTCCGTTATGGCAGACGAGCACCGTAAAGACGTGCTCGCTGAGCACATCCTGCAGCAGCTCGCACACTGCCGTATCGTCATCAACCACCAGAATCGCCGGTTTCATCGCATGCTTCCGTCAGGGGATTATGTTAAGTCTGAACTATTCTGCCGTCGGCTCCAGCCAAATGGATTTTTACGTGACGGAATTACAACCCATGTCACATCCGCTGCCTTTTCGACACGTCAATTTTGACGATTGCCTGCTTTTCGTCAGGGTTTTGCCAGGAGAACGCCCGTAAAGTCGAGTGATACCCACACGAAAAACATGGCATAAAAGCTGCATTATGGCTGCGAAATGATTAACTGGAGCAGACTGATGAAAAAAGTCGTCACGGTTTGCCCTTATTGTGCCTCAGGTTGCAAGATCCACCTGGTGGTCGATAACGGCAAAATCGTCCGGGCGGAGGCCGCACAGGGGAAAACCAACCAGGGCACGCTGTGCCTGAAAGGGTACTACGGCTGGGATTTTATTAACGATACCCAAATCCTCACCCCGCGCCTGAAAACCCCCATGATCCGCCGTGAACGCGGTGGCAAGCTGGAAGCCGTCTCGTGGAACGAGGCGCTGGACTACGTCGCCACCCGCCTGAGCGCCATTAAGGCAAAATATGGCCCGGATGCGATCCAGACCACCGGGTCATCGCGCGGGACGGGTAACGAAACCAACTATGTAATGCAAAAATTCGCGCGCGCCGTTATTGGAACCAATAACGTCGACTGCTGCGCTCGCGTCTGACACGGCCCATCGGTTGCAGGTCTGCACCAGTCGGTCGGAAACGGCGCAATGAGTAATGCAATTAACGAGATAGACAACACCGATCTCGTCTTTATCTTCGGCTATAACCCGGCGGATTCTCACCCGATTGTCGCGAACCACGTTATTCGCGCCAAACAGAACGGGGCGAAAATCATCGTCTGCGATCCGCGCAAAATCGAAACGGCACGTATTGCAGATATGCACATCGCGTTGAAAAACGGCTCGAACATCGCGCTGTTGAACGCCATGGGGCACGTCATTATTGAGGAGAACCTCTACGACCAGGCGTTTGTCGCCACCCGTACGGAAGGTTTTGAAGAGTATCGGAAAATTGTCGAAGGCTATACGCCAGAATCTGTCGAAGCGATCACCGGCGTCAGCGCGCAGGAGATCCGTCAGGCAGCAAGGATGTACGCCGGAGCGAAAACCGCCGCCATTCTGTGGGGCATGGGCGTGACCCAATTCTATCAGGGCGTGGAAACCGTGCGTTCCCTGACCAGCCTCGCCATGCTGACCGGCAACCTTGGCAAGGCACACGTCGGGGTGAACCCGGTACGCGGTCAGAACAACGTGCAGGGTGCCTGCGATATGGGTGCGCTGCCGGACACCTATCCGGGCTATCAGTACGTGAAGTTCCCGGAAAACCGCGCGAAGTTTGCCAAAGCGTGGGGCGTGGAAAGTTTGCCGGAGCACACCGGGTATCGCATCAGCGAACTGCCGCACCGGGCGGCACATGGTGAAGTGCGGGCGGCTTACATCATGGGCGAAGATCCTCTCCAGACCGACGCCGAGCTCTCTGCAGTGCGTAAAGGGTTTGAGGATCTGGAGCTGGTGATTGTTCAGGACATCTTTATGACCAAAACCGCGGCAGCGGCGGATGTGATTTTACCGTCAACGTCCTGGGGCGAGCATGAAGGGGTTTACACGGCGGCAGACCGTGGCTTCCAGCGCTTCTTTAAAGCGGTGGAGCCGAAGTGGGATCTGAAAACCGACTGGCAAATCATCAGCGAAATTGCCACCCGCATGGGTTATCCGATGCACTACAACAACACTCAGGAGATCTGGGACGAGTTGCGGCATCTGTGTCCGGACTTCTACGGTGCAACCTATGAAAAAATGGGTGAACTGGGGTATATCCAGTGGCCGTGCCGGGATGAGTCTGAGGCCGACCAGGGCACGTCGTATCTCTTTAAAGAGAAATTCGACACCCCAAATGGGCTGGCACAGTTCTTCACCTGCGACTGGGTTGCCCCCATTGATAAACTCACCGATGAGTATCCAATGGTGCTCTCCACCGTGCGTGAAGTGGGCCACTACTCCTGTCGTTCGATGACCGGCAACTGCGCGGCGCTGGCAGCGCTGGCGGATGAGCCAGGTTATGCACAGATCAACACCGCCGACGCTGAACGTCTTGGCATTGAAGACGAAGCGCTGGTATGGGTGAACTCGCGTAAAGGCAGGATCATTACCCGTGCGCAGGTCAGCGATCGTCCCAACAAAGGGGCGGTGTACATGACCTACCAGTGGTGGATTGGCGCCTGTAACGAACTGGTGACGGAGAACTTAAGCCCGATAACCAAAACGCCGGAGTATAAGTACTGCGCCGTACGCGTGGAGCCGATTGCGGATCAGCACGCTGCGGAACAGTATGTGATCGACGAATATAACAAGCTGAAAGCCCGGTTGCGCGAAAGTGCGATGGGATAATGATATTATTTAATTGATGAATAAAGGGAGTGAAACATTCACTCCCTTTTTATTTCCGCTTAACGCATTAAAAATATCAATTATTAATCTTGAAAGCTGCTCGCAGAAATAATGTAAATTGCACGAAAAAGAATTACATCTTTGCATTTTGATTCAGATGGATAAGATGTGCGGCGGGTGCTTAAGACTTTCTGTCTTGAGCATTGTTGAGGGACAGAAAGTGGAAAGCCCCGGGAAATATTCATTTACCCGAGGCTACCCCCAACAACCTACAGGTTGAGAGTAGCCTCTTATTCTTTTTTTGACAAGGAGTAAAAGGCATGACGCCATTAAAAACTGCGTTAGGCATTGTCTTTATTATCTGCCTGACGATAGTGATCTTTACCTTTATTACTCGCGGAAAGTTATGCGAACTGACAATAAAGAGTGAACATCAGGAGGTGGCGGCGAAATTAGCCTGCGTTGCAGGCTAACCTCTGCGGGCGGAATGACAGTTCCGCCCGGCTTGCAGGATGCTGAGGTCTTAACGCACCCGTTTTTTTATTCTATGGCCGCGATTATACTGCGCGGCGTGTACCCAGATGATAAGAATCCATGAAACCATTTTTACTGTTGTTATTAATTTTTACGTCGTTCGTCCATGCCGATGAGATTGGCAGCCAGTACAAAGCACAGGCGGAGGCGGGCGATGCACGCGCTCAGTATTATCTCGCCGACACCTGGTTCAGCTCCGGCGACAGCAAGCAGGCGGCAATGTGGGCAGAGAAAGCGGCAAAAGGGGGCGACATCGATGCCATGGCCCTGTTGTCTCAGATCCACTTTACTCAGGGCGATTACGCTCAGGCTAAAGCGCTGGCACAGCAGGCCGCGATTGCGGGCAGCAAGCGTGGCGCCATTATGCTGGCACGCGTTCTGGTGAATACCCAGGGTGGCAAAACAGACTACCCGCAGGCCATCAAACTGCTGCAGACGGCCACCGAAGATATCGACAACGACTCTGCGGTAGATGCGCAAATGCTGCTGGGTCTGATTTATGCCAACGGTGTAGAAGTGGCCCAGGACGACGCTCTGGCGGCATCATGGTTTAAGCGCAGCTCGTCTTTGTCACGCACTGGCTATGCCGAATACTGGGCAGGGATGCTGTTCCAGCAGGGCGAGAAAGGCTTTATCACGCCCAATAAACAGAAGGCGCTCTACTGGTTGAACCTGAGCTGTACGGAAGGGTTTGATACGGGATGTGAAGAGTTTGATGCGTTGAGCGGAGAATAACGTGCCGGGTGGCGGCTTCGCCTTACCCGGCCTACAAAACCCGTAGGCCCGGTAAGCGCAGCGCCACCGGGCTTAGGATGTTACTGGTCAGCCGTCTTATCAAAACGACCCAGCACCTCGCGTTCATACGCCAGCGCTTTTTTACGGTCGAACTTATGTTCCCACTTGGCGATAACCAGCACCGCCAGCGCGTTTCCAACCACGTTCAGCGCCGTACGCGCCATATCGAGGATACGGTCAACACCGGCGATAAACGCCAGGCCTTCCAGCGGAATACCGACACTGCCAAGCGTCGCCAGCAGCACCACGAAGGAGACACCCGGCACGCCCGCGATCCCTTTTGAGGTCACCATCAGCGTCAGCACCAGCACAATTTCCTGCCACAGCGACAGATCAATGCCGTACAGCTGGGCAATAAAGATGGCCGCGATGCTCTGGTACAGCGTCGAGCCGTCCAGGTTAAAAGAGTAGCCGGTTGGCACCACGAAGCTGGTGATAGAAGCCGGGGCACCATAGGCCTCCATCTTCTCAATAATACGCGGCAGCACGCTTTCAGAGCTGGCCGTGGAGTACGCCAGAATCAGCTCATCTTTCAGAATGCGGATCAGGATCCAGATGCTCAGCCCACACAGGCGCGCCACAATGCCCAGTACCACCAGCGCGAAGAACAGGATGGCGAAATGCACCAGAATTACCAGCTTCGCCAGCGGCCACAGGGAGGCAAAACCGAAGTTCGCCACGGTTACCGCGATAAGCGCAAACACCCCAACCGGCGCGTAACGCATCACCATGTGGGTCACTTTAAACATGGTTTCAGAGATGGAGCGGAACACGGTGACCAGCGGTTCACGGTGCGTGGCAGGCAGAGAGGAAAGACCCAGACCAAAAAGCACCGAGAAGAAGATGATTGGCAGCATCTCGCCCTTCGCCATCGACGCCACAATGTTAGTCGGCACCAGCGACAGGATGGTGCCCATCAGGCCGTGCGCATGGCTCTGCACTTCAGTGGTCGTACTTTGGTATTTCGAAATATCCACCGTCGCAAGTTGCGACATATCGATCCCGGAACCTGGCTGGAAGACATTCGCCAGGGTAATGCCAAGGATGATGGCAATCGTCGTGATCACTTCGAAATAGAGAATGGTTTTTGCACCGATGCGGCCCAGCTGTTTTGCATCACCGACTCCGGCAATACCGACCACCAGCGTCGAGATGACAATCGGCACTACGATCATTTTGATCAAATGAATAAAGATATCGCCCGCCGGGGAGAGCAAGTTCGCAATCAGCCACTCGCGGCTGTCGCTGTGATAATGGAGATAGCTACCCAGCAGGATACCCAGCACAAGGGCCAGCAGGATTTGCCAGGCCAGGCTGACTTTAACGTTTTTCATAGAAACTGACTTCCTCAATGAAGCGCCATATTCATGCAGACTGCATGAATATGGAGACATACTGAAAGGGTATGAATTGTGTTGCGTTGGTTTATGGGATTTTTTAACGCAGCGTATGAGTATCATCTGCGCGGTGTGTTGCGCAAGCCTTAAAGAACAACGCATTTCACTACGAAAAGCCGTTATGACGCGAGTTTACGATAATTCTTATAAATAACCATTTGTTATAAAAACGATTTTTTATGCGCAAATGTGAATAATCCGCCCGGTAAATTATTTTTCTTCAAAGTTTCATTCGCTCATTTTTCATACGCTTCAAACAATGCGTGATCTGCCGCCCAAATAATAAACAAAGCTTGTAAAGCCCCTACTATTAACGTTTTTGCGACATATTATTAACATCTTACAAGGAGAAAAAAAGCCATGAGCCAAATACACAAACACGACATTCCCGCTAACATTGCGGACCGTTGCCTGATCAACCCGGAGCAGTACCACGAGAAGTATCAGCAATCTGTCTCTGATCCTGACGCTTTCTGGGGCGAGCAGGGCCATATTCTTGACTGGATCAAACCTTACCAGAAGGTGAAGAACACCTCCTTTGCACCGGGTAACGTTTCTATTAAATGGTATGAAGACGGCACGCTAAACCTTGCGGCGAACTGCCTCGATCGCCACCTTGCCGAACGCGGTAACGAAACAGCCATTATCTGGGAAGGCGACGACGCCTCTCAGAGCAAACATATCTCTTATAAAGAGCTGCACCGCGACGTGTGCCGCTTCGCTAACGTGCTGCTGGACCAGGGCATTAAAAAAGGCGATGTGGTCGCCATCTATATGCCGATGGTGCCGGAAGCGGCGGTGGCGATGCTGGCCTGCGCGCGCATCGGCGCGATCCATTCCGTTATCTTTGGCGGGTTCTCGCCGGAAGCGGTTGCCGGGCGTATTGTCGACTCGAGTTCGAAACTGGTGATCACCGCCGATGAAGGCGTGCGCGCCGGGCGCGGTATTCCTCTGAAGAAAAATGTCGACGAAGCGCTGAAAAACCCGAACGTCAAAACCGTCAGCAACGTTATCGTCCTTAAGCGTACCGGTGGCAAGATCGACTGGAATGAAGGGCGTGACCTGTGGTGGAGCGACCTGATTGAAAAAGCAAGCGACCAGCATCAACCGCAAGAGATGAACGCGGAAGATCCGCTGTTTATCCTCTATACCTCCGGCTCCACCGGCAAACCGAAAGGCGTATTGCACACCACCGGTGGCTATCTGGTCTATGCGGCCACCACCTTTAAATACGTTTTCGACTACCATCCGGGCGATATCTACTGGTGCACCGCCGACGTGGGCTGGGTCACCGGTCACAGCTATCTGCTGTACGGCCCGCTGGCCTGCGGTGCAACAACGCTGATGTTTGAAGGTGTACCAAACTGGCCAACCCCGGCGCGGATGTGCCAGGTGGTCGATAAGCACCAGGTCAACATTCTGTACACCGCGCCAACGGCGATCCGTGCGCTGATGGCGGAAGGGGATAAAGCGATAGAAGGCACTGACCGCTCTTCCCTGCGCATCCTCGGCTCCGTCGGCGAGCCTATCAACCCGGAAGCCTGGGAGTGGTACTGGAAGAAGATCGGCAACGAAAAATGCCCGGTAATGGACACCTGGTGGCAGACCGAAACCGGTGGGTTCATGATCACCCCAATGCCGGGTGCAACCCGCTTAAAAGCCGGTTCAGCGACCCAACCGTTCTTCGGCGTCCAGCCTGCGCTGGTGGATAACGAAGGCAATCCGCTGGATGGTGCCACCGAAGGCAACCTGGTGATCGTCGATTCCTGGCCGGGCCAGGCACGTACGCTCTTTGGCGACCACGAACGCTTCGAGCAGACCTACTTCTCAACCTTTAAAAACATGTACTTCAGCGGTGACGGCGCGCGTCGCGACGAGGATGGCTATTACTGGATCACCGGGCGTGTGGACGATGTGCTGAACGTCTCCGGCCACCGTCTGGGCACCGCGGAGATTGAATCCGCGCTGGTATCGCATCCGAAGATTGCCGAAGCCGCCGTTGTGGGGATCCCGCACAACATTAAAGGCCAGGCGATTTACGCTTACGTGACGCTGAACCACGGTGAAGAGCCATCGCCAGAACTGTATGCCGACGTGCGCAACTGGGTCCGCAAAGAGATTGGCCCGCTTGCCACGCCGGATGTACTGCACTGGACTGACTCGCTGCCGAAAACTCGTTCCGGCAAAATTATGCGCCGTATCTTGCGCAAAATTGCGGCAGGGGACACCAGCAACCTTGGTGATACCTCAACGCTCGCCGATCCGGGCGTGGTGGAAAAACTGCTCGAAGAGAAGCAGTCCATCGCAATGCCTTCGTAATCTTTTCTCCCTCTCCCTGTGGGAGAGGGCCGGGGTGAGGGCATCAGACCGCACCTTCCTCCACTCACCCTAACCCTCTCCCCATAGGGGAGAGGGGATAAAACAAACCAACCTTACTTCTGGAGATTTCTGTGATGAATAACGATATTTGTCAGCAGATAGAGAATAGTGCGCACTACAGGGAGCTCGTTGATAAACGGCAACGGTTTGCCTTCTTACTTTCCATCATCATGCTGATTATCTACGTCGGCTTTATTCTGCTTATCGCCTTTGCCCCGCACTGGCTGGGCACGCCGCTGCATGAGGGCACCAGCGTCACACGGGGCATCCCGATTGGCATTGGCGTGATTGTGATTTCGTTTGTGCTGACCGGCGTCTACGTCTGGCGCGCGAACGGCGAATTCGATCGTCTTAATAAAGCGGTACTGCGTGAGGTAAAAGCATCATGAAGAGAGTCCTGACGGCGCTTGCCGCCACACTTCCCTTTGCGACACACGCCGCAGATGCCATTACCGGCGAGGTTCAGCGCCAGCCAACCAACTGGCAGGCGATTATCATGTTCCTGATTTTCGTGGTGCTGACGCTGTATATCACCTATTGGGCGTCGAAACGCGTCCGTTCCCGTAATGATTACTACACTGCGGGCGGTAATATTACCGGTTTCCAGAACGGGCTGGCGATTGCGGGCGACTTTATGTCTGCCGCGTCTTTCCTTGGGATCTCCGCGCTGGTTTACACCTCCGGCTACGATGGTCTGATCTACTCTCTCGGCTTCCTGGTGGGCTGGCCGATCATTCTGTTCCTGATCGCCGAACGCTTGCGCAACCTGGGGCGTTTCACCTTTGCTGACGTGGCTTCGTATCGCCTGAAGCAGGGTCCGATTCGTATTCTCTCCGCCTGCGGTTCGCTGGTGGTGGTGGCGCTGTATCTGATCGCCCAGATGGTTGGCGCAGGCAAACTGATCGAACTTCTGTTCGGCCTGAACTACCACGTTGCGGTGGTGCTGGTGGGTGTGCTGATGGTGATGTACGTCCTGTTTGGCGGCATGCTGGCAACCACCTGGGTGCAAATTATCAAAGCGGTTCTGCTGCTGTTCGGTGCGAGCTTCATGGCCTTTATGGTGATGAAACACGTCGGCTTTAGCTTCAACAACCTGTTTACCGAAGCAATGGCTGTCCACCCGAAAGGGGAAGCGATCATGAGCCCGGGCGGGCTGGTGAAAGACCCGATATCCGCGCTTTCACTCGGTCTGGGTCTGATGTTTGGTACCGCAGGCTTGCCACATATCCTGATGCGTTTCTTCACCGTGAGCGATGCCCGCGAAGCGCGCAAGAGCGTCTTCTACGCCACCGGGTTTATGGGTTACTTCTACATACTGACCTTTATCATCGGTTTCGGCGCCATCATGCTGGTGGGAGCGAACCCGGCATTTAAAGACGCGGCGGGCGCGCTGATTGGCGGGAATAACATGGCGGCAGTGCATCTGGCGGATGCGGTAGGCGGCAATCTGTTCCTCGGCTTTATCTCAGCCGTGGCCTTTGCCACCATCCTTGCCGTGGTTGCCGGGCTTACGCTTGCCGGAGCATCTGCGGTGTCGCATGACCTGTATGCGAACGTGTTTCGCAAAGGCGCAACCGAGCGTGAAGAACTCAAAGTCTCCAAAATCACCGTACTGGTTCTGGGTGTGGTGGCGATCCTGCTGGGGATCCTCTTCGAGAAGCAGAACATTGCCTTCATGGTGGGGCTGGCCTTCTCGATTGCGGCGAGCTGTAACTTCCCTATCATCCTGCTCTCCATGTACTGGTCTAAACTGACCACCCGTGGCGCAATGGTAGGCGGCTGGCTGGGGCTGCTGACCGCGGTGATTCTGATGATCCTCGGCCCGACGATTTGGGTGCAGATCCTCGGTCACGAAAAGGCGCTCTTCCCGTATGAGTACCCGGCGCTGTTCTCAATCGCCGTGGCGTTTATCGGTATCTGGATCTTCTCTGCAACCGACAACTCGCCGGAGGGGAACCTGGAGCGTGAGAAATTCCGCGCCCAGTTTATCCGCTCGCAAACCGGCCTGGGCGTGGAACAAGGCCGCGCACACTGAGTCTTGATCCCCGGCCTTCGGGCCGGGGAGTTCAGAACATCACCCACGCCACCAGCGGCGCAATCAGCACCATCAACACGCCGGAAAGCATCATCACCAGGCTTGCTACAACCCCCTCCTGCTGACCCAACTCATAAGAGCGTGCCGTTCCCGCGCCGTGTGACGCCGCGCCAAATCCCGCCCCTTTTGCCAACCCTTCACGGATAGAAAGCCGCAGAAATAGCATGTCGCCTACCGCCATACCGAAGACACCGGTGACAACCACGAACAGCGCCACCAGATCCGGCTGTCCGCCGAGCGGTTTAGCGGCTGCCAGCGCAAATGGCGTCGTTACCGAGCGCACGGCCAGGCTACGCTGAATTTCATCGGACAGCGTAAACAGCCGCGCCAGCCAGACGGAGCTACAGACCGCCACCACCGTGGCGGTAATCACCCCCGCGCTGAGCGACATCCAGTGACGTTTAATGATATTCAGGTTGTCGTACACCGGCACCGCAAAGGCGATGGTGGCCGGCCCCAGTAGCCACAGCAACCAGTGGGATTCACCAATGTAGTTTTGCCAGGAGATATGGCCAAAAACCAGCATCAGCACCAGCAGGATCGGCGTGAAGACCAGCGGCATCAGCGGCAGCGCGTGAAAGCGACGATACAGGCGTTTGTTGGCAAAGTAGATAACCAGCGTGGCAATCAGGCACAGCACGCTTATCTGGAAGTTAGTCATGTTTTTGCCTGCGGATCTCGAAGCGATAAACCTTGTCCACCACCCAGGCGGTGGCGCCCAGCACCATCAGCGTGCTCAGGGCGATGACCGCGAAGATCCGCCAGCCGTCCACCATCAGCAGTTGCGCATAGTTCACCACTGCCACCACGGCAGGAACAAAGAACAGCAACATCTCTGCCAGCAGCCAGCGCGCGCCGGCACGTACCCAACTAAGGGGGATAACGCGGCAGAGAATGAGCGTCAGCATCAACACCATCCCCACCAGGTTGGCAGGCAGCGGCAGATGCAGCCAGCCGACAAGATATTCCGCAAAAACAAACAGTCCCGCGTAGAGCAGTACCTGAACCGGTACCTGGAGTCGTTGCACAACGGCAGGCGTAACACGGCTTAACGCCACGGCCATGGGGGTTTTCCTCAAAAATGAGACGAGGCGCCAGTATAGTGAGCGCACGGTATGGACTGAAATGAATTAAAATCATCGAAGGTATAGTTTCGAGGAATAATCATGGACATAAGAACGCTGCGCTATTTTGTCGAAGTGGTTCGCCAGCAGAGTTTTACCCGCGCAGCGGAGAAGTTATTTGTTACCCAGCCCACCATCAGCAAAATGCTGAAAAACCTCGAAGATGAACTCAACTGTACCCTGCTGATCCGCGACGGACGCAAGCTATTGCTTACCGATACCGGGCGCGTGGTGTTTGAACGTGGCCTGGCGATCCTGGCCGAGTTTCGTCAGCTGGAAGCGGAGCTAGACGATATTAACCACCTGACCAAAGGGGTGCTGCGCCTTGGTATTCCGCCGATGGTCGGGATGATGATGGCCGGGCCGATTAGCCTGTTTCGCCAGCGTTACCCCGGCGTTGAACTCAAAATTTCGGAGTTTGGTGGATTAACCGTCCAGCAGGCCGTAACCAACGGCGAGCTGGACGTCGCCATGACAGCCCTCCCCGTTGAGGAAGAGAGCGGTCTGGCGACGCTTCCGCTCTTTAGCCATCCGCTGTGCGTGCTGGTTCCCCGCTCCGGCGACTGGCTGAAGCGAGATTCAGTGAAACCTGAACTGCTCGGCGAATACCCTCTGCTGATCTACAACGAAGATTTCGCCCTCAGCCGCCAGCTGATGACGCTGTTTAATCAACATAGCGTGAAGCCGCGCATTGCGGTGCGCAGCGGCCAGTGGGATTTCCTGGCAGCGATGGTGCAAGCAGGCGTGGGGATTGCCATTCTGCCGCAGCCGATTTGCGAGCGTCTGGATAAAAACACGCTGCGCTGGATCCCACTCGAAAGCGATTTGCACTGGCAGCTGGGGATGATCTGGCGAGAAGGGATATATTTGTCGCACAGCGCCCAGGCGTGGCTGCAATGTTGTGAGGGATTTTGGGTGCCCTCACCCTAACCCTCAGCCCACAGGGAGAGGGAACCGATCGAGCACGTAGGCCCGGTAAGCGCAGCGCCACCGGGCAAAAAACAGCGTTACTGATTCTCTATCAACAACGCTTCCAGCAGATCCAGATCGTGCAGCAGCTTTTGCAGCGTTTCATTACTGATTTGCCGCGTGGCACGCAAGTGGTACAGCTCGGCACGCTCGGAGCGCAGCGCCGCCAGACGGAACCGGCGCTCAAGGTTCTCCTCCTGCAGCGAGCTTTCCACATCGTTACGGCCGTCAGCCCGGCGACGCAGATTACCAATCACGCGTGAGCTCACTTCCGTCAGCAGCTGATTGTCGATGTTCTCTTCGGCATCGGCGGCCAGGCGCTCTTCCATTTTCTGAATAGCGACAATGGCTACTTCGGCAGTGGCGGCGCGGGCAATCCGCTCCTCTTTATGCTGCTGCGTGGCGTCCCCGGCGTCGATATGCTGCAGCAAAATCGGCAGCATAATCACCCCGACAAACAGTGAGAACAGGATCACGCCCGCCGCCAGGAAGACCAGTTCATAACGCGCCGGGAAGACATCGCCCGTCGGCAACAGCAACGGAATGGAGAGCACACCGGCCAGGGTAATCGCCCCGCGTACCCCCGCAAAGGAGGCAATCAGCAGCTCACGCGTGGTCCATGAACCAAACTCCATCGGCTTTTTCTTCAGGAAGCGCACGCTGAAGTTTTTCATCGTCCAGAGCCAGCCGAAGCGCACCAGCATCAGCGCCATGTAGATCAGCACGATGTCGGTAAAGAGCATCCAGACTTCAACGTTTGGATCGGCCTCCGCCGCCACCAGAGAGGATTCCATAATGCCCGGCAGCTGCAGACCCAACAGCAGGAAGACCATGCCGTTAAAGACAAATTCCAGCATTGCCCAGGTGCTGTTTGCACGCAGACGCATGGCCAGCGGCGCGCGGCGCATTACGCCGGAGCGGGTGATGGTCATCCCTGCCGCTACCGCTGCCAGAATGCCCGACACGCCAATGTGTTCGGCAATCAGATAGGAGGCAAACGGCAGCAGGAACAGCAGTACGATCTGCGTTGCGGGTTCATCACCGCCCCAGCGGCTGAGGAAGCGCAGCGAGCGGCCATACAGCCAGCTCACCACGAAGCCCGCCAGGATACCGCCAATAGCAACCTTGAAGAATTCCAGGGTCGCGCCACCAACGGTAAAGATCATCGTTCCCATTGCGACGGCCACGGCGAACTTCAGGGCAACCAGACCGGAGGCGTCGTTCATCAGCGCCTCTCCCTGTAAGATGCCCATGATTTTCTTCGGAATCCGCCCTTCACCCACAATGCCGGACAGCGCCACGGCATCGGTTGGCGACAGGACTGCGGCCAGCGCAAAAGCGGGTATTAACGGGATCCCCGGAACCACCCAGTAGATCAGGAAACCAATCCCGACCACGGTCACGACGACCAGCGCCAGTGCCAGACCGAAGATCTCGCGCCCATGTTCCAGAAACTCGCGCGTGGGTGTTTTCCAGCCATCGGCAAACAGCAGTGGCGGGATAAACAGCACGAGGAACAGTTCCGGGTCGAACTCAACGTGCAGGCCAAACGTCGGCCACGCCAGCAGCGCGCCGATGGCAATTTGCATTAATGGCAGGGGGACCTGAAAGGGCAGTACGCGTGTAACCACCCCGGATAATGAGACCACAAGGGTCATGATGAGTATTGTGAAAAAGATTTCCATGCGTTCCCTGTTTGCTGTGTTACTTATGTACTACGGAAGGCGTCGTGCCTTTTATTCTATCTTCCCCAGAGTAACGCAAAAGGCAACGGGATGAGTCCTGAAAATAAAAACGGGCGGCCTGAGCCACCCGTTTTCGCATCAAAGGACAATTTAGATTGCCCAGCCGCCCGCGTAGAACACCACCAGCGCAACGGCGATAACCACGGTGCCGATGTTCAGCTTGCGCCACTCACCGGAGACCAGGCGACCAATCACCAGCGACGCGAAGCCGATCATGATGCCGGTCACGATGTTACAGGTCAGCACGATAAATACCGCAGTGATCAGGCCTGACATCGCGTCCACAAAGTCCGCAAAGTCAATTTTCGCCACGTTGCTCAGCATCAGCAGGCCGACGTACATCAGTGCCGGAGCCGTAGCGTAGGCTGGCACCAGATAAGAGAGCGGAGAGAGGAACAGGATCAGCAGGAACAGCACACCAACGGTAATGGCGGTCAGGCCAGTTTTACCGCCTGCCGCGGTGCCCGCAGCGGACTCAATATAGACCGCAGCCGGAGAAGCCCCTACCAGACCCGAGAAGACGCTGCTCAGGGAGTCGGTGGTCAGCGCTTTGCCACCGTCGATAATCTGACCATCTTTATCCAGCAGGTTCGCCTGACCGGCCACCGCACGGATGGTACCGGTGGCATCAAACACCGCCGTCATCACCAGCGCCAGCACGCTTGGCAGGATCACCGGGTTCAGCGCGCCGACAATATCCAGGCTGCCAATCAGGGAGTTCCCGTTGTCATCGCTCAGCGACGGCATGGCAAAAATACCGGAGAAATGCACGGTCGGATCGAAAATCAGGCCAACAATGGACACACCGATAATGGTCAGCAGAATGCCGCCTGGGACTTTCAGTTTTTCCAGACCAATAATCACCGCCAGGCCAATCAGGGACATGATCACCGGGAAGCTGGCGAAGTGACCCAGCGCCACCGGCAGACCGTCCAGCGGGTTCTTAATGACCAGACCCACGCCGTTGGCGGCAATCAGCAGCAGAAACAGACCGATACCGATACCGGTGCCGTGCGCCACGCCGTGCGGCAGGTTGCGCAAAATCCAGCTACGAATACCGGTTGCCGAGATAATGGTGAACAGCACGCCCATCAGGAAGACGGCGCCCAGGGCAACCGGTACGCTGATGTGTTGGCCCAGCACCAGGCTAAACGCGGTGAAGGCGGTCAAGGAAATGGCACAGCCAATCGCCATCGGCAGATTCGCCCACAGCCCCATTACGATGGAGCCAACACCGGCGACAAGACAGGTTGCAACAAAGACCGCTGCCGGTGGGAAGCCTGCTTTACCGAGCATGCCCGGCACAACGATGACGGAGTACACCATTGCCAGAAACGTTGTCAGACCGGCAACGATTTCCTGGCGCACGGTGCTGCCGCGAGCAGAAATTTTAAAGATGGCGTCAAGTGAACCGCCAGTACGCGCGGATGGCGTAGACATAGAAAACATCCCCTGAGAGTTTTTATAGAAAGTCCGTAAGCGTGGTGGAGACTCCACTGCCAGCAAAACGTCAAATCCTTGTGCTGCGTTTGCGACGAAAAGGGGCGTCACAAAAAAAGCAAACGTTTAGCTCCGCGCTTACAAAACGGGTGGTCAAATTTAGGCAAACGATTATCCAGCCTAATCACCGCCCTTTTCAACTGAACTTTCTCGTTTTTCGCTAAATTTCCCTTATGACGATGAAGAAATAAGCAGAGGATGCGCAAACGTTATCGTTTATGCGCAATGGGGTTACAAATTACGCCTCGCCAGGGATCGTTAACGGCCCACCTTGTTCCAGGGTTCTCTGCCAGGCAGGACGATTTTCGACCTTTTTCTTCCAGGCATGGGTGTGCGGAAGATCCTCGACACCGCCGCGTGCCAGCAGAGCAAAAATCGGGAAACTCATCTGAATATCGGCCATGCTGAGAGTCTCTCCGGCAAACCAGCTATTTTCAGCCAGGTGAGATTCAATAAAACGCGCGTGGGTTTCGAGCTGGGGATTGAGATAGGCCTTTTGCACGCCCTGACCCAGCGCTTTCCCCAGCGTGCGTATTCCAAACGGCACGGGCGGTTTACCGAGGCTGCTAAATACCAGCTTCATTAACAGCAGCGGCATAAGAGAACCTTCTGCATAGTGTAGCCAGAAGCGGTATTGCACCTTGTGGGCAGGATCCAGCGGCTTAAGCTGCGATTCTGCGTCGTAGGTTTCCTGCAGATACTCCAGAATGGCACCGGATTCAGCAAGGATCAGCCCGTTGTCTTCAATGACCGGTGACTTGCCCAACGGATGCACGCGTTTAAGGGACTCGGGAGCCAGCATCGTTTTTTCGCGCTGGTAGTGAACAATCTCATAGGGCAGAGAAAGTTCTTCCAGAGCCCAGATCACGCGGTGTGAGCGCGACTGGTTAAGGTGATGTACCGTGAGCATAGAGGTCTCCTGTTATTCATACTTTTTAACTATAGAAAATTGAACAACACCGCGAAAAATATTCGCCAAAAAAGCGGCCCCGGTGACTGGCGAAAAAGCGGCCCTTACATAGAATTAAAGTGTCAGCACAAACCGGAACCTCCTCAACCAGCTCGACATGAGGGGTGCTGATGTCGGGGGAAACCCTCCCGTGAGCCAGCGGGATAGAGAGAAAGACAAAGACCGGAAAAAACTAAAGCGCCCTTATGTGGCGCTTTAGTTCTTTATTATGCTTTTTGCTGGATGGCGCAGCCGCCACCCGGCAAACAGATCTCAATCTTCTTCCAGCAGCCGCGCCCCCGTCCCCTGTTCGCCCAGTTTGTCACCGGGGTTGCGTAACGGGCAATCGCTGCGCGACAAACAACCGCAACCGATGCACCCGTCCAGTTCGTCACGCAGCGCCACCAGCGTATGAATACGCCGGTCCAGCTCCTCTCGCCACTGGGATGACAGCTCTTTCCACTCTTTCGGGCTCAGCGTGTGGCCTTCCGGTAACACGCCGAACGCCTCACCGATGGTGGCCAGGGGAATTCCGATTCGTTGCGCAATTTTAATAATCGCCACGTAGCGAAGCACGTCACGGGTGTAGCGCCGCTGGTTTCCGGCGTTACGGATGCTTTTGATTAACCCTTTACTTTCATAGAAGTGGAGCGCCGATACTGCCACACCGCTTCGCTTAGCCACTTCACCCGGGGTCAAAAGCGCTTTTATTCTCGGCAATCTCTTTTCCATAAAACCTCTTTACCTCAAGTTAACTTGAGGAATTATACTCCCCCACAGAGAAAACGACGAATCAACCAGGAAAGTTGTATCTACAGAGGGCAACCTTATGTCGCATCAGCAAATTATTCAGACACTTATTGAATGGATTGATGAACATATCGACCAACCGTTGAACATTGATGTGGTCGCGAAAAAGTCGGGCTATTCGAAATGGTATTTACAGAGAATGTTCCGGACCGTAATGCACCAGACGCTGGGTGAGTACATTCGTCAGCGCAGGTTACTGCTGGCGGCGCAGGCGTTACGCTCTACGCAGCGGCCTATTTTTGATATCGCGATGGATCTGGGGTATGTGTCGCAACAAACCTTTTCCCGTGTGTTTCGCCGCGAGTTTGACCGCACGCCAAGCGATTACCGTCACCAGTTGAATTAAGGTTTATCAGTGCAAAGGTTGCTGCTGCCAGGTCATAAACTCCTGGGGCGGCATCGCTTTCGCGAAGTGCCATCCCTGACAGAACTGTACACCGCGCTTCAACAACCAGCTTACCTGCTCGGCAGTTTCTACCCCTTCCGCAATGGTTTTGAGCCGCAGGCTTTGCGCCATCTCGATAATATGCTCGGCGATAAGATGGCTGGTGCTGTTGGTGGTTAGGGTGTCGATAAAGGATTTGTCGATTTTCAGAATATCGACATTCAGCGAGTAGAGATTGTGCAGGTTCGAGTAACCTGTACCAAAATCGTCGATTGCCACTTCATAACCCGCCTGACGAAAAGCCTGGATAACCGGCGTAGTTTTCGGCACATCAATAAAACCGCGCTCCGTCACTTCGATTTTGATCTGCTGCGCACGCACGGCATAGTGCCGCGCCTTGTCGGAAATCATAGCGATCAGCCGCGAAGAGTGAAAATCCGTCGCCGACAGGTTGATCGAAATATAGAGGTCAGGATGCGCGGCCAGGAAATGGCCCAGATCGCTGAAGACCTCTTCTACAACATAATCCGTGATGCGTTCACTCATCCCCTCTTTTTCCGCCAGCGGGATGAATTCCGCCGGGCTCATGACAGGCCCGTTAAAACCAGGCCAGCGCAACAACGCCTCTGCCCCCACGCACTGATTATTCTTGATATCGATGATTGGCTGATAATGGACACAAAGCTGACGTTTATTCAGCGCCCGATGCAGCAATCGTCCTGGGGAGTTCAGCTCACGGTGGGTGCGCGACCAGACCAGCAAAATAATGATGCCACAGATCATTCCCAGCGGCAGCGTTAACGTCGCCTGATGGTAGAGCGTTTCATAGAAGCGTTTATTCGACGTTGAAACGATGGCGGCAATCGGACGTTTATCCGATTTTACCACCGTATAAAAACGGTCATCTTTTTGAAATACCACGTCCTTATCCCGAATCATCGAGTTTAATAAAGAAACGTTGGCTTTCTGACTGACGGAAAAGAAGGCATTCGTTACCGTATCGTACACGCCCCATGAGAGAGAGTGATCGGTGGACATCACTTCACTGTACGAGAGCGGATTAACCACCACGACATAATTCCCGCGCTGCATATATGTCATTTTATAGCCAGTGAAAAATGGCGTATCACGGTAATAATAGATAGCGATATCGGGTTTACGGATGTAATTAGCGGGGGAGATCGCATAAGGACGATCCGGGGTAAAAATGGATGAACAACGAAAATTCTGGCCTTCGGCATAAATTAAATCAGCGATGAACAGACGGCCGCGAACCACGTTCAACATATATTGCCGATGTGACGGCGTACAAACTTTACCCTGATATTTTTCCGCTTCGGCCCGGGCCAGATCAACCTGTTCAATAACCAGTTCAGTTTTGTCTAAAGCCAGTTCAGCAAATGTGCGTAACTGCGCGCTTGTTTCCGACACCGCTCTTAGCTGGGCAAACCATAGCGCAAGCATCACCGGCAGCATAACTACCATGATGATCCCTACCACTCTGAGCATCTTGCGCCGCGCGCTACGATTCATTTCCCGCCCTATATCCCTGCATGTTGTACGCCTGTAGTAATGAAGGCCGGATGCTTTGATAAACAGGTGATTACGTTGCATGAATCATGCGAAGTTAGCAACTGACTTTTAGTATTAAAAATCTTAAATTTCGTTATGACGATAATATTTGTCCGTAAGCTAAACTAAAAGTATTCGTTCCGTTTCTATTAAGGGAAATATTTATCCAGCCTGAACGGGTGTAATTTGATCAATGTTTTATAAACGTTCTGCTATTACCACATTATTTCCAGGATCAGCAGAGAATAAGGCTTCATTTATAAAAAGGCATCGCTGGGAACGCCGTTGCCCTCCTCTACTCGGCCAAAGGAGGTTGCTCCCGGCACGTGGTGGGTTCGCATCCGCCGATGTCGAAGGCAACCCCATCCTGCCGCCTCTCTTTTTCAGCGTAATAAAATCCCCAATCTGCTCGCACAGGCACTGGCGAATAAATCAACAAATGTGATATAGTTCACACATATCATGTAACGATAAACACTGTTTCATTCAGTTCGTCTGTTTTGGAGAGGATGGGTTTTATGGCAACCATTACGACCAGCATGGTTCTCCTGCGCTGGCCTTTGTTGAGTGCGGTACTGATGTTTTTAGCCAGCACGCTGAACATTCAGTTTCGTAAATCTGACTACGCGGGTCTTGCGGTCATCAGTACGCTGTTAGGACTGGGCGCGGCTTGCTGGTTTGCAACGGGTCTGCTTGGTATCACCCTGCTGGATATTGCCGCCGTCTGGGAAAATATTAAAGTAGTGATGGTTGAGGCAATGAGCCATACGCCACCAGACTGGCCGATGGTGATTACCTGATTATCTTTTGATAACAAGATGTTGAAAGCCTCCTGCGGGAGGCTTTTTTATTTCCAATTGTAATGATAACCATTCTCATATTAATATAGCGGCGTGATGATTAACTTTTGATGCATTTCGCATGTCTGACCGCGCCGCCAATACAGCTTCTCTGACCCTTGAATCGCTTTACGGCGCGCATCACGGCTGGCTGAAAAACTGGCTTACCCGCAAACTGCAATCCACCTTTGATGCCGATGATATCGCGCAGGACACCTTCCTGCGGGTGATGGGCAGTGACGCCCTGGCCACAATTCGCGATCCGCGCGCCTTCCTGTGCACGGTTGCTAAACGGGTGATGGTCGATCTCTTCCGCCGAAACGCGCTGGAAAAAGCCTACCTGGAGATGCTGGCGCTTATGCCAGAGGCGCTGGCACCCTCACCGGAAGCGCGCGAAAGCCAACTGGAAACCCTACAGCTTATCGACGCCATGCTTGACGGACTCAGCGGCAAAACGCGCGAGGCTTTTTTGCTGTCACAGCTCGAGGGCCTTTCCTACAGCGAAATTGCCCAAAGGCAGTCCGTCTCCGTCAGCTCGGTAAAAAAATACGTGGCAAAGGCCGTTGAGCACTGCCTGCTGTTTCGCCTGGAGCACGGCCTGTGAGTCCTTCCGTAACCGACTCCCGCCGCAGGGCGCTGCGCTCGGCATCGCACTGGTATGCGGTATTAAGCGGCGAACGCGTTAGCCCGCAGCAGGAAGCACGCTGGCAGCAATGGTATGAAGAGGACCAGGATAATCAGTGGGCCTGGCAGCAGGTCGAAAACCTGCGCAGCCAGCTCGGCAGCGTGCCGGGTAAGGTTGCCAGCCGGGCGCTGCAGGACACCCATCTTACCCGTCGCCACGTCATGAAAGGTCTGCTGCTGTTGCTCGGCATCGGCGGCGGCTGGCAGCTCTGGCACTCTGAAGCCGGGGAAGGCCTGCGTGCCGACTACCGTACCGCCAGAGGCACGGTCAGCCATCAGCGGCTGAAGGATGGTTCCCTGCTCGCGCTCAACACGCAGAGCGCAGCGGATGTTCGTTTTGACAGGCATCAGCGTACCGTCCGGCTCTGGTACGGCGAAATTGCCGTCGCTACCGCTAAAGATGAGCACCAGCGGCCTTTCCGCGTTCTGACTCGCCAGGGCCAGCTCACCGCGTTAGGCACGCGGTTCTCCGTGCTGCATCTGGATAACACCACGCTGCTCACGGTCCAGCAGCATGCGGTTGAGGTTTCACTGGCACGCCATCCGCAGGAAAAACGCATCGTAAATGCTGGCGAAAGCCTGCGGTTCAGCGACTCTGAGTTTGGCGAGACGATGCCAGCGGAGGAGGAAAGCGCCAGCTGGACGCAGGGGGTCCTGAGTTTTAGCGATAAACCGCTGGGTGAGGTTATTGCCACGCTGAGCCGCTACCGCAGCGGCGTACTGCGCTGCGATCCAGCGGTGGCGCAATTACGGCTAAGCGGCACCTTCCCGCTGAAAGATACCGATGCGGTTCTGAACGTTATAGCACAGACGCTGCCGGTGAAAATTCAGTCAGTTACGCGCTATTGGATCACCCTTTCTCCAGCGTAAGAAAAATAATTCTCATTTCGATTGTCCTTTTTGCCCTTCTCGTTCGACTCATAACTGAATACAACAAAAATGATGATGGAGAAGGTATGACGCCTTTACGCGTT
Organism: Enterobacter sp. SENG-6; assembly: GCF_001605945.1. Taxonomy (NCBI): domain Bacteria; kingdom Pseudomonadati; phylum Pseudomonadota; class Gammaproteobacteria; order Enterobacterales; family Enterobacteriaceae; genus Enterobacter; species Enterobacter sp. SENG-6. Next base: position 52,830 of record NZ_LOMM01000012.1, read on the forward strand.
TTTCACTCAGCAACACCTTTGGTTAACGCCATTCGCCTGAGCCTGCTGCCGCTGGCCGGGCTTTCGCTATCCGCCTTCGCCGTACAGGTTGATATCGCACCGGGCACGCTCGATAAAGCGCTTAACCAGTATGCCGCACGCAGCGGAATTACCCTGTCGGTTGACGCCAGCCTGACGCGCGGCAAGCAAAGTAACGGTCTGCACGGCGACTACAGCGTCGAAAACGGCCTGCAGCAGTTGCTGAACGGCAGTGGCCTGCAGGTTAAACCGCTGGGTAACAACAGCTGGACGCTGGAGCCTGCTCCCGCCCCACAGGAAGATGCCCTGATCGTATCAGGAGACTGGCTGGGCGAAGCGCGTGAAAACGACGTATTCGAACACGCTGGCGCGCGCGATGCGATCCGCCGTGAGGATTTCGCCAAAACCGGCGCAACTACCACGCGCGAAGTGCTCAACCGCATTCCCGGCGTTAACGCCCCAGACAATAACGGAACCGGCAGCCACGATCTGGCGATGAACTTTGGTATTCGCGGCCTCAACCCGCGTCTGGCCAGCCGCTCGACCGTGCTGATGGACGGTATTCCTGTGCCGTTTGCCCCCTACGGCCAGCCGCAGCTCTCGCTTGCCCCCGTCTCGCTCGGCAACATGGATGCGATTGACGTGGTGCGCGGTGGCGGAGCCGTTCGCTACGGGCCGCAAAGCGTGGGCGGCGTGGTGAACTTTGTCACCCGCGCGATCCCACAAGATTTCGGCATCGAAGCGGGGGTAGAAGGCCAGCTTAGCCCCGCCTCTTCACAAAACAACCCGAAAGAGACTCACAACCTGATGGTGGGCGGCACGGCGGATAGCGGATTCGGCACTGCCCTGCTCTACTCCGGCACCCGCGGCAGCGACTGGCGCGAGCACAGCGCAACCCGCATCGACGACCTGATGCTAAAAAGCAAATATGCGCCGAACGACGTGCACACCTTTACCAGCCTGCTGCAATACTACGACGGCGAAGCAGATATGCCCGGCGGCCTGTCCCGCGCGGATTACAACGCCGACCGCTGGCAATCCACCCGTCCGTACGATCGTTTCTGGGGCCGTCGCAAGCTGGCAAGCCTGGGCTATCAGTACCAGCCTGACGGTCAGCATAAGTTTACCGTTCAGGGCTTTTATACCCAAACCCTGCGCAGTGGCTATCTGGAGCAGGGGAAACGTATCACGCTCTCCCCGCGAAACTACTGGGTACGCGGCATCGAGCCACGTTACAGCCAGAGCTTTATGATCGGCCAGACCGCGCACGAAGTGGGCGTAGGTTATCGCTACGTGAATGAATCCACCCACGAAATGCGCTACTACACCGCCACCCGTAGCGGTCAGTTGCCGTCCGGTTCAAGCCCTTACGACCGTGACACCCGCTCCGGTACCCAGGCGCACGCCTGGTATCTGGATGACAAAATTGACGTCGGCAACTGGACCATCACGCCGGGCATGCGTTTTGAACATATCGATTCATACCAGAACAACAGCATCAAAGGCACGCACCAGGAAGTGAGCTACAACGCCCCGCTTCCGGCATTAAACGTGCTCTATCACCTGACTGACAGCTGGAATCTTTATGCAAACACCGAAGGCTCGTTCGGCACCGTACAGTACAGCCAGATTGGCAAGGCTGTGCAAAGCGGCAATGTGGAACCGGAAAAAGCGCGAACCTGGGAGCTCGGCACCCGATACGACGATGGCGCGCTGACGGCGGAAATGGGGCTGTTCCTGATTAACTTTAATAATCAGTACGACTCTAACCAGACTAACGACACCGTCACCGCGCGCGGCAAAACGCGTCACACCGGGCTGGAAACGCAGGCTCGTTACGATCTCGGTACCCTGACCCCGACGCTGGATAACGTCTCTGTTTACGCAAGCTACGCCTACGTGAATGCTGAGATCCGCGAGAAAGGCGACACCTATGGCAATCAGGTGCCATTCTCCCCGAAACACAAAGGCACTCTGGGCGTGGACTACAGGCCGGGCAGCTGGACGTTCAACCTGAACAGCGATTTCCAGTCCAGCCAGTTTGCGGATAACGCCAACACCGTCAAAGAGAGCGCCGACGGCAGCACCGGACGCATTCCGGGCTTTATGCTCTGGGGCGCGCGCGTGGCGTACGACTTTGGCCCACGAATGGCCGATCTCAATCTGGCGTTCGGGGTGAAAAACATCTTCGACCAGCCGTACTTCACCCGTTCTTACGACGACAACAACAAAGGCATCTACGCTGGCCAGCCGCGCACGCTGTATATGCAGGGGTCGTTGAAGTTTTAACTCCCGCCAGCCCGACCTGCACGCAGGTTTTGCAGGTCGGGTCAGCGAAGCGCTACAGGACACAGGCTACTCACATGTTCATACCCTTACGCACCCTTTTCGCCGCTCTGCTGCTGATTGCCGGCCACGCCTTTGCCGTTACGGTTCAGGACGAACGTGGCACGTTTACGCTGGATAAAACGCCGCAACGGATCGTGGTACTGGAACTGTCGTTCGCGGACGCGCTGGCCGCCGTAGACGTCAGCCCGGTCGGTATTGCCGACGATAACGATACCCACCGCATCCTGCCCGAGGTGCGCGCGCGCCTGAAACCCTGGCAGTCCGTCGGCACGCGTGCGCAGCCGAGCCTGGAGGCGATCGGCGCCCTGAAGCCGGACCTGATTATTGCCGACAGCAGCCGTCATTCAGGCATTTATGGCGCATTGCAGAATATTGCCCCGGTATTATTACTCAAGTCACGTAACGAAACGTACGCGGAAAATCTGCAGTCTGCCGCCATCATCGGCGATGTTGTGGGGAAATCAGCACAGATGAAGGCCAGGCTTGCGCGTCATAAACAGCTAATGGCGCAGTGGGCCAGCCAGCTGCCAAAGGGAACGCTGGCAATCTTCGGTACCTCCCGGGAACAGCAGTTCAACCTGCACACCCGGGAGACCTATACCGGCAGCGTCCTGACCGCCCTTGGGCTAAAAGTGCCGACGGCGATGGCCGGGGCATCCATGCCGTCTGTTGGGCTGGAGCAGCTTCTGGCGCTCAATCCGGCCTGGCTGCTGGTTGCGCATTATCGCGAAGAGAGCATCGTTAAGCGCTGGCAGCAGGATCCGCTCTGGCAGATGTTAACCGCGGCGCAAAAACAGCAGGTTGTTTCGGTCGACAGCAACGCCTGGGCGCGGATGCGCGGTATTTTCGCCGCCGAACGCATCGCCAGCGATACGGTAAAAATCGTTCATCACCAGCCTTTATCCGATGTGAAATAATGCTTATCAGACATCCGGTGCTACGGTGGGGCCTCCCCACTGTCGCGCTCTTGCTTCTTTTCTGGCTGAGTCTGTTTTGCTACTCGGCCATTCCCGTTTCCGGGGCTGACGCTTTTCGCGCCCTGCTGCCTGGCCACGCGCCGACGCTCCCCGAGGCGCTGGTGCAAAACCTCAGGCTACCGCGTAGCCTGGTCGCGATCCTGACCGGTGCAAGCCTGGCCCTGGCAGGCTCGCTCCTGCAAACCCTGACGCATAACCCCATGGCCTCTCCTTCCCTGCTCGGCATTAACAGCGGGGCAGCGCTGGCCATGGCGCTCACCAGCGCGCTGAGCACAACGTCGGTGGCCGGTTTTTCCCTCTCTTTCATCGCCGCATGCGGTGGCGGCGCGAGCTGGCTGCTGGTAATGACCGCTGGCGGCGGATTTCGCCATACGCAGGACAGAAACAGGCTGATCCTCGCGGGTATCGCCCTGTCGGCCTTTTGCATGGCCCTGACCCGCATTACGCTGCTGCTGGCGGAAGATCACGCTTACGGCATTTTCTACTGGCTTGCAGGAGGCGTTTCACACGCCCGCTGGCAGGAGTTCTGGCAGCTCCTGCCGGTGGTGGCCTTTGCCGCGCCGGTCGTGCTGCTGCTGGCGAAGCAGCTGAATCTGCTTAATGTCAGCGACAGCACCGCCCATACGCTGGGGGTGGATCTGCCGAGGCTGCGCCTCATCATCAACGTACTGGTTCTGCTTCTGGTTGGAGCCTGCGTCAGCGTGGCGGGTCCGGTGGCCTTTATCGGGCTGCTGATGCCGCATCTGGCACGCTACTGGACAGGATTCGATCAGCGCAGCGTCTTACCGATGAGCATGCTGCTGGGTGCGATGTTTATGCTGCTGGCTGATGTACTCGCCCGCGCGCTGGCTTTCCCCGGCGATCTTCCCGCCGGCGCGGTACTGGCGCTGGCCGGTGCCCCTTGTTTTGTCTGGCTGGTCAGGAGGCGGGGATGAAAAAGGTGCTGGCCATCGTGCTTGCCCTGGCAGGGTGTTCCCTGCTGTCGCTCCATCTGGGCGTAATCCTCGTTCCGTGGCGTTCGCTGCTGACCGACTGGCAGCCCGGACGCGAGCACTATTACGTATTGATGGATTACCGCCTGCCGCGCCTGCTGCTGGCGCTGTTTGTCGGTGCGGCCCTCGCGGTGGCGGGTGTGCTGGTGCAGGGGATCGTACGTAATCCTCTGGCCTCGCCGGATATCCTCGGCATCAACCATGCCGCCAGCCTTGCCTCTGTGAGCGCTTTACTGCTTATTCCGTCGCTGCCGGTGATGGTCCTGCCGCTGCTGGCGTTTGCCGGAGGTATGGCGGGTCTTTTCCTGCTGAAAATGCTGGCAAATACCCGACAGGCGATGAAGCTGGCGCTGACGGGGGTTGCCCTTTCAGCCTGCTGGGCAAGCCTGACGGATTACCTCATGCTCCTGCACCCGCAGGATGTGAACAGTGCTCTGACGTGGCTGACCGGCAGCCTGTGGGGACGAGACTGGACCTTTGTGAAAATTGCCGTGCCGCTGCTGATGGTTTTCTTGCCCCTGAGCCTGCGTTTTTGTCGCGATCTTGACCTGCTGGCCCTGGGCGATGCCCGGGCCGCCACGCTCGGTGTATCGGTATCCCGCACCCGGTTTCGGGGCCTCCTGCTGGCGGTTGCCATGACCGCAACCGGCGTGGCCGTCTGCGGCCCCATAAGCTTTATCGGCCTCGTGGTGCCGCATATGGTGCGAAAAATTACCGGCGGGAGACACCGCAGGCTATTGCCCGTTTCTGCCCTGACGGGCGCGCTGTTACTGGTCATCGCCGATCTGCTGGCGCGGGTGATTCATCCACCGCTGGAGCTTCCGGCAGGCGTTATGACTGCGATTATCGGCGCGCCGTGGTTCGTCTGGCTGCTTGTGAGAATGCGATAAATGACGTTACGAACTGAAAATCTGTCCCTCCGCTACGGCACGCAAACGGTGCTCGACGGGCTATCTCTTACGCTGCCTGCGGGAAAGATCACCGCGCTGCTCGGCCCGAACGGCTGTGGAAAATCGACGCTATTGAACTGCTTTTCCCGGCTGTTAACCCCTGAGTCCGGGACAATACTGCTTGATGAACAGCCTGTCGCAGGTATGACGGCCCGCCAGCTGGCTCGTCGTCTGGCCTTGCTGCCGCAACACCATTTAACGCCCGAGGGGATCACCGTTCGGGAACTGGTCTCTTATGGCCGCAGCCCGTGGCTACCGCTATGGGGGCGCTTATCCGTTGAAGACAACGCCCGCATTAACGTGGCCATGAGCCAGACCCAGACCCACGTTCTAGCTGACCGGCGGTTAACCGAACTTTCTGGCGGACAGCGCCAACGCGCGTTCCTGGCAATGGTGCTGGCGCAGGATACCCCCGTCGTACTGCTTGATGAGCCAACGACGTATCTGGACATTAATCATCAGGTTGAGCTGATGCGTCTGATGGGTGACCTCAGGACGCAGGGAAAAACGGTGGTCGCGGTGCTGCACGATTTAAATCAGGCAAGCCGCTACTGCGATTATCTGGTGGTGCTGGCAAGCGGACGTGTGATGGCGCAGGGTGCGCCAGAAGAGGTGATGACGCCCGCGTTGCTGAAAGCCGTGTTTAACGTGGAGGCGGAAATCCATCCGGAGCCGGTATCGGGCAGGCCGATGTGTGTGGTGGTGTAGTTTTTTTACCGCCCGTAGCCGCTTTGATCACCGCGCATTAACACACCTACGCGCTAATCGGCAGCGGAAATTTACTGATAATCGCCAGTCTGTTCTGGTGGTGCTCTTCATCGCCCCAAAGCCAGTTCACCTGATCGCCTATATCACTGTCTTTGACAATCGGCCGCATTTCACAGGTGATCATGTCGTACGCATACAAATGATGCCCACTGGCGATGGCATCATACAGACGTGATTGCCAGAAGCTCATGCCATCTCGTGTCTGATGGCGGTCTGTAACAATGACGTTATATTTTTCCAGTAAATAGTGAGAAAACACTTTTCCTGGCAAATCGCGCAACACGCCACGGTGCGACGGTTTAGGCGAGCGCCATATCAGGATTTGCGTAACCGGCATGTAATTCAAAAAAGCATCTTTCTGATAAATCACGCGATTGTAGTAAACAATCTCCTGCGTAATTTCATTGACCAGCGCCAGTTCAAAGTGCTCATTAGGAATATCAGCAATTCGATTTTCAGCTCTGACAAAATGATATCCCGGCGGGAATGGGCCAAAACTCAGCTCGTCATCGACTGACGCACGAAGGGAAATTTCATTCAGCAACGTCGTATTATGGCTGTCCACTGTAAGCATTGCGAATGTCTTCTGAACGTCTGCGGGATCAAAGAGTTGTTGTGGCATAGCTCCTCGCGGATGAGATGGGTCAGGCACCAAATATAACGTGATGAGAATTAAACAAGAAGCCCTGCAACAGCAGGGCTTTCTTTAGTGCTGAAGACAATCAGAACGGAATGTCGTCGTCGAAGTCCATTGGCGGTTCGTTAGACGGTGCCGGTGCGGACTGCTGCTGCGGACGAGACTGCGCGCCGCCGCTGAACTGGTTGCCGCCCTGTGGCTGCTGAGGCTGGCCCCAACCGCCCTGCTGCTGGCCGCCACCTGCTGGAGCGCCGCCGCCCTGACGGCCTCCCAGCATCTGCATGGTGCCGCCAACGTTTACCACCACTTCAGTGGTGTACTTTTCCTGACCGGATTGATCGGTCCATTTGCGGGTACGCAGTTGGCCTTCAATATAAACCTGAGAGCCTTTACGCAGATACTCACCGGCCACTTCTGCCAGTTTGCCAAACAGCACAACGCGGTGCCATTCGGTCTGCTCTTTCATCTCACCGGTCGCTTTGTCACGCCAGGATTCGGAAGTAGCCAGCGTAATGTTGGCAACTGCGCCACCACTCGGCATGTAGCGTACTTCCGGGTCCTGGCCCAGATTACCGACGAGAATCACCTTGTTTACGCCTCTGCTGGCCATGTTCGTGTCTCCTGAATACGTTTCTTAATAGTGTAAACGCGCGAGTGTACCATTTCCACGCGTCAATTTGCATAGTTGCGTGGCGGGTTCAGAAATCTCTCGCGAACTCGGCATTGTTACACAGCTAATCAGAAAATGCATTCCAATACTGTATATTCAAACAGGTTAAATTGTGTCATAATTAGCCGTTTCTGACAGCCGTTTGTCCTTCAAACAAACCAGGCAATCCGTGTTCCAACCGGGAAAGGTGAATGGATAAGATCGAAGTTCGGGGCGCCCGCACCCACAATCTCAAAAATATCAACCTCATAATCCCTCGCGACAAACTCATCGTCGTGACCGGGCTTTCGGGGTCTGGCAAATCCTCACTGGCTTTCGACACCCTGTATGCCGAAGGACAGCGCCGTTACGTTGAATCACTCTCTGCGTATGCGCGCCAGTTCCTGTCATTGATGGAAAAACCGGATGTAGACCATATCGAGGGGCTTTCGCCTGCTATCTCTATTGAGCAGAAGTCCACCTCCCACAACCCGCGTTCAACGGTCGGTACCATTACCGAAATTCATGACTACCTGCGTCTGCTGTATGCCCGCGTAGGTGAGCCGCGCTGCCCGGATCACGACGTGCCGCTGGCGGCGCAGACCGTGAGCCAGATGGTGGATAACGTGCTGTCGCAGCCAGAAGGCAAACGCCTGATGCTGCTTGCCCCAATCATTAAAGAGCGTAAGGGCGAGCACACCAAAACGCTGGAAAACCTGGCAAGCCAGGGGTATATCCGCGCCCGTATCGACGGCGAGGTGTGTGACCTGTCCGATCCCCCGAAGCTGGAGCTGCAGAAAAAACACACCATCGAAGTGGTGATTGACCGCTTTAAAGTGCGTGACGATCTGGCGACCCGTCTGGCGGAATCCTTTGAAACTGCGCTGGAACTCTCTGGCGGTACGGCGGTGGTCTCCGATATGGACGACCCGAACGCGGAAGAACTGCTCTTCTCCGCCAACTTTGCCTGCCCGATTTGCGGCTACAGCATGCGTGAGCTGGAGCCACGACTGTTCTCCTTTAACAACCCGGCGGGAGCCTGCCCGACGTGTGACGGCCTGGGCGTACAGCAGTATTTTGACCCGGACCGCGTGATCCAGAATCCGGAACTGTCGCTGGCTGGCGGTGCGATCCGTGGCTGGGATAAGCGTAACTTTTACTACTTCCAGATGCTTAAATCGCTGGCAGAGCACTATAAGTTCGACGTGGAAGCGCCGTGGGCCAGCCTGAGCCCGAACGTGCACAAAGTGATCCTGTTCGGTTCCGGTAAAGAGAACATCGAGTTCAAATACATGAACGATCGCGGCGATACCTCCGTGCGTCGCCACCCGTTCGAAGGGGTGCTGCACAACATGGAGCGCCGCTACAAAGAGACCGAATCCAGCGCGGTGCGCGAGGAGCTGGCGAAGTTCATCAGCAACCGCTCCTGCGCCACCTGTGAGGGCACGCGTCTGCGTCGCGAAGCGCGCCACGTGTTTGTCGAAAACACGGCGTTGCCGACCATTTCAGACATGAGCATCGGTCACGCAATGGACTTCTTCAACAACCTGAAGCTCTCCGGCCAGCGGGCGAAGATTGCCGAAAAAGTGCTGAAAGAGATCGGCGACCGTCTGAAATTCCTGGTGAACGTCGGCCTGAACTACCTGACGCTTTCCCGCTCCGCAGAGACGCTGTCCGGCGGTGAAGCCCAGCGTATCCGTCTGGCCAGCCAGATTGGCGCGGGCCTGGTGGGCGTCATGTATGTCCTGGACGAACCGTCCATCGGCCTGCACCAGCGCGACAACGAGCGTCTGCTCGGAACGCTTATTCATCTGCGTAACCTCGGCAACACGGTGATTGTGGTCGAGCACGACGAAGATGCGATCCGTGCTGCCGACCATGTGATCGACATCGGCCCGGGCGCGGGCGTGCACGGCGGCCAGGTGGTCGCGGAAGGCACCCTGAAAGACATCATGGCGGTGCCAGAGTCGTTAACCGGCCAGTACATGAGCGGCAAGCGCAAAATTGAAGTGCCGAAACAGCGCGTGGCGGCGAACCCGGAAAAAGTGCTGAAGCTCACCGGCGCTCGCGGCAACAACCTGAAAGACGTGACGCTGACGCTGCCCGTCGGGCTGTTTACCTGTATCACCGGCGTATCCGGTTCCGGTAAGTCGACGCTGATCAACGATACGCTGTTCCCGATTGCGCAGACGGCGCTGAACGGCGCGACGCTGGCCGAACCTGCACCGTACCGCGACATTCAGGGGCTGGAGCATTTCGATAAAGTTATCGACATCGACCAAAGCCCGATTGGCCGTACGCCACGTTCCAACCCGGCGACCTATACCGGCGTCTTCACGCCCGTCCGTGAACTCTTCGCCGGTGTACCGGAAGCGCGTTCGCGCGGCTACACGCCAGGACGTTTCAGCTTTAACGTTCGCGGCGGCCGCTGTGAAGCCTGTCAGGGCGACGGCGTGATCAAGGTTGAGATGCACTTCCTGCCGGATATCTACGTGCCGTGCGACCAGTGCAAAGGCAAACGCTATAACCGTGAAACGCTGGAGATTAAGTACAAAGGCAAGACCATCCACGAAGTGCTGGATATGACCATCGAAGAGGCGCGCGAGTTCTTTGATGCCGTGCCTGCGCTGGCGCGTAAGCTGCAGACGCTGATGGACGTAGGCCTGACCTACATTCGTCTGGGGCAGTCAGCGACCACGCTCTCTGGAGGTGAAGCGCAGCGCGTGAAGCTGGCGCGTGAGTTGTCCAAACGCGGTACCGGGCAGACGCTGTACATTCTCGATGAGCCGACCACCGGTCTGCACTTTGCAGATATCCAGCAATTGCTCGACGTTCTGCATCAGCTTCGCGATCAGGGCAACACCATTGTGGTCATTGAGCACAACCTGGACGTGATTAAAACCGCGGACTGGATTGTCGATCTCGGCCCGGAAGGCGGCAGCGGCGGCGGTGAAATCCTCGTCTCCGGTACGCCAGAGACCGTTGCAGAGTGCGAAGCCTCGCACACCGCGCGCTTCCTTAAACCGTTGCTGTAATTGTCACACGGAGAGTTGCTGTCGGGTCGCTTCCGGCAGCAGCTCAACCGCCTGCTGATAAGACGCGTCCACCAGGTAGTAAATCTGCGACCCCGGGAGTGAACCGTCGAGATAGACCGTACTCCAGTGCGCTTTGTTCAGATGTTTGCTCGGCCGGACGTCGTCGTGCTGCTGACGTAATAGCTCCGCCAGCTCCGGGCTGGTTTTAAGCGACGCCGCCGGGCGGCCTTCCACCTCTTTCACCATCGCAAACAACACATCTCCCACTTTAATCTGCGTGGCTTTCCAGTCGCTGTGAACGCTCTGCTCCGCGCCTGGCTTACTCATGCAGTACTGCAGTAGCTCCGAAATTGTCATCTTTATTCCCCTTGTAGCGTTGCGATAATTTTACGCGAACCACCGTGAATGCGATGTTCTCCCAGCCAGATCCCTTGCCATGTTCCCAGCAGAAGCCGCCCGTTGTGTACCGGCAGCATTAGCGATACGCCCAGCAGAGAAGATTTGATATGCGAAGGCATGTCGTCCGCCCCCTCATAGTCATGCTCGTAGGAGGCGTTGTCCGGAACGGTTTTCAGAAAATGCCGCTCCATATCAGACCGGACGGTGGGATCGCAATTTTCATTAAGCGTGAGAGAGGCCGACGTGTGCTGAAGCAGCAGATGCAGCAAACCCGTTTTGACGCGCGACAGGTCGCGGATCTGCCCGATAACTTCATCCGTCACCAGGTGAAATCCGCGAGGTTTAGCGCTTAAGGTCAGGGTTTGTTGGTACCACATGTGCTGCTCCGTTATGAAAGTGAATCTTTCTAAGTGTGCAGCAAGAAGACGAAAGGTAAAACCCGCAGCGACGAGATTTGATTAAAAAAGAGCCAAACTCGCCGCCAACGGTTTAATACTCTGAGTTCACAATGACCTCTTCGCCAAACTTCCCGGCCATTGGCAGCGGGCGATAGGTCGAGTTTGAGGCGCGTAACACCCTGATCCCTCTGGCTCCCACATCACGCGCGGCGCTGATATCGTTGTCTGAATCACCGTAGAAGACTTTGATATGTTTCTGCTCCAGCCACTGGGTTTTGGTGTTTTGTCCCGGTTTGTCACCCGCGAAAATCACCGGGTTCATGCTGGCCGCCGGGATCAGGAAATCATCCTGCAGGGTTTTAGAGACGGTTTCCGTTTTGGTCTGGCTGCGTCCGGTAACGAAGTAAATGCTGTCGCCGCGTTTTACATGCATGGCGATAAGCGCGCGAGCCACCTCTTTCGGGATGCTGAATTCGTCCCAGCCGTTGTTCATCTTTTCCCAGAACTCCGGGTTTTTCAGATACGCTTCGCTGTCCGGTGAGTATGTTTTTTTACCGCGCCAGAACCCGGGGCTGGAGAAGAGAACGGTATCGTCAATATCAAAGCCCACGGCCATTGGCGGGCGGCCCATCAGGCTGTTTTCAATCTGGGCTACAGATACCCAGTGAATGGGGGCTTGTTCAGCCAGAATAGCGGCGGTAGTGCCGGTGTAAAGCGGCGTCGGTGCGGAAGCGCGCGCGACGACCGTACTGTTAAGCGAGAACAATAAGCAGGCGGCGCTGAGCGCCAGTGTGATCTTGCGCATATTTTCCCCTGAATATTCAGTTTGTTATCGTTTTAATTTGAGCGACTGGTCAAAAATCTATCCGACCATAACCCCAGCGGGAGATGAAGGGAAGGAGTTTTTGCTTATGAGGTTGGATAAAAAGAAGAAGATCACAGAATGCCGGGCAACCTGTTTGTGCGGCCTGATGCCCTCATCCCGGCCCTCTCCCACGGGGAGAGGGATGGTGAGTAAGTACTTACATTACTGCAGCAAATGCCTGCGCCACGCGATGAACGTTGCTGGCATTCAGACCCGCCACGCACATACGTCCGCTGGCAATCAGGTAGACGCCGAACTCTTCGCGCAGACGTTCAACCTGTGCGGCGCTCAGCCCGGTATAGCTAAACATCCCGCGCTGTTTAAGCAGATAGTCGAAGTTATGCCCCGGTACGGCCTCTTTCAGCACGTTAACCAACTCCTGACGCATCGACAGAATACGCTTACGCATGGATTCCACTTCTGCAAGCCAGCTGGCTTTTAGCTGTTCGTCTCCCAGCACAGTCGCCACCACCTGCGCGCCAAAGTTTGGCGGGCTGGAGTAGATGCGGCGCACGGTCGCCTTCAGTTGCCCCAGTACGCGACCTGCCGCTTCGGCGTCTTCGCACACCACAGAGAGGCCACCCACGCGCTCGCCGTACAGGGAGAAGATTTTTGAAAACGAGTTGCTGACCAGAACAGGCAGACCGGCGCTGGCCACGGCACGGATGGCATAGGCATCTTCTTCCATCCCTGCGCCAAAGCCCTGATAGGCGATGTCGAGGAAGGGGATCAGGTTGCGCGCTTTCAGCACCTCAATCACCGCATCCCACTGGGCGTTGGTGAGATCTGCCCCGGTCGGGTTGTGGCAGCACGGGTGCAGCAGCACTATGCTGCGCTCTGGCAGGGTATTCAGTTTTTCCAGCAGCGCGTCAACGCGCACGCCGTTGGTTTCACTGTCGAACCATGGATAGGCCGCCACCTTAAAGCCAGCACCCTCAAAAATCGCCACGTGGTTTTCCCAGGTGGGATCGCTGACCCATACCCCTGAATCCGGGAAGTATTTTTTCAGGAAGTCCGCACCCACTTTAAGCGCACCTGAACCGCCCAGGGTCTGGATGGTTGCAACACGTTTTTGTGCGAGCACCGCGTGATCGGCACCAAACAGCAGCGGCGCGATGGCGTTACGGTAAGTATTGAGCCCTTCCATCGGCAGATAAAGAGAAGCACCGTGCGGGGCGGCGTTAAGACGCGCTTCCGCTTCAGCAACGGCTTTCAACTGAGGAATAATGCCGTCCTCGTTGTAATACAGACCAATGCTGAGATTCACTTTGTCGCTGCGAGGATCTTCTTTGAAACGCTCCATTAAGGAGAGAATGGGGTCGCCGGCGTAGGCGTCAACTTTCTGAAACACGCGATGGTTCTCCGGAATTCGATGAGGCAGGGAATTCAACAATAAACCGGATATGACAGAAGATCGAGCGTTTAACCTGTTCCATGCCGGGTCAGGCAACGCTGCCCCCCGGCATTCACAGCAGTTTAATCGATGTACTTCATTGCCACCCTTGATGTCAGGCGCGTTATAAGTTCGTAAGCACTCACTTTCGTGATTTCCGCGATGCGTTCGACGGGCAAACCGTCACCCCACATCACCACATCGTCGCCCGCTTTATCCTGGGCATCGGGGCCCAGATCTACGCAAATCATGTCCATCGCCACGCGACCGACAATCTTCACTTCGCGGCCATTGACCAGAACCGGCGTACCGGACGGCGCAGCACGTGGATAACCGTCGCCATACCCCATCGCCACCACACCCAGCCGGGTGTCACGCGCGCTGGTCCAGGTGCCGCCGTAACCCACCGGTTCCCCCGCCTTGTGCTCACGCACCGCAATCAGCTTAGACACCAGGGACATCACCGGCTGGAAGCCAAAGTCCGGCCCCCAGGGTCTGTTCTCCAGCGGCGATACGCCGTAAAGAATAATCCCCGGACGCGCCCAGTCGAAGTGCGACTGCGGCCACAGCAGAATGCCACTGGAGGCCGCGATAGAGCGCATCCCCGGCTTGCCTTCGCAGAAGGTGTTAAAGGTGTCGAGTTGTTGTTCAGTAGCGCCGCAGTCAGGCTCATCAGCCCGGGCAAAATGGCTGACAATATTTACCGGCTGGCGGACATTTTTGCACTGGCACAGACGCTGATAAAACGCCTGCGCGTGTTCCGGACGTACGCCCAGACGGTGCATGCCCGTGTCGAGCTTCATCCAGACGGTGACTGGCTCGCTCAGCTCAGCGGTTTCGAGAGCGGAAAGCTGTTCTTCGTTGTGTACCGCCGTGTGCAGATGCTGGTCTGCAATGGTCGGCAGGTCTGCAGCCTCAAAAAAGCCTTCGAGCAGCAAAATCGGTTGGGTGATCCCCCCCGCGCGCAGGCGGAGGGCTTCTTCAAGACGGGCAACGCCAAAGGCGTCGGCATCGGGGAGCGTTCGCGCGGTCTCAAGAAGACCGTGTCCGTAAGCGTTCGCTTTCACGACTGCAACAAGTTTACTGGCAGGAGCCAGTTCACGCAGACGTTGCAGGTTGTGTCGCAGAGCGCGGCGGTTAATCACAACAGTTGCCGCTTGCATTTGATTTCCTTAGAAATTACTCATCATCATATTGAGGACCGGCATAGTTGTCGAAACGCGACCACTGTCCGTTAAAGGTCAGACGTACCGTACCGATAGGGCCGTTACGTTGTTTACCGATAATAATTTCGGCGATCCCTTTCAGGTCGCTGTTCTCGTGATAAACCTCATCACGGTAGATGAACATGATTAAGTCGGCATCCTGCTCGATGGAGCCGGATTCACGCAGGTCGGAGTTGACCGGGCGTTTGTCGGCACGTTGTTCCAGGGAGCGGTTAAGCTGCGAGAGCGCCACGACAGGCACATGCAGCTCTTTGGCTAATGCCTTGAGCGAGCGGGAAATTTCCGCAATCTCCAGCGTACGGTTATCGGAGAGCGACGGCACGCGCATCAGCTGAAGGTAGTCGATCATGATAAGGCCAATACCGCCATGCTCGCGGGCGATACGGCGCGCACGGGAGCGCACTTCTGTCGGCGTCAGGCCGGAGGAGTCATCGATATAGATGTTACGTTTTTCCAGCAGGATCCCCATGGTGCCGGAGATACGCGCCCAGTCCTCATCGTCGAGCTGACCGGTACGGATACGGGTCTGATCCACACGAGAAAGCGACGCCAGAGAACGCATCATGATCTGCTCAGATGGCATCTCCAGACTGAAGATTAAGACCGGCTTATCCTGCAACATCGCCGCGTTTTCGACGAGGTTCATCGCAAAGGTGGTTTTACCCATCGACGGACGCGCGGCGACGATAATCAAATCCGACGGCTGCAGGCCTGCGGTTTTCTTATTGAGATCGTCATAGCCGGTGTTAACTCCGGTTACGCCATCGTGCGGCTGCTGGAAGAGTTGTTCAATACGGGCGACGGTGGCATCGAGCACATCGGCGATGTTTTTCGGGCCTTCGTCTTTATTGGCGCGACTTTCAGCGATTTTAAAGACGCGGGATTCCGCGAGATCGAGCAGGTCTTCGCTGGTGCGACCCTGCGGATCAAAGCCCGCTTCGGCGATTTCATTCGCGACCGAGATCATCTCACGAACCACGGCGCGTTCGCGAACGATGTCCGCATAAGCGCTAATGTTCGCTGCACTTGGCGTGTTTTTCGACAGTTCTGCTAAATAAGCAAAACCGCCAACGCTGTCCAGTTGCCCCTGCCGCTCCAGCGATTCCGCGAGCGTAATCAGGTCAATCGGGCTACCGGACTCCTGCAGGCGCGCCATTTCGGTGAAGATGTGGCGGTGCGGGCGGGTGTAGAAATCGTCGGACACGACGCGCTCGGCGACGTCGTCCCAGCGCTCGTTATCCAGCATTAAACCGCCCAACACCGACTGTTCCGCTTCAATCGAGTGCGGCGGGACTTTTAACCCGGCGACCTGAAAATCACGCTCACGAGGTTCAGTCTGTTTGTTGAAGGGTTTGTTTCCTGCCATAGTGAATGGAGTTACCGAGATAAAGAGTGGGTCGAAAGATTACCACATTCTGGAGGAAGCATGGCAACACGTATTGAATTTCACAAGCATGGTGGCCCTGACGTACTCAACGCGGTGGAGTTTACCCCCGCCGCGCCTGGCGAAAATGAAGTGCAGGTTGAAAATAAAGCCATCGGCATTAACTACATCGACACCTATATTCGCGGCGGTCTTTATCCACCGCCGTCACTGCCGAGCGGTCTGGGTACCGAAGCGGCGGGCGTGGTCAGCAAAGTGGGCAGCGCCGTTAAGCATGTTAAAGAAGGCGATCGCGTGGTGTATGCGCAATCGGCGCTGGGCGCTTACAGCTCCGTGCACAACGTTCCGGCTGACAAAGTTGCCCTCCTGCCCAATGCCATTTCGTTTGAACAGGCCGCGGCCTCCTTCCTGAAAGGGCTGACGGTCTATTATCTGCTGCGCAAAACCTATGAAATCAAACCCGACGAGCAGTTCCTGTTCCATGCGGCTGCGGGCGGCGTAGGGCTCATCGCCTGCCAGTGGGCCAAAGCGTTAGGCGCAAAACTGATCGGCACCGTGGGGAGCGCGCAAAAAGCCCAGCGCGCGCTGCAGGCCGGCGCCTGGCAGGTGATTAACTACCGGGAAGAGAGCATCGTTGAACGCTTAAAAGAGGTAACCGGCGGCAAAAAAGTGCGCGTGGTATATGACTCGGTAGGGAAAGATACCTGGGAAGCGTCTCTGGACTGCCTGCAGCGCCGCGGTCTGATGGTGAGCTTCGGTAACGCGTCAGGCGCGGTGACCGGTGTGAATCTGGGTATTCTGAACCAGAAAGGCTCGCTGTATGTGACTCGTCCATCCCTGCAGGGCTACATCACCAATCGCGAAGAGTTGCTCGAAGCCAGTAACGAACTGTTCTCGCTGATTGCCAGCGGGGTCATCAAAGTGGATGTGGCAGATGCGCAGAAGTACGCGCTAAGCGATGCGCAACGTGCGCATGAGGTGCTGGAGAGCCGGTCAACGCAGGGGTCAAGTCTGTTAATTCCCTGATCCCATAAAAGAAATTGGGCTTCCCTGAGGAAGCCCTTTCTTTTTTTAGTTCGGCTGTATGTAGGGTACAGCTCGATGAATTCTTTAGCGGCAGCCATAGTGACAGATTCGATAAGTAAATCCTATTCCGTTCTAAGCAATGCCGCCGGAAAAGTTGCAGGTATGTGACGAACCCCTCAATACCTTAGTAACGAAAGCGGTTATTACGCTGATAAGTGGGCAGTTTTGGTGATTTAATCGCCCGTATAACCCACACCACCGCAACGGCCAGCAGCAGCCACGGCAGAAGTTTGATCGTCAGGGCAAATAATCCGCCAATAAACATGACCACTGTCGCCACCACAAGCGCTGCCAGAATGCCGAGCAGCGACACGCCGGTGGCTAACAGCATGACAAAAAAGCCAATCACAAAAAGCAGTTCCAGCATGGTTCTCTCCCACGAGTTCCCGAATGATGTCGCAATCATTACAAGATCCATGCCAACCCTAACATGTTGTTATAAAAGTAAAACGCCCCGCAAGGCTGTGCGGGGCGTGGTGAATTTGACGAATTTTTAGCGAGATTTATCGTTTATCTGCAACCAGGCGTAGCGCCTGTTCCAGCACTTCGATATCCGCGCCAGCTTTATGCGCGTTCTCGCTCAGATAGCGACGCCACTGGCGTGCGCCCGGGATCCCCTGGAACAGGCCAAGCATATGACGCGTGATATGGCCAAGGTAAGTGCCGTTACTCAGCTCACGTTCAATGTACGGATACATGGCCCGCACCACGGCAACCGGGTCAGTGTCTGCGCCTTCAACGCCGAAGATCTCGCGATCGACCGTCGTCAGAATACCCGGATTCTGATATGCCTCGCGACCGACCATCACGCCATCCATATGCGCCAGATGTGTTTTGGCCTCGTCGAGCGACTTGATACCACCGTTGATCGACATGGTCAGGTGCGGGAAGTCCCGCTTCAGTTGATACACACGCGGGTAGTCCAGCGGCGGAATTTCGCGGTTCTCTTTCGGGCTAAGGCCAGAGAGCCAGGCTTTACGCGCATGGATGATAAACATCTCGCACTCGCCCTTTCCGGCAACCGTATTGATGAAATCACACAAGAATTCGTAGCTGTCCTGGTCATCAATACCGATACGGGTCTTCACCGTCACCGGAATGGAGACCACATCACGCATCGCCTTGATGCAGTCCGCTACCAGCTGTGCGTTCCCCATCAGACAGGCGCCGAACATGCCGTTTTGCACGCGATCGGACGGACAGCCAACGTTAAGGTTAATTTCGTCGTAGCCACGTTCTTCTGCCAGCTTCGCACAGTGCGCCAGTGCAGCCGGATCGCTGCCACCCAGCTGCAGGGCAACCGGATGCTCTTCTTCGCTGTACGCCAGATAGTCGCCCTTACCGTGAATAATTGCACCGGTGGTGACCATTTCGGTGTACAGCAGCGTATGGCGGGAGAGCTGGCGCAGGAAATAGCGGCAGTGTCTGTCCGTCCAGTCGAGCATGGGCGCAATGGAGAAACGGTGTGCGGGAAAGGCAGTCTGGTGTTCTGACGACATGGCGAAGTTTTAAGCATCTGGTGGAAAAGGGGCGCTACTATAGCATAAAGAAAAGCCGGAGGCGCAACGCCTCCGGTGCCCTTTAGAACGTCATACTTAACTGTGCCCCTGCACCCCAGGTTTCATCTTCACCGTAGAGCCCCATCAGGTCGACGTGGACCGTGTTAAACGGTGCAAAACCGACACCACCGGTAAAGACGTTACTGTCATTCCCTTTCATATCGGCACGATAACCCGCCCGCACGGCCAGCCAGCTCAGCGGCGTCACTTCCGCACCCACGCCAACATACTGCGAGGTATCTTCGCTTTTAAAGCCTTTGGTTTCTGTCAGATCGCCATCGGCGGTCAGGGTCACCAGATCGTTGTGCCAGGCGGCACCGGCCGTCACCAGCGGACGGATTTGATAGGTGTCTTTATAGCTCACCACTTCCCCCGTGCGCCCGTTGCGGATGCGAATGTCCTTGGTGTCGATATCGCGCGACATCAGGTTTTGCCCGCTCACCCCGACCGTCCAGTGCTCGCCGAAATCGGCCGCGATACCGGCATCCACGTTAAAGCCGGTATCGTCTTTCCGGTAGCGGCTGTCGTTCCACTTGTTACTGTCGTAATCGTAAATTGAGGTGGTGTAGTTGTAGATCCAGGTTTTCTGCAGTTTTGGCGTGACGCCAAGGGAAACCGGGACGCCACCCAGATCGAACTGACGGGCAATGGCAACACCATAATCGGAGACAATTGCCGCCCGGCCAGACGCCGTAGAGTTAAGGTTTTTTGTGATTTGATCAGTACCGTTTAGCGCCGCATCCAGTGCCACGCCCGCCGCCACCGCATCGCTGTTTTGGATACTGCGCAGGTAATCAATATCTTGCTGATCGATAGAAGAGCTGACGCGCCCGTGGGCATAGCCTTTCGCCATAAAGGCCACGGAGAGCACATCGTTAGGGATACTCACCGCAATCCCCGCGCCTGCCGTAGCGCGTGCGGTTTTGCCTTTGAGATAGTCCAGTTCATCGGCAAGATCTTTTGCCGCTCCCTGGAACTGATTGATTGAGCCCAGCGGGTTGGTAATCACTTCGATGGGGGTCAGGCTATCAACCACATCCTTATAGTGATTGATTTTATCGTTGATGGTATCAATCTCATCCTGAAGATTGTCTTCATCCGTCACCTGCACGCCGACGGACGGTAAAATAACCGTCACATCATCGTCCGGTTTCGCCTTTGCCAATAACGCGGGGTTGATTAACGCCCCGCTGCCATAGCTGCCCGAAGCGACGCCCGTGCCACCCATTGCGTCGCTACGTGATTCTGTCCAGGTATTGGCTGCTCCCGCCTGATTTGCCATAAACAGGGAGACAGCGATGCTAACCACCGAAAATTTAAAATGTTTTTTCACAGTATGCTCGTCTTATTGTCGTTAATAACATCACCCTGTTTGTTATCACCCAAACAGGAACGAACTATTGCTGTGAATAAGTACAAAAAGACCCGCTATTTCCTTAAGTAAAACTCCGGACAGGCCTGTTGTTATTTGTGACGGCCCTCAATATTTATAGAAGAGGAAATTATTTTTTCCCAGGTTTTCCATCGTGCGGCCCAAAGAACTGAGGGGGATGATCAACCCAGCGATCTTCACGCGTGGCGGCATACTCCGGATTAAGCGGATAGTAGATTCGGTTGTGCTTCTTGTTAGCCTCGCCAACAACCAGTAATCGCACCTCTTCTTCGGTGTTATTAATAAAGGTATGGCAGACGCCGGTGCCAGCAGGAAACCCTACGCTGTCGCCGGGTTCAAGCTTCCACAAATAGCCGTTAATCCAGGCTTCCGGATACCCTTCCAGCACATAGATGAACTCTTCTTCGTCGCTTTCCGCGTGGGGATAGGAGGTTCGACGCCCGGGCAGCAAACGCTCGTGGTGAATACCGATTCGCCTGAGCCCCAGGTGACGAGCCAGCGGTGCACCGATGGAGAAAAGCTCGTTGCTGTCGGGATAGGTTGAATTATCTGGCTCTTCCACGTCTCGCCAGTGCCGAATACAGTCAGGTTTTTTCATCATTAATTTCCCGGTTTGCGATGGGTCAGGTATAGCACAGCCTGGCGGATCTCGGCGTTTTTACCAGAACATGGTAAAGTGAGGGTTTTCCAGCCTATAACATCCGAGGTGCTAAATGGATAAGTCCACAAAAGAGCTGTTAGCGCAGGCAGAGAAGCTGTGCGCGCAACGCAATGTGCGCCTGACTCCGCAGCGCCTTGAAGTCTTGCGTCTGATGACCCTGCAGCAGGGCGCCATCAGCGCATACGACCTGCTCGACCTGCTGCGCGAAAGCGAGCCACAGGCTAAACCGCCTACGGTCTATCGTGCGCTAGATTTTCTGCTGGAACAAGGGTTTGTACACAAGGTCGAATCCACAAACAGTTATGTGTTGTGTCATCTTTTTGACCAGCCAACCCATACGTCGGCCATGTTTATCTGCGACCGTTGTGGCGTGGTGAAAGAAGAAGGGGCGGAAGGCGTAGAAGATATTATGCATACGCTGGCGGCCAGAATGGGCTTTGCCTTGCGCCATAACGTCATTGAAGCACACGGATTATGCTCTGCGTGTGTAGAAGTGGAGGCCTGTCGGCATCAGGACGCGTGCCACCATGACCACTCTATCCTCGTAAAGAAAAAGCCGCGTTAACAGCCAAAACAAAGGCGGCCCATGGCCGCCCTCAGGTAGTACTTCCTTGTACTGTCGGGTATCACACGGTTACCAACGGTAGTCGTTGCGTTTTTCCCAGTCGCCGACCTCTTTTTCCGCCTGGTCTTTCTCGTAACCGTAGCGTTCCTGAATTTTACCGACAAGCTGATCGCGTTTACCTTCGATGACCGTCATATCGTCATCCGTCAGCTTACCCCACTGTTCTTTCGCTTTACCTTTGAACTGCTTCCAGTTGCCGCCGATTTCGTCTTTATTCATCATCGTGTCCTCTTAGTTAAGCGTCGGGTCGTAACGTCCGTTACGTTCTTTTCTGCTGGACGTGATAATAATTGTAGTTAAGGATTCGGCAGTTGATTTCATATTCGGAATCTTTAACCGTCACGATATATCGTTGCGTGAAGGAAGCCAGGTATTGTTTTGCCAGTGCCGGTGCCAGATAAAGCCCAGTGACAGGCCCCGCAACGCGAGAAAGACCGCCAGGGAGAGCCATAAACCATGGTTACCCAGCCAGGGGAGCGTGAGCAGCGTCAGGGCAAAACCAGCCGCCGCCACCGCCATGCTGTTACGCATCTCCGCTCCTCGCGTCGCGCCAATAAACATACCGTCCAGCAGATAGCACCAGACCCCCACCACCGGCAAAATGACCTGCCAGATGAGGTAATGGCTTGCCAGCTCGCGCAGTGCAGGAAGGGAGGTGAGTAACGCAATAATCTGTTCGCCAAAACAGGCGTAAATCAGCGCGAACGCCAGCGCCACCAGCCCCGACTGTCGACAGGCCGCCCGCCAGACATCCCGCAGCTGACCACTTTCACGTGCGCCGTATGCCTGGCCGGAATGCGCTTCCACAGCATAGGCAAAGCCATCCAGTGCATAGGCGGTAAAGGTCAGCAGCGTCATCAGAACGGCATTCACCGCGACGATATCTGGCCCAAGCCGGGCGCCAAAGACCGTCAGTGCGCCGAAACAGAGCTGCAGCAGCAATGAGCGCAGCATAATGTCGCGATTAAGCGCCAGCAGGGTGCGGATATTGCCTCGCCATGCACTCTTGAGCAGAGCAAGGGAAATCCCCCGCATGACAAGCACCCGCCAGACCATCCACAGACCGAGGATAAACGTCCCGTATTCGGCAATCGCCGTCGCCAGTGCCGCACCCTGCACGTTCATGTGCAGGCCCATCACCAGCCAGAGATCGAGCACGATGTTGAGGAGGTTGCCTACCACCAGCAGGATCACGGGCGCGCGGGCATACTGCACGCCGAGTAACCACCCCAGCAGAACCAGATTAGCCAGCGACGCGGGCGCGCTGAGCCAGCGAATTTCAAGGAAGCGTCGTGCCTGCTCCAGTACCGCCTCGCTGCCGCCAACGATATGCAGCGCCAGATCAATCAGTGGGGTACGTAATATAGCGATTAACGCGCCTGCCCCAAGCGCCAGGATTAACGGCTGAACCAGCGCACGCGCCAGACGCAAAGGATCTTTAGCACCGTACGCCTGCGCCGTAAGCCCGGTGGTACTCATGCGCAAAAAGAGCAGGAGCATAAAAAGGAAGCTGGTCGCCGTCGCGCCAATCGCCACGCCGCCCAGATAGATGGGTGAATCAAGGTGACCAATAACTGCCGTATCCACCAGCCCCAGCAGAGGAACGGTGATATTGGAAAAAATCATCGGCAGTGCAAGACGCCACAATGCCTTATCGGATGCCGTAAGCAGTGACATGAAAAAATACCGGGAGTGGATAAGGAATCAGGCCACGGCAGATCCGTAGCCTGTCAGGATGAGATTACAGCCATTCTCCGTTGCGAATGACCCCTACCGCCAGCCCCTCGATAGAGAAGTTTTGCTCGCGGAGGTCTACCACAATGGGGGAAAACTCGTTGTTTTCCGGCAGCAGCTGAACCGTATTACCTTGTTTTTTCAGGCGCTTAACGGTGACTTCATCGTCGATGCGCGCCACCACAACCTGGCCGTTACGCACGTCTTGCGTTTTATGCACCGCAAGCAGATCGCCGTCAAGAATACCGATGTCTTTCATGGACATACCGCTTACGCGCAGCAGGAAATCCGCGCTCGGCTTGAACATGCCGGGATCAACCTGGTAGTGGCCTTCAATATGCTGTTGCGCCAGCAGAGGTTCACCTGCCGCGACGCGCCCCACCAGCGGAATGCCCGTCTCTTCTTCCACCAGCAGGCGGATACCGCGTGAAGCACCCGATACAATCTCAATTACGCCTTTACGCGCCAGCGCTTTCAGGTGTTCCTCGGCAGCGTTCGGAGAACGGAAGCCCAGACGCTGCGCGATTTCCGCACGCGTGGGTGGCATACCCGTCTGGCCGATATGATCCCGAATGAGATCAAACACCTCTTGCTGCCTGGTCGTTAACGCTTTCATTCCGCCCCCTGGGTGTATATACAGTTATGCTGTGAGTATATACAGTCAAAGGCGATTTTGGAACCAAAAACTGCACAAAAAACCAGGGACTTAATTATTCCTCGAGGCTCATCGGAAATGTGACCAAAGCAGCGTGACCCAGGTGATGACCGCAGTGATAATCGCCAGCAACACGGCAGCAGAGCCCATGTCTTTTGCCCGGCCAGAAAGTTCGTGAAAATCAGAGCCAATACGGTCCACAACGGCCTCAATAGCGCTATTAAGAATTTCCACTATCATCACCAACAGCACGGAGCCGATCAGAAGCACGCGGGTAATGGCATCAACATCAAGGAAACAGGCGATAATCACCGCGACAATCGCGGCGACACCCTCCTGGCGAAACGCGGCTTCGTTGACCCAAGCGGCGCGAAAACCTTTCCAGGAATAGCCAGCAGCTTTAATGATACGGGTTAACCCAGTGGTATTATTGGCCATTAAAAGAACCTTTTATTTGAAATAGCGTCAATAACAGGAGGCGCAACGTGTTGCGCTGTAGCCTGAAGTATGACGGGTAACAACAGTAATTTCGCGCGCTTTCTGTTATCCTTGCGCCGCAATTGCATTATTAACCAGAGGCTTTACATCGTTTATGTCTGGCTGGCCACGAATTTACTACAAATTACTTAATTTACCATTAAGCGTCCTGGTAAAAAGTAAGTCTATCCCAGCAGAACCCGCGCTGGAATTGGGGCTCGATACGTCGCGCCCTATTATGTATGTTTTGCCTTATAACTCGAAGGCAGACTTGCTGACGCTTCGCGCCCAGTGTCTGGCGCATGATTTACCTGACCCGCTTGAACCGTTAGAAGTCGACGGTACGCTGTTGCCGCGATACGTGTTCATTCACGGTGGGCCACGCGTGTTTACCTATTACACGCCAAAAGAAGAGTCCATTAAGCTGTTCCACGACTATCTCGACCTGCATCGCAGCAATCCCGATCTGGATGTGCAGATGGTGCCGGTGTCGGTGATGTTTGGTCGTCGTCCGGGCCGCGAAAAAGGGGAAGAGAACCCACCGTTACGCATGCTTAATGGCATCCAGAAATTCTTCGCCGTCTCCTGGCTGGGGCGCGACAGCTTTGTGCGCTTCTCCCCTTCCGTCTCGCTACGCCGGATGGCCGACGAGCACGGCACCGATAAGATCATCGCGCAAAAACTGGCGCGCGTGGCGCGCATGCATTTCGCTCGTCAGCGTCTGGCCGCCGTTGGCCCTCGCCTTCCGGCGCGTCAGGATCTCTTCAACAAGCTGCTGGCTTCCAAAGCGATCGCCCGTGCTGTTGAAGACGAAGCGCGCAGTAAAAAGATATCTCATGAAAAAGCACAGCAGAACGCCATTGCGCTGATGGAAGAGATTGCCGCGAACTTCTCCTATGAGATGATCCGTCTTTCTGACCGCATCCTGGGCTTTACATGGAACCGCCTCTATCAGGGCATTAACGTCCATAACGCCGAGCGCGTTCGCCAACTGGCGCATGACGGGCATGAAATTGTTTATGTGCCCTGCCACCGCAGCCACATGGACTACCTGCTCCTCTCGTATGTGCTCTATCACCAGGGGCTGGTGCCACCGCACATCGCAGCCGGTATCAACCTGAACTTCTGGCCAGCAGGCCCGATTTTCCGCCGCCTGGGGGCGTTCTTCATTCGTCGTACCTTTAAGGGCAACAAGCTCTACTCCACCGTATTCCGTGAATATCTGGGCGAGCTGTTCAGCCGCGGTTATTCCGTTGAGTACTTCGTGGAGGGGGGACGTTCACGAACCGGCCGTCTGCTGGATCCGAAAACCGGCACGCTGTCGATGACCATCCAGGCGATGCTGCGCGGCGGCACTCGTCCCATCACGCTGGTGCCCATTTACATTGGCTATGAGCACGTCATGGAAGTGGGGACTTACGCCAAAGAGCTGCGCGGGGCGACTAAAGAGAAAGAGAGTCTACCGCAGATGCTGCGCGGGCTGAGCAAGCTACGCAATCTTGGTCAGGGCTACGTAAACTTCGGCGAGCCGATGCCGTTGATGACGTATCTGAACAACCATGTTCCCGATTGGCGCGAGTCTATCGATCCTATCGAAGCGGTGCGTCCAGCCTGGCTGACGCCTACGGTTAACGGTATCGCGGCTGAGCTGATGGTGCGTATTAACAATGCCGGTGCCGCAAACGCCATGAACCTGTGCTGTACGGCGCTGCTGGCGTCACGTCAACGCTCGCTGACCCGTGAACAGCTTACGGAGCAGCTGGATTGCTATCTTGACCTGATGCGCAACGTTCCCTACTCGGTGGATTCAACGACGCCTGCCAGCACGGCGAGCGAGCTGATCGACCATGCGCTGCAGATGAACAAGTTTGAAGTCGAGAAAGATACGATTGGCGACATCATCATTCTCCCGCGCGAACAGGCGGTGCTGATGACCTACTATCGTAACAATATCGCGCATATGCTGATGCTGCCGTCGCTGATGGCGGCGATCATTACCCAGCATCGCCGTATTTCTCGTCAGGAGCTGCTGCGTCATGTAGAGACGCTCTATCCGATGCTGAAAGCAGAGCTGTTCCTGCGCTGGAGCAAGGATGAGCTGGCGATTGAGCTGGATAAAATGACCGAGGAGCTACGTCGTCAGGGGCTGATTACCGTTGTTAACGACGAGCTGCATATCAATCCGTCACGTTCTCGCACGCTGCAACTGCTGGCGGCGGGTGCGCGTGAAACGCTGCAACGCTACGCTATCACCTTCTGGCTGCTGAGCGCGAACCCCTCCATTAACCGCGGTACGCTGGAGAAAGAGAGCCGGACGCTGGCACAGCGCCTTTCCGTTCTGCACGGCATCAACGCCCCGGAATTCTTCGACAAAGCGGTCTTCAGTTCACTGGTACTGACGCTGCGTGATGAAGGGTTCATTAGCGACACGGGCGATGCCGAGCCGGAAGAGACGCTGAAGGTGTATCAGATGCTGGCAGAGCTGATTACCTCCGACGTGCGTTTGACGATTGAGAGTGCGACGCAGGGCGAGTGATGTGAAAAAGCCGGGTGGCGGCTTCGCCTTACCCGGCTCACAATCTGACGCTTCATATCATGCAGGCCCGGTAAGCTTCAGCGTCACCGGGCTTTTTTTCAGCCAAAATAGCTCATCGCCAGCCCCAGGAACAGCACCAGGCCCACGTAGTTATTATTCATAAACGCTTTAAAACAGGCGTCACGCTCTCGCTTTGCGATCAGCTTTTGCTGATATGCAAACAGCAGACCCGCCACCAGCACTGACCAGTAAAACTCCCAGTTGAGCCCGTTCAGGCGACCAATCGCCACCATCAGCGCCAGCACGGCGACCTGCAGGATACCGATAATCAGCTTGTCGTGACGACCAAACAGAATGGCGGTCGATTTAATGCCAATTTTCAGATCGTCATCGCGGTCGACCATCGCATATTGCGTGTCATAAGCCACGGCCCAGAGAATGTTCGCCAGGAACATCAGCCAGCAGCTCAGCGGTACCGACTCGCTGACCGCCGCAAACGCCATCGGGATCGACCAGCCAAACGCCGCGCCGAGCACCACCTGCGGCAGATGGGTATAGCGTTTCATAAACGGATAGACCCATGCCAGCGCGAGGGCCGCAACGGAAAGCAGGATGGTCATGGTGTTGAGGGTTAACACCAGCAGGAAGGAGAGCAGCACTAGCACGATAAACAGCACGCGGGCCTCTTTCTCTGTGACCTGCCCGCTGGGTAACGGACGATTGGCTGTCCGTTTCACATGTCCGTCGAATTTACGATCGGCGTAGTCATTGACCACACAGCCCGCCGCACGCATCAGCCAGACACCGGCCACAAACACGCCCAGGATCCACAACGGTGGAACGCCCGGCGTCGCCACCCATAGCGCCCATAATGTCGGCCACAACAGCAGTAGCGCGCCGATGGGTTTATCGGTACGCATTAAGCGGTGATAGGCCAGCAGCTTGTTCTGCGTCAGGCTCCACTCCATTTTTTTCTTCCTCTCAGTACAACGGCGATGCCGGTAAAAAAAGCTCCGTCAGTATTAACGGTTTACCGCTCAGGCGAAGACGGGAACGACGTCCCCACAGTTCGGCATCGCGTCCAATTTCAATAAAATCACGGGTAAGTTCAGACGAGGTAAAAAGATACCGCCCGAGCGGGGTATTTCCCAGCCGTTGCAGTGCCAGCTCTGGCCCGGAAAGGGTGGATTCAGGCACCACGGTTCGTCCGGCGAGCCACGGCTCACCATCCGCGCAGAGCAGAATTTCACGCAACCAGTAGCGTTCTTCTTTTGGTAACAGCGGCAGCTCACTGGCAATGTCAGCAGAGGTGACAAACCCTTCCTGAATCATCGTCACCGTAACCGTCTTGCCCTGTTGCTCAAAACGTTTAGTCATGGAATCTTCCAGCAGCAACCAGTCAAGCTGCTGCGGGTCAAGCGCAGGTATTTGGTCGAAATAGCGCAGCGAACGCAGTTGCGTTAGCGCAGGGTGTGACATGCCGGACTCTCCGATACATAACGTAATGGCATTGTATCGCAGAAAAGCGCATTGAGGGCGGTCAAACGTTATTTAGCGATCACTATCGCAACAATGGTGCAACAGCGCGAGCGGCACGAAAAAAAGTGCGCCCACTCAGGCGCACTAAACTACTAACAAATCAGCACTGTGGGGAAACGGTTACCCCTTGCCTTTTACACTGCTGATAAAGGTGGAACGGGCAGTGGTTGAACCTAAACGTTCGGCTTCATCAAGCAGTTTCAGCGCTTTATCGACATCGCCGCGCTTCACCGCCTGCTTAATGGCGTTGTTGAAGTATTCTTCGGTGTCGTTCAGTACCGGCTCAGCTTTCTTCGCCGGAGCTGGGGCTGCGGTCGCGGCTGCCGTAGCAGCTGGCGCGGTATAAACAGGTGCAGCGGTATTCCCCACAGTCACCGGACCAGGACCAGACGAGCCAAACAGTGGGCCAACGAGTACGCTGGAAGCGCTGTTGGTGGAAACTTTCAGTTTGACCAGGCCATCAGTGGTATGGCGGGCAAGCGGATCCGGAATATCCGGGACAGAGTTACCGGTGCCTTTGGCATAAGCTTTCGCCGGGTCAACCAGCTTTGTTGTCTGCTGCAAATCTTTCTCTGTTGTGAATACCAGCACGTAAATCTTTTGCTGACCCAGAGCAGGCGTCAGGCGCATAACGCCTTCCAGGCGGTCCGCACTCATTACGCCCGGTTCCTGATAGCTAAAATAGTCGCTCGGGAAGAACGCCGATGGCGTCATGTTTTGATCGAGGATCAAGACGTTTGGCGCAAACACACTGGTCTGTTTGTTCACTTCGCTGGTCAGCGTCAGGGTCAATTCACCAATGTTCGCCGGTACGCTATAAGCCGCAACGGGGCCAGAAATCCCCGGCACGTTCAGTTGTTGGCCACCCATAGAGAGCTGAGTCGACTGCGTTTTGGATTGATCAACCGGCGTCCATGTCAGTTGCTGGAGTGCCGCTGCCGGGATAGCGGGCGCAGCACTGGTATTTTGTGGCACGAAATTCACGTCTGCAAAGGAGACGGCCGGAACACAGGCTAACAGCCCCGCAGAGAGGCACAGCGCGACGAGACTTTTCTTCATTTTCATTGTTATTACCTCTGATAGCGTGAGCACTGCGGTGGCCAGGCAATAGCGCGCAGCACCCTAAGGAGAGAGGGGCTTGCGCCCCTCTTTTCAGGTCATTACGTCAGGTCTAACGAATTACCACCAGATTTCCATCTGGGCGCCGAAGGTCCACTCATCGTTGTCGCCACGGCTGAAGGTTTTCGCAGAGGTGTCACTGTAAGCCACACCGGAGGTGTAGCCAGTGTCGCTGTTGTTTGCGTAACCCCATTTCTCATCCCACTTCGCGTAGGTTGCGAAGACACGGATAGCCGGACGGGACCAGATGCTGTCGCCTGCCTGCCATTGCTGTGCCAGGGTGATTTTGTACTGGCTGTTCTTCTCGTCAGTTCTCTGAGATTTGACGTTGTCGTAGCCCACTTCAAGCAGGGTGCTCATGATTGGCGTCCATTTGAACATCGGACGAACACCCACAGTCCACCACTCGGTACCGTTGTTGTTGTCACGATCGATGTTCTGGTACATACCGACGTACATCAGGTCCCAACGGTCTGCCAGGGTGATTGCACCGTGGTCCAGCACACGCCACATGGAGCCATCGTTATCAACGCTACCGCCCTGTGGAATACCTTTGCCGTTAGAGGTCATGGAATCCGTACCGTACTGCAGTACGAACTTGTTGAAGCCCTTCATCATGCTCTGGGTGTGTTCAGCAGTGAACAACCAGCCATCTTTAGAAGCGCCAGGCTGCAGGTAGTAGTCGTCAGGAATGTTGGTGTGACCATAGTCAACGCCCAGCTCCAGCGTACCGCCCGGGTTGGTTTCCAGACCGGCTAAACGCACGTCGAAGACGTCGTTAGGTACAACGTTGTCATAAACACGGTCGCCGTTGGCATCACGATCGGCGAAGGTTGCAGAACCGCCTGATTCAGAAGAGCGGGTAGCTGCCAGAGAGAGTTTACCAAAGCCCAGATCGATGTTTTCAATACCGGCACCAGGACCTGAGATGTCCCAGTAGTAGAAGTCGATCATGTGGACGTCATGACGCTGATAGAAGCGCTTACCGGCCCAGATGGTGGAGCCTGGCAGCCACTCAATCAGGTTTTTACCCTGCACGTTAGCTTCACGGAAGGCCGGGCTGGTGGATTCCCAGTCGTTCTGCTGAGAAACGGAATACGCTACGTTAGTGTCGAAATAGAAGCTCTTGTCGCCCTCTTTCCACACTTCCTGGCCCAGTTTCAGCTCAGCGTACGTCTCACATTCGTTACCGAGACGGTATTTACTTTGAGCACCGGTTGCCTGGAAACATTGTTGTTCACCGCCACTCCCGGTCCAGCCAATGCCGGAACGAGCATAACCTTTAAAGTCTACAGCACCTGCCTGGGCAGACATAATGCCTGCCGCAATGGCGAGTGCCAGAGGGACTTTGCGCAGAGTAATCATCATTCTATCTCCTGAGATCATTGCTTTTCTTTGAACACTTGACCTGTCGGTTTCGTGTCTTCTTTTGGGATTGCTTAAACGCCTGGCTCTTTGTGCAGCCGACGACATGCAGTGCCATCCTCGCGGAACAGATGGCAACGCTCTGGCGGCAAACCGATAGCGAATGTGGCACCCTCTTCTACCAACACCACGTCATTCTGGCGGTAGACCAGGTTCTGACGGATGGCGGGGATCTGGATATGAATCTGTGTTTCGTGACCAAGTTGTTCGACGACCTGAACTTCACCTTCCAGCGTCACATCGGCGATGTGGCTCGGCAGTAAATGCTCAGGACGAATACCGAGGGACATGTTGGCCCCCACCTGTACGTTGGCGCTGTCGACCGGCAGCCAGACTTGCTGACGGTTTGGCAACTCCACCTGTACCTGTTCAATGGCTGTCGCCGTGACTTTGACGGGCAGGAAGTTCATCTTTGGCGAGCCAATAAAGCCCGCAACAAAGCGGTCTGCCGGATAGTGATACAGCTCCAGCGGTTTACCCACCTGTGCCACGCGGCCTGCGTCCAGCACCACAATTTTGTCAGCCAGCGTCATCGCTTCGACCTGATCGTGGGTGACGTAAATCATCGTGCGGCCAAGACGTTTATGCAGACGGGAGATTTCGATACGCATCTGGACGCGCAGCGCGGCATCCAGGTTAGAAAGTGGTTCATCCAGCAGGAAGACGCGTGGTTCGGCAACCAGCGTACGGCCAATCGCGACGCGCTGACGCTGACCACCGGAAAGCGCCTTCGGTTTACGCTCCAGCAGGTGTGCCAGCTGTAACACTTCCGCCACCTGCGTGACGCGCTGGTTAATCACCTCTTTTTTCGCCCCCGCCAGCTTCAGGCCAAAGGACATGTTCTCGGCGACGGAGAGATGGGGATAAAGTGCATAAGACTGGAACACCATGCCAACGCCACGTTCGGCAGGCGGAATGTCGTTCATTCGGGTATCACCAATCAGCAAATCACCGCTGGTGATGGTTTCAAGACCGGCAATCATACGCAGCAGAGTTGATTTACCGCAGCCAGATGGGCCAACAAACACCACGAATTCACCTTCGTGGATGTCGAGATTGATGTCTTTTGACACCACTACGTCGCCCCAGGCTTTCGTTACATTACGCAGCTGTACGCTCGCCATGCCCTTCTCCCTTCGTTACAACCTGTCACCGACAGAAACATTCAAGATAAGTTCACTATGGGGTATCCATTACTTTCGCGAATCCTCCACCCCCCGGCTTTTTTATGGGGGAGGAGGCGGGAGGATGAGAGAGCAGGCTCTGCGACCGCAGCTGGCGGGCTGAGGCAAAATTCGTGAAGCCACCTGCAAAATTCAGCGTGTTTTTATGTGCGCCAGCACTCATAACTTAAATTTATGCAACACAGATCACACAAACCGGGGGTGGGGCGTAGGGGTTGGGAGGATGGAAAGAGGATGTCAAATAAGGAGACTGAGTGACGTTGAACCACCTTATGTATCCACGAGCACATCACCAAAAAAGGATGGCAGATATGAAGATCAAGACTGGCGCACGCGTTTTCGCATTGTCCGCCCTTGCAGCAATGATGATTTCCGCACCGGCTCTCGCCAAAATTGAAGAAGGTAAGCTGGTTATCTGGATTAACGGCGACAAAGGCTATAACGGCCTGGCCGAAGTGGGTAAAAAATTCGAAAAAGACACCGGTATCAAAGTCACCGTAGAACACCCGGACAAGCTGGAAGAGAAATTCCCGCAGGTTGCGGCAACCGGTGACGGCCCGGACATCATCTTCTGGGCGCATGACCGTTTCGGGGGTTATGCACAATCCGGCCTGCTGGCGGAAGTCACGCCTGATAAAGCCTTTCAGGACAAACTGTTCCCGTTCACCTGGGACGCCGTTCGCTATAACGGCAAGCTGATCGCTTATCCAATTGCAGTGGAAGCCCTGTCTCTGATTTATAACAAAGACCTGGTGCCTAACCCGCCGAAAACCTGGGAAGAGATCCCGAAACTGGATAAAGAGCTGAAAGCGAAAGGTAAGAGCGCGCTGATGTTCAACCTGCAGGAGCCGTACTTCACCTGGCCGCTGATTGCTGCCGATGGCGGTTACGCGTTCAAGTTTGAAAACGGCAAATATGACGTCAAAGACGTGGGCGTGGACAACGCGGGTGCGAAAGCGGGTCTGACCTTCCTGGTCGATCTGATCAAGAACAAACACATGAACGCGGATACCGATTACTCCATCGCGGAAGCGGCGTTCAACAAAGGCGAAACCGCGATGACCATCAACGGTCCGTGGGCCTGGACCAACATCGACAAGAGCAAAATCAACTACGGCGTGACGCTGCTGCCAACCTTCAACGGCAAGCCGTCTAAACCGTTTGTTGGCGTGCTGAGCGCAGGTATCAACGCCGCCAGCCCGAACAAAGAGCTGGCGAAAGAGTTCCTTGAAAACTACCTGCTGACCGATCAGGGTCTGGATGAAGTGAACAAGGACAAACCGCTGGGTGCCGTTGCGCTGAAATCCTTCCAGGATCAGCTGGCAAAAGACCCACGGATCGCGGCAACCATGGATAACGCCCAGAAAGGCGAAATCATGCCGAACATCCCACAGATGGCCGCGTTCTGGTATGCCACCCGTACTGCGGTAATTAACGCCGCAAGCGGTCGTCAGACTGTCGATGCCGCGCTGAAAGATGCGCAGGGTCGTATTACTAAGTAATGCCGTAGTCCCCTCTCCCTCTGGGAGAGGGTTAGGGTGAGGGTTGTCGCTATCCGCACGCCCTTACCCCGGCCCTCTCCCCCAGGAGAGGGAGAAAAGATCAAACGTTGTAGAGGAAGAACCCCATGGATGTCATTAAAAAGAAACATTGGTGGCAAAGCGACGTGCTGAAGTGGTCAGCGATCGGTCTGCTCTGTCTGCTGGTGGGTTACCTTGTTGTTTTAATGTACGTACAAGGGGAATATCTGTTCGCCATCATGACGCTGATTTTAAGCTCTGCTGGCCTGTATATTTTCGCCAACCGTAAGGCATATGCCTGGCGTTATGTCTATCCGGGCGTGGCCGGGATGGGGCTGTTTGTCCTGTTCCCGCTGATCTGTACTATCGCTATCGCATTCACTAACTACAGCAGCACCAACCAACTCGCGCAAGAGCGCGCCACTCAGGTGCTTCTGGACCGTTCTTATCAGGCAGGCAAGACTTTCAACTTTGGTTTGTATCCTGCGGGTGACGAATGGAAATTAGCACTGACTGACGGCGAGAGCGGCAAAACCTATATTTCCGATGCTTTCAAATTTGGCGGCGAGCAGAAACTGGCCTTAAAAGAGGCCCCAGCCCTGCCGGAAGGCGAACGCGCTAACCTGCGTATCATTACCCAGAACCGTCAGGCGCTGACTCAGCTCACCGCCGTGCTGCCAGATGAAAGCAAAGTGACCATGAGCTCGCTGCGCCAGTTTTCCGGCACGCAGCCACTCTATACCCTGGCGGATGACGGCACGCTGACGAATAACCAGAGCGGCGTGAAGTACCGTCCGAACAACGATATTGGTTTCTATCAGTCTGTAAACGCCGACGGCAGCTGGGGCGATGACAAACTCAGCCCGGGCTATACCGTGACCATCGGCTGGGACAACTTTACCCGCGTGTTTACCGACGAAGGGATCCAGAAGCCGTTCTTTGCTATCTTCGTCTGGACGGTGGTCTTCTCCGTATTGACGGTACTCCTGACCGTTGCCGTGGGTATGGTGCTGGCCTGCCTCGTGCAGTGGGAAGCCCTGAAAGGCAAAGCGATCTACCGCGTGCTGCTGATCCTGCCGTATGCCGTACCGTCGTTTATCTCAATTCTGATTTTCAAAGGGCTGTTTAACCAGAGCTTCGGTGAAATCAACATGATGCTGAGCGCGCTGTTCGGCATCAAACCGGCCTGGTTCAGCGACCCGACCACCGCCCGTTCGATGATTATCATCGTCAACACCTGGCTGGGTTATCCGTACATGATGATCCTGTGCATGGGCCTGCTGAAGGCTATCCCGGACGACCTGTATGAAGCCTCGGCAATGGATGGCGCGGGTCCGTTCCAGAACTTCTTTAAGATTACGCTGCCGCTGCTCATCAAACCGCTGACTCCGCTGATGATTGCCAGCTTTGCCTTCAACTTTAACAACTTCGTGCTGATTCAGCTGTTGACCAACGGTGGCCCGGATCGTCTCGGTACCACCACGCCAGCCGGCTATACCGATCTGCTCGTGAGCTACACCTATCGCATCGCCTTTGAAGGCGGCGGCGGTCAGGACTTTGGTCTGGCGGCAGCGATTGCCACCCTGATCTTCCTGCTGGTTGGCGCGCTGGCGATAGTGAACCTGAAAGCCACACGTATGAAATTTGACTAAGGAGGGCATCGATCATGGCTATGGTACAACCCAAATCTCAGAAACTGCGCCTCCTGGCGACGCATTTAGGGCTGCTGATTTTTATTGCGGCGATCATGTTCCCGCTGCTGATGGTCATCGCCATCTCCCTGCGTTCGGGTAACTTCGCTACCGGCAGCCTGATCCCGGACGAAATCTCCTGGGAGCACTGGAAGCTCGCACTGGGCTTCAGCGTGGAGCATGCCGATGGCCGCGTTACCCCGCCGCCGTTCCCGGTACTGCTGTGGCTGTGGAACTCGGTGAAAGTGGCCACCATCACCGCGATCGGCATCGTGACGCTCTCCACCACCTGTGCGTACGCCTTCGCCCGTATGAAGTTCCCGGGCAAGGCCTCACTGCTGAAAGGGATGCTGATTTTCCAGATGTTCCCGGCGGTACTGTCTCTGGTCGCGTTGTATGCCTTGTTTGACCGCCTGGGCCAGTATGTGCCGTTTATCGGCCTGAACACCCACGGCGGCGTGATCTTCGCCTATCTTGGCGGTATCGCCCTGCATGTGTGGACCATCAAAGGTTATTTCGAAACCATCGACGGCTCGCTGGAAGAAGCGGCGGCGCTGGATGGCGCGACACCATGGCAGGCGTTCCGTCTGGTTCTGCTGCCGCTGTCGGTGCCTATCCTGGCGGTGGTGTTTATCCTGTCGTTTATCGCCGCCATCACCGAAGTGCCGGTCGCGTCTCTGCTACTGCGTGATGTGAATAGTTACACCCTGGCCGTGGGTATGCAGCAATACCTCAATCCGCAAAACTACCTGTGGGGCGACTTTGCCGCAGCGGCCGTACTCTCTGCCATCCCGATTACTGTGGTGTTCCTGCTGGCGCAGCGCTGGCTGGTCAACGGCCTGACGGCGGGCGGTGTGAAAGGTTAAGTTTCATCTGTTATGCCACTGCAACCCTCAACTTTAGACGTATTGTATTAACCCAACTTGTGACTGTTGTTAGGCGCTCTTCGGAGCGCCATTTTTTTATGGGTCAGACACGCACAAAGTCAGTCTCAAAGTTAAAGGTATGCCAGAGATGGCGGGCGCAGGAGTATTCAAACAGCTTGCCGTTATCGAGAAATGCCGTCTGCTCCACCTGAATAAGCGTGGTGGGTTCGGTCAGCTCCAGCCACACCCTTTCCTGCTCGCTGGCGTTTCGCCCGGTGACTTTCATATGTGCGCTATGGACGGTACACCCCAGCTCATGGGTAATGTACGCGTAAATGGAATGCTGAACATGGCTCAGAGCCAGACGAGGAAACAGCGCGACAGGCATCCAGGTGTACTCCACGATGGAAGGGATCTCCGCTATGACGCGTACCCTGTGGATTTCATGCACCAGTTCACCCTCAGGGATTTGCAATTTTTGCGCGATATCGGCAGAGGCAGGCACGGCGGTATATAACTGCACGCGAGTGGTAAGGGTTTTCCCCTGAGTGGCGCAGCGCTGCGCGGTGCCTATCAGGTGTGAGTTGCTTGCCGCAGAAACCTGGCGCTTAACAAACGAGCCTAGCCCACGCTTGCGCAGCACCAGTCCCTCGCGGACGAGCAAATCCAGCGCTTTGGTGATGGTTAGCTCGCTACATCCAAATTCAACGGCGAGCCTTGCCCCTTCGGGCAATTTTTTGTCGGGAGCATAGATGCCCACCATAATGCGCCGCCGCACTTCATGGTAGATCTCCATATACTTAGGCATAACGCTCTCCGCAAACGGCCCCTTACAGGGCCGACTCAAATTAACGAGACAGGGATGCTGCCATACGCACCCAGGTGTGCCGTCGGCCACGGATAGCGAGGGATAAGGCATTCAGCGCTTCCGGGTCGGCCATGCCTGCCATCCCTGCGTCGCCAAAATTATGCATGTCGCTACCGCAACGTTTACTGGCCAGGCCAATGTCGCGCACCGTAGCACAATCCGCACCTTCCTGACTACTGCTCAGCGTGGTGATGGCAAGCCCTCCCTGCGACTGCACTGCCTGCGCAATGTGGCTGACGCGTCCTTCCGATGCCCCCCGGCATCCGCCTGGTGCCGAAAAGATAGCGCCATCTGCGCCTGCACTGATATAGCCAGCATACTCCTGGGGTTGCGCCAGCCCGGAATTATAAAATTTCGCGGCCAGAATCAGCTTATCGGTTTGCGCCCTGAGCGCTGCTATCGCCTGACACATACGCCCGGCCGTCACCCCGGGCTTGTCATAGCCGGTCAGGCAGTAAAAATCTGCATGCCGCACTGCCTCCAGATGCGCAGGCAGAAAAGCGCCGGGGCTGGAGAGATCGTCTGCGGGCAGGACTTCAAAATTGACGCCTGTTAAACGCCCCGTCAGGCATTTCACCTGGCTGACAGGATCGGCGCCAAAACGTTCTTCTCCGCCGTTCAATGCGGGCCGCTGAAAATGGATCCCCTTGAGCAGCAGAAGGTCGGCGCCAAACGCGCACAACAATTCCGCATTCGTCACCTCTGCAAACAGCGGGGGCGCCTGCACAGCAATTTCGGCCATAATGACGCGCCCTTCGCTGGCGCTGATGGCATCTCGTAAGCTATCGCCGGTAATGGGGCCACGAAAGTCGCTGGCCCGGCAATTCAGAAGCCGTTTCATCTTTACGCCTCCTCTTCGAGAGAAACGATGGCAGGCGTTGGCTGTTGAAATGCCTTTTGCAAAATGTCGAGATTGGTTAACGCTTCATGCTCACTGACATAGTTGGCCTTGCCTGAGGAGAGTGTGTCGTAAAGCGCGTCATAAACGCGTCCGTAGTCGCCGGGTACCGCCGACAGTTCCTCCCGGACAGAACATCCTGCGTCATCGATATACTCCAGCACCGCGCATTCACGATCTTCACCAAACCCTGGGTCCCCAGGCATAATGCCCGCCTTCAGGCTGGTTTCCTGCTGGTCGATACCATAGCGAATAAACGAGCCTCTCGTACCGTGTACCGTGAATCTCGGCGCGGGTATTTTCACCAGATGGCTGGTTTTCACGATCGCGGTCGTTTTCGGGTAATAGAGGTGAACGGTGAAGGCGTCGTCAGGGTTGAGCGGGTTTCTCTGGCGCTGAAGATGGTACCCGACCTGCTGCGGACGCCCCAGCAGGGCGATAATTTGATCGAGCGTATGCACGCCAAGGCCATAAAACGCGCCGTCGAAATAACTGCCGGGACAGGTTTCCGACGCCGGGCGAAAATAGTCAAAATGGCTTTCGATCTCGACAATTTCCCCCAGTTTACCGCTCTCAATGGCCTGTTTCATGGTCAAATAACAGCTATCAAAACGTCGGTTCTGAAACGGAGAGACGGTTAAGCCCTTTTCCCTCGCCAGAGCAAACAGCGTTTTCGCTTCTTCTGGGGTGGTTGTAAAAGGTTTCTCGACCAGCACGTTTTTGCCGTGTGCCAGACATAGCCGGGCATACTCAAAATGGCTATCAGGATGGGTGCAGATAACCACCAGCTGAAGCGTATTATCTTCCAGAATATCCTGCAGCCGGGAGGTAAAACAGATGTGTTGATAGTGCGGCTGCGCTTCAACCTCTGGCTTACGCGCAATATCATAAATACGCTTTACGTTGTATTTATCCTTGCGGCATAAAACATAAGGGAGATGATAGCGCGTGGCGCTTTTACCAAAGCCAATATAGGCGCAGTTGGTAATGACTCCAACTTACTGATAGTGTTTTATGTTCAGATAATGCCCGATGACTTTGTCATGCAGCTCCACCGATTTTGAGAA